>CAIJGS010000232.1 GCA_903820285.1 uncultured Verrucomicrobia subdivision 3 bacterium | reverse complement strand
GCCCGCCAAAAATCCACCGCTTCACGGCCGTCGACAACCATGTCGGGCTTGCAACCAAGTTTGTTGAGCATGAGTTCAATGAGCCGGCGGTTGATGGCATTGTCCTCCACGACGAGCAATTTCAGGCTGCCCAAACGGTTTTCGGATGGCGGGGTAAGAGCAGGATGGACGACCACCTCCGCCGGGACAGGAGCGATGGCTGGCGACCGACTGTTGGCCAGCGCTGATTGCAGCAAATTATACAGATTGGACTGCCGGACGGGTTTGTAGATCAAGCCGTTTACGTTCGCCGGCAGGACGCCGGCCCGGTCTTCCATGGCGCGGATCAAAAGTGTATGCAATTGACGGTTTCGTACCGCCGCCAGATGGCACAGTTCTTCCCCCTTCATGTCGGGCAATTGGCCCGCTATCAGCACCACGGGAACCCCGTCGGCCGGCAGGCGGGACAACAGTTCCAGCGCCGACGCACCGCGGGCGGCCTCGTAGTGGTGGGGCGTCCAGTTCTGGACCATGGCGAGGATGCTTTCGCGCGTGGCCTCGTGTTGGTCAGCCACCAGCACCCGGACCTTCGCCAACTCCCTGCCCCCGACGGTTTCCAGGAGGGCCGGCTGCTGCCGACGACTGAGATCAATCTCGAACCAGAAATGCGATCCCTTCCCCGGCTGGCTCCCCACGCCGATGTCCCCGTTCATCAGACTCACCAGTCGTTTGCTGATCACCAGCCCCAAACCTGTCCCTCCGTAGCGCCGCGTCGTGCTCGCATCTCCCTGGCTGAACGGCTTGAATAACCGTTCCCGCACCTCGGCTGCGATGCCAATCCCCGTGTCTGACACATGAAACCGTAGCCGCACCTGTTCCGGTACGGCCAGCAGGCACTCCACCCGCAAGGTCACTTCCCCCGCCTCGGTGAATTTGATGCTGTTGCCCAGCAGATTCAAAAGAATCTGGCGGACCCGGACCGGGTCGCCGGTGAGTTCCACTGGCAGACCGGCCGGAAGAATCGCATTCAACTCTACGCCTTTGGCCTGTGCCCGGGGCGCCAGCAAACCCAGAATATCCTCCACCAGATTCCGCAGATTGAACGGGGCCATTTCCAAGGCCATCTGGTTATATTCGATTTTGGAAAGGTCCAGCAGGTCGTTGATGATGTTCAGTAGATTCTCGCTGCTTTGGATGATGTATTGGGTGAACTCCTGCTGGTGCGGGTCCAGCCGGCTGTCCAGCAACAAATTGGCCATCCCCAAAATGCCGTTCATGGGCGTCCGGATCTCGTGGCTCATGTTCGCCAGAAAATCGCTCTTGGCCACATTGGCCAGTTCCGCCCGGGCCGTCGCCTGTTCCAGATTCCGGTTCGTCTCCCGCAGGATTTCTTCGGCCTGCTTTTGCTCGGTCAGGTCAATGCCCACGCACAGGATTTCACGCAAGCGGCCCGCAGTATCGCGGATCGGCACATTGCCCCAGCGAACCCACACCATTCGGCCGTCGCGGCTGTGGACTTCATTCTCGTTCACGGCAAACCGTTCTGGCTCCCGCAACAGCTCGGCAAACCGGGCGGCGAATTTTTCACCAGCGGAGGATGTTTCCGGCACGATGGCCCCGAGCGCGAGCCTGCCAATGAGTTCGCCCCGGCGGAAGCCGAGGAGATCTTCTGCAAACCGATTGATGAAGATGATCCGGCCGTCTGCATCCAAGCGCAGGATGAGGCAGGTGGCAGTCTCCACCAGGCTGCGATAATTCTCCTCGCTCGTGCCCAGTTCCCGCGCGACCCGTGAAAGGTGGGCTCGCTCCCAGTCATAGTTGGTCACCACCGCCCAGGTGACCAAGGCCACGGCAGCCAGGGCCGACAATACTCCGGTGAGTTCGTCGAGCATGATTTCAAGCGGACTCGAAAACCGGAACACCAGGCCGGGAAAGTTATATTCCAAGGCAAACAACGCGCAGATGTTCAGGGCAATCACGCCAGCAAAGCACCACCGTTTGCGGCCGCGCCAGATCGACATGGGGTAGACAATGATCGCCAGAAAATAATAGGTATTGCTGCCAATAGACCCGCCGTTTCGCACCCAAATAATGTCAACCAACAAAATCAGCACCAGTAGAAAGAACAGGGTATATTCCCGGTCCCGAAGGGCGTTAACATAGCAAAAAATCCCCAGGATTCCCGCCAGTCCAGTGCACACGTCCACGGACAGCGGCAGGTCCGGCTCCAGCAAATTGGTCGGCAGACAAAGGCCCAGACAGATGACGGCGGCAGAGAGGCACAGCAAACGGAATAGTCGTGACTGGAGCGTCAGCGACCGGTCCTTGGCCACAAAGTCCCAGATTTTTTCGAGCAATTTATCCACAAGCCTCCCCCAATTCGGCTTGCGCCCCGGATGTCAGGAGAGATCGCAAGTTGTATAGCATAAAACAGATTGACTAAAAATTTCCCATTGGGTTCTGATCCACGACCGGCGTGGGCCTTTTGGGCAATTATTTTGATTATCAGCGTGGGCCATGGATTTGCAACTGGTTTTTCTACTTTCACCTATTGTTTTCTGTGGCAAAAGGGCTGGCGGCCGAACCATTTTCCCCATGACTTATTCTCCTTCAAACACGTAGGCATCGATTGCCTTTCCTTTCTTCCATTTGTTGCGAAATGGATGAAATATTTTGTCAATCTGAATTAAATATGACCACCACCTGAATTGATGCTCCTCTGTGAAACATAAGCTGAAAAGGCCGGTTCACGGCCAATCCACCCTGTCGCGAAAACTTTCCGGCGGCCCCAGATAACTCGGCTTCACTTCGCCGGTATTCACCACCAATTTCTCCAGCACCACTCCGGGGTCCACCATCCTGAATTTCAGCGTATGTTCGCCCGGCTCCGCAAGCTCAAATTGGCACCGCACCCGCCGGACTCCATTCTTCACCGTCTGCCCCCAATCCTCCGCCCCGTCACCGACCGCATAATGCTCCGGTACTGCCGTTACCACCCGCACCGGCTGGTCATCAAATGAAAGCCCAAAACGCAATCCTCGCCCGGCCATGAAGTTCAGCGTCGGTGTCAGCGCCGCCTCCACCTCTACCGTCCCGCCATGGAACAAATACATTTGGTATTCCAAAACCGGCGCCAGTTGCGGCGGCAGCACGCTGGCTGCCGTCACCGGAAATACCTCCATCCCCGAAAGCGTATTCCCCAATCCTTGTAACTTTTCCCAATGAACCCCACCCACCGCCGTCGCCCGCGTAAAATGTTCCGCCTCCATGGCCACACAACCTTCCGTTTCCACAAAACCGTCAAACGCTCCCCGCCGTGGCAAGGTCGGATTGAACACATCCACTGCCACCATCACGGAATTCGTGTTACCGCCACGAATGGCCACCCATCCCCGGACCTCACCTGCCGGTGCCTTGGACCAGTCCACCGATACCCGGATGCGCTGATCTGTCCCAACCACACCATTGGTCTGGCTTAGTTGAATCCATTGCACATCGGCGCTGGCTGTAAAATCCAATTCACCTGCACCCCGGTTAAAAATATCCACATACCGGGACGGCCGCTTAAACCGGTCAATCACCGGCAACACCGCTCCTGCCCCACCCGCCGACCAGCTATTCGCCGAACCCTCCACAGCCACCCCCATCGTCGCCCGTCCCGCCATGCGAACTTCTGCCAGCGCCGGCAGCGAATTCGAATCCGGCTGTTGCCAGCCCGTGTAGCCAATATGCGTCTGATCCATCATATGGTTCCATTTGCCCCCCGCCAGTTCATGATTGTACTCCGCCGTCAGCGCCGCATCCCGCCGGAACAACTCCCGCGCCTGCGCCGCCAGCTCATTCGCCCGCGCCCGCCCCTGCACCGCATATAAATGATTCTTCGCCGCCGTCACATACAATTCGTTCAAATTCGCGCACGCCAATACCGGATACCACACCAGTTCAAAAAATGTGTCACGGGCGGCGACGGGCAGTTTTTGATTAATTGCCTCCGCCTCGTTCGCGAGGGCTTGCCACTCCGCCAGCACCCGGTCCGCCTCCCCATAATTCACCACGCTGTAAGTATCCGGTTCCAGCAACTCCGGTTTGCGCCGTCCATTCAAAAACGCAGATTGCGTGATGAGGTCGGCGATCGGTGCCGCGTACTCAACTCCGAATTCCCGGGCCGCCCACTGCCGCGTAAATTCCCCCAGCCGCTCTGCCGGCCAGCGGTCCGGCGCCCACGCCAGGTTCAGAAAAAATTCCGTGGGCAGCATCACGTGCTGCAAATGCCCCACATTCACAATCCAGATCCGGTCCGCCCCATACTGATGCGCCAGATTCATCTGCTCCCGGATTTTCGGCAGCGGACTCGTGTTCACCCATTTGTAATTGCGCGGATTGCCTACGTAATCGAAGTGATAATAAATTCCCGAGCCGCCGGGCCGCCCGCGCTCACTCGCCCCTGGCAGCCGCCGCAGATTGCCCCAGTTGTCATCACACCACAGCAACGTCATGTCATCGGGCACTTGCATGCCCTTTTCATAATATTCCTGCACCTCCTTGTAGAGCGCCCACAGCTGTGGCACCGCCGCCGCATTGGTGTGATACACCCGGGCCACCATTTCCCGCTGCGCCGTCACAATCTGCTCCAGCAACGCGATGTTCGCCCCCTCCGACATGGGCGTGTCAATCTTGCCCCGCATCGCCATCGTGATGATATTTTCGTAATCCTTGTTTCGCGCCAGCCCCGCCTCCCAGAACGCCTTTAGCCGGTCCGGGTTCGTCGCATAATTCCAGTCCCGCGCCGTGTACCCTAGCCGGTTCCACTCCTTGTCCGCCCGCATCATCGGCTCCACATGCGACGTCCCCATCACTATCCCGTACTCATCCGCCAGCTTCGGATTCAGCGGATCATCCTCATTGAAACAATTGTTCCACATCGCCGGCCACAGGTAATTCGCCTTCAGTCGCAGCAGCAGCTCGAAGACGTTTGTATAGAACCCGTGATTATATCCGCCAAAGGTATGATTCGCCCAGCCGGTCAGATCCGGCGCCTCGTCATTCAGAAATATCCCCCGATACTTCACCGCCGGCGGTCCCTGCACATATGGCCCGGCCTTCACCCAAACGTTGCTCCGCTGACGCACCGGTACATCCGCCCAGAAATGCCATGGCGAAACTCCCAGCTCCTCCGACAAATCGTAAATGCCGTAAATCGTCCCCCGCTTGTCGCTCCCGCAAATCACCAGCGCCTGATCCACCCCCGCACACGGCTGCGCCACCTCTTGGATCAGAAAGGATTCCCACATCCCCGCAATCGGTTGAGCATCCAGCTTGTGCTCCCGCACCAGGCGATCGATCAACGGACATTTTCCCAGCGTTCCTGCTAGAATGACCTTTGGATTCAAACCCTCCGCCCCCGCCAGCCATTCCGGCCTCACTCCCGTCACCCGAAAAATATCCGACTGCAAATCGCCCGCCGCCCGGATCACCCCGGCAAAATCATTCGTGTCCACCCACAATGCAGCCGCCACCCCATCGACAACCACCGGAAAACTCCCCGTGCTAGGCGTATCGGCGACATAAGTCACCTGCCCCAACGCAAACCCGCGCTCTGCCAAGGCGAACACGCTGATCAAAATGAATGCCAGCAACCGGATCATTGCTGTTGATTGAACTTGGGGAAAATCATTCCGCCTATTCAGATTTGAAACTGCCTGCCCGGCAAGCACAAAATTGCCCCCTGTTGCCAGAAGCGTAAAAAGCTGCTCCCCCCAGACGCTATGTGGGAACTTGAAAACCTAATCCTGCAACCGCTGAATGCCAGTGCACTGTCCAGCCCGGAAGCCAAAAACAACAATCGCATGCGGTTTCGGTTTCACCCAATACGTCCGCTGGCCACTGGCAATCTCCCACTGACAATCAAACCCCTGCCGATGGACGATATCCAGAAACTCCGCTTCCGTCATCTTGAGCGACACCTCTGCCAGGGACGGCACATCCTTCAAAAAATCCAACCCCTTCGAACCTGCGACGAGACTTTGGTCCACAATCTGAAACGAGCTTTTATTCGCCTCGCTCAAACCGGACCATTCCGTCTCCAGCAACTGACGGGCGTTATCCGCCTGGTCCGGTGATACCACTACGTGAATCCATCCCCCACTACCATGACCTTCCGCCGCGATACCTTGCCGATGCAAAAGTTCGAACGTCAAGGGCCCCGCCTCCGCCGCCCCCGCCTCATAGTAAACCGCCACCTCCACCCCCACAATTCCGGGACGCTTCGGATTCACCGCGCACCCATTGAAAAACAGGAGCGCCGTCACCAAAGCCAAACTCAATTTAACACCCGTAATCATAATCCATCCATCACCCGATCGCCGTTCCTATCAGGAAACCGGCAATCCAGTTATGGCATTGGAAATATGTGTATAATCAACACCACCATAGAAACATATGGCAAAAGACTCCTGGGTAAAAGGACAATCACCAACCCGTCGCGCCACCCCGCTGGCAACGTACTGCCCATGCCGGGATCACACTCCCAAGCTAATGAAACTCTTCAACGACCTCGCTCAATCCAGGCCAGCATTACCATCCGGGGTTATAATCTGCCGCGCTAAACTCGGGCCCGACCACGCAATATGCAACGTGGGATTGCCCGTGGCGTGCACATATTCCACCCTGACTTTGGCCCGCTGTCCGCCCGCTAGCTTGATCTTGCGGGACACTTCCCCACGGGAAGTGGTTTTCTTATTCAGGACCAGCTTGTCATTTACGAAAACCTTCACCTGGTTGTCTCCGTCCGCAAAAAATGTGTAAGTCCCCTTCGCCGGCGGCAGAACTGTCCCCGTCCAGCGCACGGAAAAGTTTTCCGATGGCACGCCGGCCGAAGCATCGGGTGACCCCGTGCCGCGCTCCGTGCCCAGCTCAAAATCAATCATGGGCGTGACCGATTTTTTGCCCAGCTCGCCAAAATGGGAATCCTTGAAATATTCCACCGCCCACAAAGGGGCTTTCGCAAACGCCTCCGCTCCGAGCAATGCCTTCACATCCGCCACCGACCAGGGATGTCCGTCCGGATAAACCACACCGTGGAACGGCTTCGGCGTTTCCTCTGTGCGCGGATGCTCGCGGTCCTCCGCCCAGGTGAAACGGCAGTTATCCCGCCCAATGCCGAACTCCCAAAGAATGAAACCCGTTTTGCCCTTGAAATGCTCCACAATTCCCGGCACCGACTGCCCGCTCCGGTTCATGCATTCCGAGCATAGCGAATCCGGTTTGCCTGTATAATCATAGTTGCTGTATTCATGCCAGGAATTGAAATCCGAATAAGGATCGCCGGCAAAACCCTGGCCCGGCGAAGCCTGCCCCGTGGCCGTTACTGGAATCCTGGTGCCGGTTTCGTGAATCCAATCATACGAATCCTTCATCAGTCGCCGGGTTTCCGGCGACTTGTTGGGCTCATTGTAAGTTTCCCAAAAGGCGATGCGCGGGTCATCCCTGTGAGCGTTCACAATGTCCTGCACATAACCTTTGAGCCGGTCATGGTATTCAGCGTAATGCTGGCGCACATTTTCCCCCGGCGATACCAGCCACCGGCTGTTATGCACCCCGAAAATCGGCGCCGGATATTTATAATCAGGTGAGAGCAAATCGGCCTCCGGTTGATTCCAGCAGTCATCGAAAAATACCAGTTCCGTCTTGATGCTCTGCCGGTCCGCCCGCGTCAGAAAATCTTCGATGTCGGCCAGTAGCGCCGCCTTCTTTTTTAGATAGATGTCAAAATGCAGATAAACCCGCACACAATTGATCCCGTAAACCGACGCATAATGCAGCTCGCGCTCATTGATCACCGGATCATATTCATCCCACTGCTGGGCTTCGTTCACATATTTGGTAGGCACGAAAACCGCTCCCTTCACCCAGCGCCAATCCGCCTTATACTCCAGCGCCCCCGCCGTCGCCACACCCGGCACACCCGCTGCCGGTTCAGTCCCTCGGACAACAAAAGCGAATAGCCCGCATGCCCCGGCAAAAGCAACCAATCGGACCGTGGCCGTTACCAGGGAATGAATGAAGTTGGCAGACCCGGATGTCCGGCCGGAAATCCGGCTCTGAATTATTTGGGGATGGCACATTCAAAACTATTACCCGAAATATTCCGCCCGCGCCACGAAGAAAAACGGATTCCAAAGTCCATGGAAAAACCAAAGCACGTCCTCATACCCGCACGTGGCGAGCTGTCGGGTGGCCCAATGGAATCAACTGACGAACCGCACCGGGTCGAAGCCGGTGACATCGCAAGCCCAGCCCGCAAAACATACGCGCCAGTTATAAATCATAACTTGCATCAACGCATCTTGATATTTGAATTCAAAATAAGTGCCCCCCTAAAAGTATAAGTGGACTGTAACCATTGAGTTTTGGTAACGTCTAGCAAGTTCAATGAAAACTTGCATAAACATATCAGCCACGAATTGGCCGACCCTGACGGTCGCGAAAGCGACACGTCATAGCCGGTTAAGCCAGGGCTATATGTTTAGCCTTGGTCTGTCCAGGTCGTATCGTGGGTATAACCCCGAAACTATTTTGGATAATCCGGAGGTCAGCAGGTAACGAATCGAACAAGATTTCTCCCTACCCTGCTTACCCCGTGTAAGCAGGGTTTTTTATTTCCCTGACATGAACCTAAAACAGAAAATGATGAAACGAAAGGTGAATAGACTGTGAACCGGATTAGCACGACGTCTCGATGATGTCTTTCCGCACAAAAATAATATTGGCGTCGGGGATGCAAAACTCCCCACCGGTGGGGTCTGCCCACGGGTCGCCCATCAGCGCGCCGGGATGGTTTGAAACGCTTTTACATAATAAGGGCTTCGCAGGAGGTGTGCCCATAAACACCGAAACAGCCGCCGTGAAACCGCGGGTTGGG
>CAIJGS010000231.1 GCA_903820285.1 uncultured Verrucomicrobia subdivision 3 bacterium | reverse complement strand
TCGATTTCCGAGCCCTTGCGGCCGATCACCACGCCCGGACGGGCGGTAAGGATCGTCACACGGCAACGATTCGTTGCGCGCTCAATCAAAATCTTCGGCACCGAGGCCGATTCCAGTTTCTTCTTCAGCAGCTCGCGGATCTCGCGATCCTCGTTCAGCAGCTTGGCGAAGTCCCGCTTGTCGGCGAACCACTTGGAGCGCCAGTCTTTATTGACGGCGACACGCAAACCGATTGGATTGGTCTTTTGGCCCATATGTTATTCGTCAGACAAAGTGATTTTGATGTGGCAGCGGCGCTTCAGAATGGGGCCGGCGGAACCGCGGGCCTTGGGCTGAAACCGCTTGATGGTGGTCGCCGTACCGGCAACCGCCTCTTTGATACGCAAAGTTTCGGGGCGCAACTTGTTGTTGTTCTCCGCATTGGCGATGGCGGACTTGAGCGTCTTGGCCACCACGCGGGCTCCCTTGCGGGGCACCACCGCGAGGATCGCCATGGCCTGCAAGGCCGGCAAACCCTGAACCTGCCGCACGACCTCGCGCATTTTCTGCGCGGACATGGGGATGTTTTTTTGAATCGCGAAAACTTCCATAAACTATTTGGCCTCCGCCTTGGCAGTGTGGGCGCCGTGCTTCTTGAACGTGCGCGTCAGTGAAAATTCACCCAGCTTGTGACCCACCATGTTTTCCGTCACAAATACGGGATTGAAAACCTTGCCGTTATGAACCGTGAAGGTCAGACCGACAAACTCGGGCGTGATCGTCGAGCGGCGCGACCAAGTCTTGATCGGCGTCTTCTGATTCACCGCCTTGGCCTTCTGGATCTTCTCCAGAAGGTGGGCTTCCACAAACGGACCTTTTTTAATCGAACGTCCCATAAAAATTATTTGGTCTTGATCGGCAATCCGTTACGGCGGACCACGATGAAGCGGTTGGAGTATTTGTACTTGGTACGGGTCTTGCCACCCTTGGCCACCTTGCCCCACGGCGACATGAGTTGCTGCCAGCCACCACCGGACTTGGACTTACCCTGACCGCCACCGTTAGGATGGTCGACCGGGTTACGGGTCACACCGCGGTTAATCGGGCGGATGCCACGATGACGGGAGCGACCAGCTTTGCCGAGAATCACGTTTTCATGCTCGGTATTGCCCACCTGGCCAATCGTCGCATAGCACTCTTCGTTCACCCGGCGGATTTCGCCGGAGGGCAGACGGAGTTGCGCATAACCTTCGTCACGGGACATCAAGGTCGCCGCACCACCAGCCGAACGAACCATCTGACCACCACTGCCAGGGGTCAGCTCAATATTGTGAACCGAGAGGCCGATCGGGATCAGGCGCAAAGGAAGAGCATTGCCAACTTCCGGCGGAGCCGTCGGACCGCTGCTGATCGCCACACCAACCTTGATGCCGACCGGAGCGATGATATAACGCTTCTCACCGTCCTTGTACTGCAGCAGAGCAATGCGGGCCGAGCGGAGGGGATCATATTCGATCGCCGCAACCGTCGCTTCCACGCCGTGCTTGTTGCGCTTGAAATCAACAAGGCGGATTTTCTGTTTGTGGCCACCACCGATACCACGGGCCGTCACACGACCATAGGTATTACGTCCACCGGACTTCTTGCGTATTTCAACCAGGGATTTCTCCGGGGTCGTTTTCGTAATATCGCTGTAGTCCGCGATCGTAATGTATCGCGTAGACGGCGTCAGCGGTCTAAAAGTTTTTACAGGCATAATAACAAAAGTTTTTTATCAGCAACTTTGAAGTTGGCAGGCCATCATTCCTGTCCCTTGCCGGGAATCAGTTATCGGTCTGCAAACATGCTGTCCTATCGCCTTTCGGTCGTAGAGGAGCGAAAAGAGTATCAAAGGTACAAATGAAGGCAATATCTTTTTTAATTTTTTTTCAACAAGTTGCTTTCCGCCGGCAAACTCACCAAAACATTGATTTCATTGGCTAAAACGCTACCCGGCAACATCCGCCAGTTATCGGCAAAGGGTGGCGCCCACAAAATATCCCGCGGATATCATCCCTTTTTGGCTCAATTTGCCGTTTTATCCCGCACCCGATACTCCCGCGGGCTCATCCGGTACTGTCCGCGGAACGCCGTGGCGAAGTATTGGCTCGAATTAAACCCGTTTTCAAAGGCGATTTCCGTTACCGCTTGCTCCGGATTGGCCCGCAATTGCCGCGCCGCCCGCTCCAGCCTGCATCTACTTAAGTATTCCACCGGCCCGTTATTCACCAATTCCCGGCAATATTTGGAAAATACCGTAATGCCCATGCCGCAATGCGCCGCCATCTTGCCCAGCGTCCACGGTTCACTACTGCTCGCCGCATTCTCCGCCAGATCCCGCAAAAACAGCTCCACCGCCCGCCGCCGCGTCGCCAATTCCGGGTTTTGCGGCGTCTGCTGCTCGGTCAATGCCTCCAATATCCCTAATAATAGCTGGTTCAACAGCGCAATCATGCGCGATTCTGCAAACGGCTCCCGCCACTGCAACACCCCTGCCGACAGCCCCCGAAACGCCGCCGCAATGCCCGGTGATGATTTCCACACCGCATTTTCACTGTGCCGCAGCTTGCGCGTCAACTCCGCCCGGTCCGCCGGCGTTAGCGTCAGCCAGTGCGGCCAGCGCCATTCTTGGTTAGGCCGCCGCACCCCCACATCTAGAATCAGCCAGTGCAGCTTGCCGGGTCCGATGTTGGGCGCGCCCAGTTGATGCAACTGCCAGGGCCGCGTGAGGGTAAAACAACCGGACCCAAGTTCAAATTTCTTCGCTTCCACGGAAAACGTCATCGCCCCCGTTTCCAGATAGGTGATTTCGATCCCCTCGTTACGATGCGGGTCCAGCCCCCAATCCTGCGTGCCCGTGCCGTTCCAGAAGCCGATGCTGGTTATGCCCGCCAGCTCCGTCCGTTTCAGCCGGATGCCCGGATAATAGCCCTTGGACAACGCATGCAGCTTGATCTTCCCGCCGCGCACCGCCGCAAACTGCGGGGCGCAGGAATCGATCTCAAACCGGGCTCCCGGAGCCTGGTAAATCGGGGCAACCGCCTTACGCATGAATGTTCAATATCATTCACCGAATGAATTTGCAAGACCGCGCGCCCTTCCCGCAACATACTGCCGGCCACACTTATGAAATCCTATTTCCGCACCGCCCTCCTGCTCGGCGCCGGCCTGCTGGCTCCCCTTTCCGGCTTCAGCGCTCCAGCCCCCACCGCGCCAGCCGCCCACACCTGGCCCGCCGCCGACCCAGCAGCGGTGGCACGCTGGCAGAGCCTGCGCTTTGGCATGTTCATCCACTGGGGCCCCGTCAGCCTCACCGGCCATGAAATCGGCTGGTCCCGCGGTGCTCAAACCCCCATTGACGTCTACGACAACCTCTACCACCAGTTCAATCCCACCAATTTCAACGCCGATGCATGGGTCGCCATCGCCAAGGCCGCCGGCATGAAGTACATCGTCCTCACCACCAAACACCACGACGGCTTCTGCCTGTGGGACTCCAAGCTCACCGATTACAACATCATGAACACGCCCTTTCACCGCGATGTGGTGAAAGAGCTGGCCACCGCCTGCAAAAAGCAAGGCATTGATTTCGGTGCCTATTATTCCGTCACCGACTGGTACAACACCAACTGGCCCGTCACGAGCCCCGCCGGCTCCGTGAAGCGCGCCACCTCCGATCTCGATGCCTACGAAAAGTATCTCCAAGGCCAGATCACCGAGCTCATCCAGAATTACGGTCCCCTTATCACCATCTGGAACGACGTGCCCGCCATGTACGGCCAACGCGGGGCCGCCACCATTGAAATGGTACGCCGCCTCCAGCCCGACATCCTCATCAATAACCGCACCGGCGATGGCGGCGATTATGAAACCCCCGAGCAACGCATCGGCAAGTTCCAGCTCGATCATCCGTGGGAGTCCTGCATGACCATTTCCGCGCACAATGCCTGGGCCTGGGGCGGTGCCAAGGACGGCGTGAAACCCCTCGCCGCCTGCCTGGACATGCTCATTCGCGGCGCGGGTGGCGATGGCAATGTGCTCCTGAATGTCGGCCCCCGGCCCGATGGCCTGATTGATCCGGAACAGGTCGCCCGCCTCAAGGAAATCGGTGACTGGCTCGCCCGGAATGGCGAGAGCATCTATGGCACCCGGGGCGGCCCCTGGAAACCGGTTGGCAGTATTACCAGCACCCGCAAGGCCAATAATGTTTATATCCACCTGATCTCCGCCGACCAGACTCGCATCGAATTGCCTGTCCTGCCGGCCAGGATCAAATCCGCCACCCTCCTGAATGGTGGCAAGGTGGAATTCTCCCAGACGGACGGCAAACTCATCCTGACCGTGCCGGCCAGCGCGCTGGATCCCATTGATACAATTATTAAACTCGAACTGGACCGTTCCGCCCTGGACCTGCCCGTGCTCACGCCCGCCCCGGAAATCAAAGCCACCGCCTCCAACGTATTCCAGAAAAACGAAGCTGAATATGGCGCAGACAAAGCCTTCGATAACGATCCGGAAACCCGCTGGGCCACCGATAGCGGCACCAAGCAGGCGTGGATTGCCGCCGACCTCGGTCGCCCCCGCGCCATTGGCCATCTGCAAATTCAGGAATCCAAGCCCTATGCCGGCCGGGTGACGAAGTTTGAGTTTCAATACCGCGATGGCGACGTCTGGAAGACCATTTTCAGCGGCGCCAAGATCGGGGCCCGCTTTCAGAAAACCTTTACGCCGGTGACCGCCCGCGAATTCCGCCTCAACATCCTCGACGCCACCGAAGGCCCCACGCTCTCCGAAATTGAACTGAGCCGTTAATAACCGGCGGGCTGGGAAATTAAAACGCGGAGACGCTGAGCACTGGAAGAATCGCCGAGAAAAATTCTTTGGGACTTCTTCCTTTTCCCTCAGCGATTCTCCGCGATCTCAGCGCCGCGTTAAAATCCGTCATTGGATGTTGGGCGTTACGCGGTGGATGTTTCCCCTATTCAGCTGCCTTCACTTTTCCCGAGCGCCATTCCGTCTTCGGCGGCTCCGGCAGCCCTTGCGCCCGCAATGCCGTGCGGAAATGCGTCTTGGCCACCTTGGCCAGTTCATCCGCCCCGCGCGATTCCACCAGCAGCTTGGCCGCCGCGTCCACCGCCGCCGAGGCGCCCTTGGGCAGTTTCATTTCGTACTGCCGCTCCAATGTGGCCAGTCGCTTCACAAATTCATCCCGCGCCAGAATGGAGGCCGCCGCCACCGCGATGTCTTCTTCCGCCTTGTGGCGCTGTACCAGTTGAATCTCGCGCCCCCCGCTCATCAGCGCCTTCTCAATCACGCTCTTGCTCGCCGCGAACTGATCGCTGATCGCCTTCACTGGCGCCGGATTCATCTTGTAGCGCAGGCCCATCATATTCTCGATTACCCGCGCGTGACCCCACGCCAGCAGCGTGTTCACCGACCGCATCTTCGTGTACAACCGGTTGTAAGCCTCGTTCCCCACGCACACCACATTCACCACGCAGCCGGGCGTCGTGCGGATGACTTCCGCCAGTTCCGCCATTTTTTTGTCGCTGGAAATGCTCTTGGAATCCCGCACCCCCGCATCAGCCCACGCCTTGATCACCGACTCATTCACATAAACCCCGGCGATGCAGAGCGGCCCGAAAAAATCGCCCTTGCCGCTTTCATCCACACCAATGCGCGGCAACAGCAGGTCCGGATTCAACACCGTCTCATAACCCAGCTTGGCCTGCTTGAGCACTTCCGGTTCCAATACAAATTCGATGAATTCCTGTGTACCCTTACCCTGCACCACCAGCTTGCCACTCTCATAAAAAACGATGTTTGCCTTGTCCGATTCATACGCAAACCGTGCGTACGGCACCGTTCGCGACTTCCAATTGCGCGTGCGCAACGCGGCATCAAGCGTCGAAGCCTGTTCATCCGTCAGCTTGCAGGTATGCGAGGTCAGCGGTTTCACAAAAAAAGCTTACCCACAAAGCCCCTCGAGAACACGCAGAAAGCGCGCGCTGCCTTGCCGGCAGGTGACCCCGAGCGCGGCTGCTGCTGAATGCCAGCCGCAGCAATGTCGCCATTCAACCGGCCATGGAAACTCGCCGGGGCTGCTGGCAGGCCACATGATTGCGCCCGCAGACAGGGGACTCCCATAGCGGGCAGCCGCCAAAAACGCAACTCCTGGCCGGGCGCGGTTTTTATTGAGTTACCGCACCAATGCGGTCAAAATAAACCTATTATGCCAAAGTACCTGAAGTTTGCTGTTCCGCTGTTGCTGGCCTGCTGCCTGCGCGTTGCCGCCCAAGGC
>CAIJGS010000230.1 GCA_903820285.1 uncultured Verrucomicrobia subdivision 3 bacterium | reverse complement strand
GCCGCCGCTGATGAGCTTGATCAGGTTGTTGTAACGGCCACCGCCGGCGATGGCGCGGAATTCGCCCTTGCGGTCGAAGGCTTCAAACACCACGCCGGTGTAATAAGCGAGGCCGCGGATGACGCGGTAGTCCACCTTCACAAAATCGCGCAGCCCGCGGGCGGCGAGGTTTTGGAGGATGTTATCCAGCTCCACGGTGGGTTTGCCGGATTCGATGAAGGCAGTAACGGTGGCCAGCGAAAAGCCGAGGGCGGTAAGTTTCTTCTCGGATTCTTCCGGCGAGGCGCGTTCGATCTTGTCGATGATCTGGAAGAACTCGTATTCGTGGGTGGAGGCGCCGCCGCCCTGCTTGTAAAAGTCCTGCCAGGCGTTGCGGCTGCTCAGCCGGATGACGAAGTCCTCGGCGGTGAGGCCGAAGGCGCGCAGCGTGTCGATCAGCAGGGCAATGAGCTCGGCATCGGCGGCGGGATCCGTCTCGCCGATGAGGTCGGCATTAAACTGGAAGTGTTCGCGCAGCCGGCCTTTCTGCTGACGTTCGTAGCGAAAAAGCTGGGGGATGGCGAACCATTTGACGGGCTTCTTGTAGTTGCGTTCGTGGGCGGCAACCATGCGGGCGAGCGTGGGGGTCATCTCGGGACGCAGGGAAACTTCGCGTTCGCCTTTATCGGTGAAATTGTAGAGTTGTCCGACGATTTCTTCGCCACTCTTGGTGGTGAAGAGTTCGAGAGGTTCGAGCGGGGGGCCGTCGTATTCGCGAAAGCCATAGCGCTTGGCGATCTTGCGCCAGGTGTCAAAGACGTACTGGCGGGCGTCGCAGCTCCACACATCGTTGTGGGGGAGCGGTTCAGGATAAAAATCACGGAATCCGGGCAATCTTTCCATCGCCTGATGATAGCAGGCGGGGAGGATTAGGAAAGCAGGAAGAGTCCTTGCGGACGGCCGCCGGGGGTAAATGGCATATCAAATCTCGGATTTGAGATTTCAAATGGGGAAGGGAGGGGGCGGACTACCGGTCAAAGGTCACGGTGAGCCATTCGGGGTTGCTGAGTTGCCATTGGCCGATGAGGGTGCGGCAGTAGGTGCACGTGAAACGGTTGGCTTCGGGCTGGCTCAGCTCGGGGTGAAGGTAGGTGCAGTAGATGACCTGGGTTTCTTGGCCGGGCATTTCGGGCACGGTGATCCGCACAGCGGGTTTGCCCCAGGGGCCCCACGGTTGCGGGGCGGTGCGGAATTGGATTTCGTGCGGATGTGAGAAGTCCGAGGAAGTGGCGAGGAGATATTCGTTCCACGCGGGAACCCACACGAGGGAGACCTGGCCGTAGGCTGGCCGCAGAATGGCGCTGGCGTCGGCGCGGTTCGTGGCCCAGTCGGTGCCGTTGTAGAAGGTGTAGGCGGAAGGGTTTTCGATCTCGGCGGCTTTTACGCGGGCGAGGACGAGGCCTTTGGGGGCGCTGCTGATTTCGAAGAGGTAGAGCCAGTCGCCGCCGGCGAGGACTTGGGCGGGTTCGACGGGGAATTTCCAGGCGCCGCCGGGTTGCAGCCGGGTGAAGGTTCCTAACGAATTGGTGGCGACGGCGAGTCCGCCGCCGATCCCGTGAAAGTTCCACGGGCCGGGGGCGTCGGTGGTTTTAATGACGGAGTAATAAAGATAGGTGCGGCTGCCGAGCTGGGTGAGGCCATCGGGCCAGAGGCGGGTGTGTTTGGGATCTTCGCCAGGCAGGAGGTCGATGGGTTGCAGGGCCAAGCCGGCGGCGTTGGTGCTATAGACCAGCGCGGGCGGGAGATTGGTGCGGTCGGCGGGTAGCAGGGCGGTGGTCAACCAATGGGCACCCCGGGATTGGGACACGAGCGGGGCGTCACCGACGGGTGGGTCGCCGAAAAAGGTGTCGCCAAAGCACCAGAGCGCGCCGCCGGGAACGGCGGCAGACTGGCCGCCATCTTGAAACAGCACGCCGACGCGGCACTGGCTATCGCACCAGATGGGGCGGCCGAATTCGACGTGTTGCAGGTGCAGGTTAGTGGCAGCTTGAGCGGTGAGCGTCAGCGCCCCGAGGAGCAGGGGCAGACTGGCTTTCAGGTATTTGGTCACGAGGGCAGGGGACAACGGGACGGGGAAAAATTCAAGAGAGAAAAAGAGGAATGGGGAAATGGGATTGGGGGGTAACATCGAACGTCGAACGCCCAGGTCCAGGGCCGCCGGCGGGGACCGTTAGTCAATCCGTATTATTTTTTGCAATGGGGAATTTATGAGGTATATTGATAGACGGCCCATGCGTTAATGCAGAGTGGGCATATCAGATCAGAAGTTAAACAATAGGAACCCGGTATGAAAACGCAGATTATGAGAGCCGCCTTGTGGGCGGGCATAAAACGCAGCTTTAAACAGATGGTCAAACGGACGGCATTTCTGCTGGCGGGGGTTTTTCTGACGGTTGCCAGCGGCACTACCGCAAACGCTCAAACCTTGACGACCAACTATGCATTCAGCGTGCCGCTGAGCGCCACGGACTGGTCAAATAATGTGCCGGTCCAGCAGTTCAGTCCGGCGCTGGGTATTTTGGAGGCGGTGACGCTTTCCTATACGGGAGCCTGGCAAGCGCAGGTGCATTTTACCAACAACGGCAACGGTACGGCGCATGTGACGATGAGTGAGGGCTCGGCGTTTTATGTGAGCACCAATTCGCTGTTCACGATCAGTATCGCTTTCAGCGGTCTGGCGCCGCAGCAAGGTGGTTTTACCAATTCATCCCTGATGGTAGCGAGCGGGTTTGCGGCCCAAACCTTTACCAACTCGTTGAACACATTCATTGGTGTTGGGAACTTAAGCCTGCCGGTGTCAACGAGCACGGAGTTCAGCCTGACTACCACGGGTTCTTCGTCAGTGGCCCTGCAAACCCTGGCCAGTCTGAATGGGTTGATCACGTACACATATCTTTCAGCCACGCCCTCGCCGGTGCCGGAACCGGGACCGCTGAACCTGCTGGCGGTGGGAACCGGTCTGTTGCTGGCGCGGCGGCGGTGGAGCAGTAGGGTTGGATTGTTCAATAAAACGGAGAAATCCTCCATTCATTTACGGCAATGACGGGAAAGGACGATCCCGCCGAATTGCTGGCGGATGGGGCAGGGCAACGGTTGGCTTCGCCGGCTCGGCAGGGAATTAAGCTGCCGGCGCCAAGGGATACGCTGGTGGATTGTGTCTGGCTGCCCCGGATCATCGCCAAGGCCCGTTTTCTGCGCGCGGGGAAGCTGCCGCCGGAGTATGCGGACCGCTTCTGCCATCCCACGGGGGTGGATGCGCAATTCCTCGCATTTTTCCAGATAACGCCGGAGCTGATATTGACGGCGGCAACCCGCAGTGAACAGGATGTGGTGGCCTGGTTCACCTGGCTGTCCTCGGTGAATCCAATGCGGATTGCGGAATGGAATCAAATAGCCGTGAACCTGGGGCGACCGGGTTATCCGCTGGCCGAGCGCTTTCCCATCGCGAAGACGACGACATACAAACATATTGATACCACGGGCATGGAGACGGTGTTTGAACTGATCGAGGCGGACGAGTTGGAGCACGGATTTCAAATTTGAAACCGGCCGGTGACTGGTGGTTTTTTGGCCAGACTATGCCAAGAAATGGGCTGGTCACCTGCGCGCGTTTGAAATTACACTGTGGCCATGAATATGCCCGGATTTCCTGTGGTCCGTCCACGTCGTTTGCGCCAGTCCGCCGCCCTGCGCCGGCTGGTGGCGGAGACGCAGTTGAACGTGTCGCAACTGGTTTTGCCGTTGTTTGCCCGCGCGGGCAAGAAGTTGCGGCATGAAATCGGGTCCATGCCCGGCGTGTTCCAACTTTCGCCCGATGAGATTGTGCGCGAGGCCGCGGCGGCGCATGCGGCCGGGGTTCCGGCCGTATTGTTATTTGGCATTCCCGACAAGAAGGATATCAAAGCCAGCGGCGCGTACGCGAAGAACGGGATTGTGCAGCAGGTGACGAGACTGCTTAAAAAGGAACTGCCGTCGTTGCTGGTGATCACGGATGTGTGTCTGTGCGAATACATGGAGCACGGGCATTGCGGCATTGTACATGACGGCAAGATTTTGAATGACCCCTCGCTAAAACTGCTGGCGCGCACGGCGGCCAGTCATGCGGAGGCGGGCGCGGATATCGTTGCCCCCAGCGACATGATGGATGGCCGGGTACGGGCGATTCGCGCGGAATTGGACAATGAGGGTTTTGCGGATACGCCCATCATGAGCTACGCGGCGAAGTTTGCGTCGGCGTTCTATGGTCCGTTCCGCGAGGCGGCGGAGTCCACGCCCAAGTTTGGCGACCGGCGGAGCTACCAGATGGATGCGGCCAACGCGAACGAGGCGTTGCGGGAGACGGCGCTGGACATTGCGGAAGGCGCGGACATGGTGATGGTGAAGCCGGCGCTGGCGTATCTGGATATTATTCATCGCGTGAAACAGGAATTCGGTCTGCCGACGGCGGCCTATGCCGTCAGTGGCGAGTATGCCATGGTGAAGGCGGCAGCGGCCAAAGGTTGGATTGACGAACGGGCCGTGACCTTGGAAAGCCTGCTGGCGATGCGCCGGGCGGGCGCGGATATTCTCATTACCTACGCGGCGGTGGACGTGGCGAAGTGGCTGCGGTGAGCCTGCAAAACGCGGGTGGAAGGCGGGGAAACCCGGGTAAACATCCAACCTCGAACGCCCAACACCCAACATTCAATGCGGGAACCTGGGACGGTTGTTTTTGGATGCAAAGGCATTACACAGACCGGTTTGATGGCCGTAATGAGGCGCTGAGACCGGGTGGTTGACCCGGGGCCATTTTCGAGGACGTAATTTACGTTTGCCATGCATCCCGGCGCAAGATAGGCTGTACGACCATTTTCTCTATGATCGGAACAATTCGGAAACATTCGGCTTGGTTGTGGGTATTGATTATCGCCGCAACCATTATTTCATTTGTTTGGTGGGGCACCACGCCCGCCACGCGTAACGGCGGGAACGGCAGCAATGCCGGCTTTGGCATTATCTATGGCCGCGAAGTGACCCGCGAGGATTACATTGCCGCCAAGGCGGAATTCTTCATCTATTACTGGATCCGCAACGGCGAATGGCCGGCGCGCAGCAAGGAGATGACCGAAGCTGAAATGGAGCGCGAGATCTATTGGCGCATTCTGCTGACCCGCAAGGCGGCCGACCTGGGCATCCACGTGGGCGATGCGGATGTGCAGAAGGCGGCAGAAAACCTGATGCTTTCGATCGGCCGCAACAAGCAGGTCATTCCCATCAGTGATTTCGTGGAAAAGATCCTCGTGCCCCAAGGGCTGAACGCGGCAGATCTGAAGCGCGCGCTGACTGGCAACATCGCCATCCAGCAGCTGGTCAATCTGAAGGGCATGTCAGGCAGCCTGATCACGCCGCAGGAAGCGAGCACGGCGTATGACCGCCAGCAGCAGGATTTCTCGGCCCAGGCGGTTTTCTTCAACGCTTCCAATTTTGTTTCCCAGGTAATGGCCTCGCCGGCAGCGGTTGGCCAGTTTTACACCAACTATCAGGCCTATTACCGCGAACCTGACCAGGTTCAGATCAGCTACGTTTATTTCGGCATTTCCAATAATCTGGCGCAAGCCAAAGCCGATTGGGCGAAGACGAACCTCGAAGAGGTTGTGAATGCATACTACGGCCAGCGTGCGTCGGATTTTGCGGATGCCAAGACGCCGGAAGAGGCCAAGTCGCGCATTCGCGAATTGCTGATCCGCCAGCGCGCCGCGATGAACGCCAAGCAGCAGGCCACGGAATTTGCCTCGCCGCTGTTCGCCATGGATCCGCCGAAGGCCGAGAATCTTGCCGTGGTCGCGAAGCAGAAGGGATTGACCGTCCAGACCACCGCGCCGTTCTCCTCGCAGAACGGACCGCTTGAATTCAATGCCACGCCGGCGTTCACCAAGATCGCCTTTGAACTGAACTCGGATACGCCGTATGCCGGCCCGGTGGAAGGCACGGATGGCTTTTATGTGATCGCCCTGGCCCGGGCGATTCCGAGCTATATTCCGCCGTTTGAAATGATCAGTACCCGCGTGCATGGCGATTTCACCATGCAGCAGTCGCTGGCAATGGCCCAGCGCGTCGGCACCAATTTCTATGCACTGGTGTCCGCGCAGCTGGCCGCTGGCAAAACCTTTGATCAGGCCGCCGCGACGACGGGGTATCTGCCGCAGGCGCTGCCGCCGTTTTCGCTCGGTACGCAGGATTTGCCGGAATTCGGCGGCCAGAATGAATTGAATGCGCTCAAGCAGACGGCGTTTTCCACGCCGGTGGGGCATGTCTCCAATTTTGTTCCCAGCCGCAATGGTGGCTTTGTCCTATACGTGAAATCCATGCTGCCGGTGGACGAAGCCAAGAAGGCGACGGACCTGCCGGAATTTATTGCCCAACTCCGCCGCGAACGCATCTCGGAAGCGTTTAACGTCTGGCTGCAGGGCGAAGCGAACCGCGAGTTTCGCAACATCCCGTCGCTGCAGGCTCCGGCCGCTCCGGCGGCCAAGTGACGTGAGCTCGCCGATCAAACTGTCGTCGCCGGCCACTCGGGAGTTCTGGGAAATCCCGGTCATGTTCGAGGATGCGGATTTGCTGGCGCTGGACAAGCCGTCCGGCCTGCTGACCTCGCCGGATCGCTATGATGCGAACCGGCCCAACCTGATGCGGCTGTTGCACGAGGGGATTGCCGCGGCCAAACCTTGGGCCCGCGATCGCCAGCTGACTTATCTTAGCAATGCCCACCGGCTCGATTTTGAGACGAGCGGCATTATCCTGCTCGCCAAGAACAAGCCCACCCTGATGGCGCTGGCCAGTCTGTTTGGCTCCGAAAAGCCGCTGAAAAAATACGTCGCGCTCGCCTGGGGCATTCCGCCGGTGCCGGCGTTTGAAGTGGATGCCAAGCTGGCACCGCACCCGGTGCGGATCGGCCAGATGCGCGTGGAACCCAAGGACGGTAAAAAGTCGAAGACGGAGTTTGAAGTGTTGGAGCAGTTTTCCGACTGGTGTCTGCTGCGCTGTACGCCGCTGACCGGCCGGACCCATCAGATTCGCATTCACTTGAAGCACGCCGGGTTTCCGATCGTGGGTGATGAGCTTTACAGCGGCAAACAGCTCTGGCTGTCCCGCCTGAAGCGCGATTTCCGCTTGAAGCCCGGCCGCGAGGAACGTCCCCTGATTTCCCGCGTGGCCCTGCATGCCGAGGAACTCTCGCTGGTGCATCCCACCACGAACGAGACCATCGTGATCAAGAGCGAATGGCCCAAGGACATCCGGGTGGCCGTGAAATATCTACGCCAGTATGCGACCGGCCCGAGCCGCCG
>CAIJGS010000229.1 GCA_903820285.1 uncultured Verrucomicrobia subdivision 3 bacterium | reverse complement strand
TCGGAGGGATTGGCTTTGGCCTCGGCCACCAAGGCATCCACCACCACTTGAAAGACGCCGGGACTGCTCAGGCAGAGTTGGGAGTCCGGCGAGGCCTTGCGCTTCCCGTCCACCAGACTGAAATAATCCGGGTGGTCGGCAAAATAACGCTCGGGCGGGACGAGGGCGTAAAAGTTCTCCGCCCCGTTGAACAGCCGGTTGATACCGCCCAGGTCGGCCTGAGCGGGCACGCTGACACCGTTCAGCCGAAGATGTGCATCCCACGGCGCATTGCCGAAAACGATTGCCTCGTCCGTATCGCGATAGTCAAAGGCCGGCTGGTTTGTTTCATTCAAACTTGGAATGCGCACCACGTCTTGGGGCGGCAGGAGGGTGACGTCGGGCGCATACCAGCGGGCACCCAGATGATCTTCCAGCAAGGCATAAACTGAATAAAGCGTTCCCCGGTCATCGTGGCCAGCCAGGTAGAGATTGCGGCAGTCGGTGCGCAGCACGAATGCTTCAGGTGTCAGGGTGTCCAGCCGCACCTTGCCGAAGGTGGCGGGCAGCCACGGGCTGGTACCCACGAAGATCGCCGGGCCGCTCGGTTTCTCACTCCGAACCGGAAACACCGCCCCGGAGATCTGCTTCAAATCATCCGCCAGTTCGGCCGCCGCGTGCTTCACGGTCGGGCTGGCATTGGTGGCAATGATGATGGAGTAGTCCGTTCGGGCATGATTGGCCAAAAGCAATCCGGCGGCAGAGGCGGAGTGGATGAACAGAAACATAATTCCAATGAGAAGGGAAAGGAAAAGTGTTTCCCGGTTCCCAACTCGGCTTGTGACATGGCGGAACGCCGCCGGATATTCGTTTTGCAGTTGTTGCTCCATGCCCAAGCTTCTATCAGATCAACCAGTCGGTTGTCACGCCAATGGTTCGGTGGATTTTATGAGTCCTACCTCACCCCGCCCTCACCCCCATTTACCAATGGCGGATAGGGAGAGAACTCGTCATGCGACCGGTTGGTAGCGTGGCCATGGCTCTGGATTTTCTGTGTGATTTCAGGATGCGCCCGAGGGCGGGCGATTGGGCGGTAATGCCATTCACGGTTTGAAACGGCATATGCCGCTCCGCTGGAGCTGAGGCGGGGCACCATTGGTGTGGTTTGAAACCGTAATTGGTTTAAGTCGCGGAGTGACATGGGAAATTAGCCAGCCACGGAGTGGCTGGTAGACTGCACCAATGGCAATCCGTCCTGGAGGGACGGCGGATTCCCGGCAAATCCAGATTCCCAGCGTCCCGTCAGGACGCAAAATGCAACGGCGCGGGACCCGGCACCTTGTGCCAGGCTAATTTCCAAGGTCGCTTCGCGACCCAGCCAAGCGTCATCGCCGCCTCCCGCAGCCACCACGCCGGGTGCGATGATTACCACCGGAACAGCACTTGTCTCAAAACTTGACTTACACTTGACTAAAACAGCGTAGCCTGCATGAGCTCCGTCCCTATGAATGAATTGGTCACTCCCGCGTCCAAATAATACTGCCCCATAAAAAGCTCCGGCCGGTCAGCTTGCGCCGACCGGCCGGATTGTTGCTATTTCAGATCAATTTCCCAAGACTGGCCTAGCGCCGCGAAGCGGCACCTACCGGCACATCACTGGTGCTAGTGGCGGTACGAGTGTGCATCTTGACGGCCATTTTGACTTCTTTGGGGGTTTTGTCCGCATCGGTATTGCTGCCCACGTTGCCAATTTCTTCTTCGGGAATGCGCATGGCGTAGAAGGAACGCCAGATGAACACGAGCGCGATGGCCAGGAAGAGCACGCCAATGGTGGTCTTGTATGCTTGTGACTGGATGGTCACCGCGATTTCCACGGCGAGCAGACCGAACAGGGTGGTGAATTTGATGACGGGGTTCAAGGCCACCGAGCTGGTGTCTTTGAACGGGTCGCCGACGGTGTCGCCCACGATGCTGGCGGCGTGCAGTTCCGTGCCTTTGGCGCGCATGTCCACTTCCACGATTTTCTTGGCATTGTCCCAGGCGCCACCGGCGTTGGCCATGAAGATGGCCTGATACAGCCCGAAGAAGGCGATGCCGACCAAGTAGCCAATGAAGAAGTAGGGATTAAAGAACGCCAGCGACAGGGCGAGACAGAAGATCACAATGAAGATGTTCCACATGCCTTTCTGAGCATAGACGGTACAGATGCGGACGACTTCCTTGCTGTCCTTCTCGGAGGCCGTGGTGGCGTCGAGGTGCATATGTTCCTTGATGTACACCACCGCGCGGTAGGAGCCGGTGACAACCGCCTGGGTGCTGGCCCCGGTGAACCAGTAGATCACCGCGCCGCCCATGAGGAGGCCCAGAATGATTTCCGGTTGCACGAGGCTCAGATGGGCGATGACGTTGCCAAACATGTTTTCGAGCAGGATGATGATGCCGAACACCATGGTGGTGGCACCGACCACCGCCGTGCCGATGAGCACCGGCTTGGCCGTGGCCTTAAACGTATTACCGGCACCGTCGTTCTTTTCCAGCTGATGCTTGGCGTTTTCGAAGTCGGGTTCAAAGCCGAAGTTGCGTTCGATCTCGGCCGAAATGTTTGGGATGGCTTCGATCTGGCTCAGTTCATAGACGGACTGGGCGTTGTCAGTGACGGGTCCGTAGCTGTCCACGGCGATGGTCACGGGGCCCATGCCCAGGAAGCCGAAGGCCACGAGGCCGAAGGCGAAGATGGGCGAGGCGAATTTGAACTGGGCGGGCATCAGCGCGCTGATGGGCGAACCGGAGTAGGTGGCCAGGCAGGAGGCGCAGAACATGAGGATGAGGATGATGAAGCCCATCCAGAAGGCGGAGAAATTACCCGCCACAAAGCCGGACAGAATGTTCAGCGAGGCGCCACCGTGCTTGGAGCAGTTGGTCACTTCGCGGACGTGCTGGGATTTGGTGCTGGTGAAAATCTTGGTAAATTCGGGAATCAAGGCGCCCGCGACCGTGCCGCAGGAGATGATGGAGGAAAGCACCCACCAGAGATTCGGATCAATGCCGGTCTGCTTGGCCAAGAGGAAATAACTGGCCACAAACGTCACGGCGATGGACACCGCGGAGGTGATCCAGACGAGGTGGGTGAGCGGGGCTTCGAAGTCGAAATCCTTCTTGCCGCCGAACAGGGCCTTGGTAATGCCTTCATTGATGAAGTAGGAGACCAGCGAGGTGGCGATCATCAGGGCGCGCATGACGAACAGCCAGACAATCAAGGTGGCGCACACGGCCGGACTGGCCGCCAACGCGAGGGCGAGGAAGGCGATCAGGGCCACGCCCGTGACACCGTAAGTTTCAAAACCATCCGCGGTCGGTCCGACGGAGTCACCGGCATTGTCACCGGTACAGTCGGCGATCACGCCGGGATTCTTAGGGTCATCTTCAGGGAGTTTGAAGACGATCTTCATGAGGTCGGAGCCGATGTCGGCGATCTTGGTGAAGATGCCGCCGCAGATGCGGAGCACGCTGGCGCCGAGGGATTCACCAATGGCGAACCCGATGAAGCACGGTCCGATCAGCGCCTTGGGGAGGAGCACCAGGATGCAGATCATGAAGAACAATTCCACGCAGACGAGCAGCAGGCCCACGCTCATGCCGGAGCGAAGCGGGATGCCGACGGTGGCCACCGGGTTGCCCTTGAGCGCGGCAAACGAGGTGCGGGAGTTCGCGGTGGTGTTGATACGGATGCCGAACCACGCCACGCCGTAGCTGCCGAGAATGCCCAGCATGGAGGCGGCGAGCACCACCAGCACATCCCCAAACGACTTGCCTTCGAGAATTTTAAAATAGAAGAAAATGCAGGAGCCGATCAGCAGCCAGAGGACGGCCAGGAACTTGCCCTGCTGGAACAAATAGGTTTTGCAGGTTTCCCAAATGGTCTGCGAGACCTTGGCCATGGAGGAATGCACCGGCAGGGCTTTGGTCTGGCGGTACTGCACCAACCCGAAGAAGGCGCCAATGCCGCACATCACGAGCCCGAGGTACATGAGGGCCGTGCCGCTGACACCGAACAGGCCGTCGAACTTGACGTCGTTCAGGTTGGGGATGTTGATGTCAGCGTCGCTGGCATGCAGCGCGCTGGCGGAAGCGAGAAAGGCAACCGCAACGGCGGCCGCCCGTAAGAAGTTTCTGGTTTGCATAATGGTGTTGGTTTGCCGTGGGAAACTGTGCCGTTCTCCGCAGGCCCGGGACACCGGCAACTGTCCTGGCTCCGGCCCAAGACCGCCACCCCGCCCCATCAGCCCACCCGTAAAGTAATTATTTTTTCTAAACGGCTAACGCTTCCCGCATCATGAATCTGATGTACAACGGGGAAAGATTCTCACCTGAAATTGTCATAAGCTGGTCAGTTCTTGATTTGGGCGGCGGATTTAGCAAAAGCTGCCGGATTCAGGGCAATTTTGGTCGGGGTGCGGAGAATGGCAGCCAAGGGAAAGGGTGCGGGATGGCTGTAAATACAGGGGGATTAACGGCGAATGGCCCGGAATGAGGGAACATCCAACATCCAACGCGTAACACCCGACATCCAATGCGGGAGGGAAGCACGCGGCGGGGTTGGAGCGCGGTGGCAGAGCACTATTGTGTCGAAGACGGATTGGCCGGCTGGTCGTCCTGGCCAGTTTCGAGGGCCGGTCGCATATCGAACGTTGCTGCCGCTGGCATTCAGCACAGCCGCGCTCCGAGGATGGGATTCGTGTTACCACCAGATATTCAAGCATGCACTGGACGGTTCAGAAACGGGCCTAACAAAACCGGTCGTAATATTATTGCCGATTTTGCTTTTGCCGGCGGGCGTTTCCGCTTTCAATCATGCGCCATGTCGCTCGAATATGTCATCAAGCCGCTCACGCCGGAGATCCGGTTGAGCATTGATTATGCGCGCGAACTCAACGAGCAGCAGCTGGCGGCGGTCACCGCCCCCCCGGGACCGGCGCTGGTGATTGCCGGGGCGGGCTCGGGCAAGACCCGCACGCTGACCTACCGGGTGGCCTACCTGCTGGAACAGGGCATTCCGGCGGACCGCATTTTGCTGCTGACCTTCACCAACAAGGCGGCCGGGGAGATGATGCATCGCGTGGGCGACCTGCTGGGGCAGGAATTGCGGTCGCTCTGGGGCGGCACGTTTCATTCCATCGGGGCGCGGATATTGCGGCTGCATGCGGCCACGCTGGGGTATCAGCGCGATTTTACGATTCTGGACCGGGATGATGCCAAAGACCTGATCAAGGCCTGCGTGACGGATGCCAAGATTGAGACGAAGGGCACGCATTTCCCCAAGCCGGATGTGCTGAACGAAATATTCTCGCTGGCGGCGAACACGCACAAGAGCACGGATGAACTGGTGGAGGGTTCGTTCAGTCATTTTGCTCAGTTTGCCACGCAGATTGCGGGTCTGCAAAAGGCCTACGCGGCGCGCAAGCTGGCGTCCAACAGCATGGACTTTGACGATCTGCTGGCGCTGTGGCTGCGGCTGTTGCAGCAGCACGAGGACATCCGGGAACATTACCAGCGGCGGTTTCAATTTATTCTGGTGGATGAGTATCAGGACACCAACAAGCTTCAGGGCGATCTCATTGATCTGCTGGCGGCGCGGCATCATAACGTGACCGTGGTGGGCGATGATGCGCAGAGCATCTATGCGTGGCGCGGAGCTAATTTTGCGAACATTCTGAATTTCCCCAAGCGGTATCCGGGCGCGAAGGTGTTCAAGATTGAGACCAATTACCGGAGCACGCCGGAGATTCTAAACGTGGCGAACGCGGCGATTGCGGCGAATGTGAATCAATTTGCCAAGGCGCTGACGCCGGCGCGCAAGTCGGGGTTGAAACCGGCGCTGGTGGAATGCCACGACGCGGGCCAGCAGGCGATGTTCATAGCGCAGCGGGCCATGGAATTGCGCGACGAAGGCACAAGTCTAAATAACATTGCGGTGCTGTATCGCTCGCATTTTCACGCGCTGGAGTTGCAGTTGGAGCTGACGCGCCGACAGATCCCCTTCTCCATCACGAGCGGCATCCGTTTTTTTGAGCAGGCGCACATCAAGGATTCGACGGCCTACCTGAAGCTGGTGGCGAATCCGCGCGACGAGGTGTCTTTCAAGCGGCTGGCGCAGTTGCTGCCGGGCATTGCGGGCAAAGGGGCAGACAAATTGTGGGCAAAGTTTTCGGCGGGACTGGCGGGCAGTTCGCTGGCGGCGATGACTTCTCCGGCGGCAGCAGCCACCGCCGAAACGCCCGCAGCCGCGCCCGCGCCCAGCTCCCCTGCCCTCGCCACGGCGTTGCAGGCGTGTGCCAAAAGCGTGCCGCCCAAGGCGGCCACGGCGTGGGCGCAGTTCGTGGCCACGATTTCGCAACTGGAGGATCCGGAGGTCCGCCGGAGCGCAGCCAAGATGCTGCGGCTGGTGATGGATGCGGGGTACGACGATTACCTGAAGGAGACCTACGACAATTACGAGCGCCGGCTGGATGAAATCGAGCAACTGGCGCAATTCGCGTTGCAATTCGGGTCCGTGGAGGAATTTCTCACGCAATTTGCGTTGCTGACGAATGTGGAGGCGGAGGAGGATCCCTCGGACGACTCCGAAAAGATTAAGCTCTCGACGATTCACCAGGCCAAGGGCCTGGAATTCGAGGTGGTGTTCGTGATCATGCTGTGCGACGGGCTGTTTCCGTCGGGTCGCTCGGTGGAAAGCGCGGATGGCGAGGAGGAGGAGCGGCGGCTGTTTTATGTCTCGGTCACGCGGGCGAAGAACGAGCTGTACCTGTGCTACCCGCTAATCCGGGGCGGATTTGGGAGTTCCGGCGGGGATATGTATCAGTCGCCTTCAAGGTTTTTATCGGAGATTCCGAAGGATTTGGTGCAGGAGTGGCGGCTGCGGTGAGGAATTTTTAACTGCGGATTATCGCGGATGGACGTAGATGGGAAAAGGCGGGGCGAGACACGAATTTCACTAATTGGCACGAATTTAAAGAGCGAACACAATTATTGATAGGCTAATGCTGTCAAAAAAGATAGAAACCATGAATGGAAATTTTATGGACCGATTTCGTGCTCTTGACTGTAACCATTGCTGGAATACTTTGGTTGAATTGAGCCAGTTGCGACCCAAGACTGCCGATGCAAACTCCACTCAAGAAGCCCACAGTTTGCTCCGGCCAATTGGTTGCCATTTCGCTTTTTCAAGTCTTTTGCGGGCAATACCCCTTTATCTCGTTATCGCATGTTCATTTCTTCTCGGTACGGCGCCAGTCGGGCCTGCATACGGAGAAACGGTACAAGCAGAGACTGGGCTTGCTTCGAATTGGCGGAGTGTAAGGCCGGGTCATTTGGTTAATTGTTTATGGCTTCGAAGTCAACTGGGGAAAGAAAGTTAAGGGCGCTATGGCGGCGCTTGGGGTTATAAAAGCATTCGATAAAATCGAAGATTTCGGCCCGGGCCTGCTGGCGGGAAGCAAAGTTCCGGCGGTAGACCAGTTCCAGCTTGAGGGTGCTCCAGAAGGATTCCATGGCGGCATTGTCGTAGCAGTTGCCTTTGCGGCTCATGGACGGCAGGAGGCCGGCGCGGGCCAGGGCCTGCCGGTAATCCGCAGCGGCATATTGGACGCCCCGATCGGTGTGGCAGAGAACCTGCGTGGGGGGTTGACGATGGCGGAGCGCCATGGTCAGGGCCTGCAAAACCAGCTGGGTGTCAATCCGTGGGCCCATGGCCCAGCCGATGATTTTGCGGCTGAACAGGTCCATGATGGCCGCCACATAAAGCCAGCCTTCCGGCGTGTGAATGAAGGTGATGTCCTTGACCCAAATTTGATTGGGCCCGGTGGCCGTGGGTGCCGCCGCCAGCCGGTTGGGCGCAATGGGGTGGTCATGGCGGCTGTCGGTCGTCGCCACCCGGTAACAGGCCTTTGGGCGGCCACACAGTCCCAACGCCCGCATGAGCCGGGCAATGCGATTGCGCCCGTGGTGGCATCCTTGCCGGGCCAGTTCCTGCTGGAGGCGCGGGCTGCCATAGGTGTGGCGGCTGGCGGCGAAGTGGATTTTAAGCTGGGCCGCCAGGGCCTGATCCGCCAAGGCCCGGGGGCCGGGGTGGTCGCGCCGCCAGCGCCAGTCATAGTAACCGCTGGGAGAAACTCCCAGATGCCGGCATAAGGCGGCGATGGAGTGCTCGTGTTTCATGGCGTGTATCCGGGCGTACCGTTCGGCCGCGGTTCGGAGAGGATACCCAACGTTTTTTTTAAAATGTCCCGCTGCTCGGACACCCGGGCCAGTTCCCGCTTGGTGGCGGCCAGCTCGGCTTCCAGGCTGGCGGTGGAAAGTCCGCCCGCAGGCGCCAGCTCGGCTTTCCAGCCATAGAGATGGTGGGCCGCCAAGCCCAGCTCACGCGCCACCGTCCCGGCGGGTTTGCCACTGGCCAGCCAGTTGTTGACCGCCTCGCGTTTGAACGCTTTGTCAAATTTACGCCGCGCTTTGGCGGGCGTTGGTTCGCTCTGTTTCATAGGGAGTATTCTTTACCCTGGTTACACTCCGTCAATTCGAAGCAAGCCCACTGGCGGTAATACGACTACTTGATTAACTTTCGCCCTTTTTGCAGCCATTCCAGTGGTGAAAAGGCGGTGATCTGCGACACCTTGGCAAAATCACGGTCGTAGGTAACGACCGGCAGAGACGGCGCGGCGGCCTGCGCAAGGACAATCAGGGCGGCATCGCCGTAGTCGATATTCCGGGTTTCACAGAGGCCCAGCGCGTCGAGCACCCGGCTGCGATTGTCCAGTTCGATGCCGGGCTGCTGCAACAGGGCGGCCAGTTGCCGGGCGGCGGGCGCGCGGGGAATCTTCATCATTGGAGCGGTGAGCGTATAAAAGATGTCCGCGACGACAATCTCCGGAACGCGGAGAACAACCGCTCCGGCGGCGGCTTCCTCGATCAATTTTTTGGCCGCCGGCGAATGTTCGGGGTGGTCGTTGCGGAGAAACCGGAGAAAGACGTTGGCGTCCGCGAGCATGACGGCGGGTTTCATGCTTGGCCCTTTTGCATTACCCGCTGGGCGCGGGCGTTCCATCCTTCGGTAGACTCATCGATCTGCGGGCGGCTATCACTCTGCAAGCTGCCATACAAGGCGTCCAAGGTAGGCAAGGGCCGGATGACGACTTCACCATTCGCCCGCGATTCAAATTCAACCTTGTCGCCTTTGGCTACGCCAAGAAACCGGCGAATCGCCGCCGGCAACACGGTGTGGCCGTTGTGACTGGAAATCTGAGCTGTTGCTTTCATTTTATTTAGTAACAATATGTTTTTAATGTTACCATTTTATTTAAGCACAACAACATTCATAAGTCAAATGAACCTTAAACCGGAGTGGCCTCTGCAACTGCGGTTTCCAGGTTAATAATTGAGAATTGATGCGGTCGAAAAATAGGGGCAGAGTTTCCCTGACATTGCCGCCCGCTTCGTCTATTTTCGGCACCCCGGAAAGCAGCCCGGTGAACAAGCTGTCATTAATTTTTAACAACTCAAAATTGAGCGTGGGCCCAATTCGTTTATTGCTGTACGTCCGATGATTGATTCTGTCGAGGAACCGGCGGGCGCGAGCCCGGACCTGAAGAAGACGCGCCGCCAGAAGCCGGCGCGGTCGGAGAACCGTCCCGTGCTGGACCGGCTGCCGCCGCATTCCATGGAGGCCGAGCAAGGGGTGCTGGGCTGCGCGTTTCTGGATCCCAACCGCTGCATTGGCGAGTGCATTGAAAAGCTGAAGGATGACGGGAAATCGGCGTTTTACGATCTGCGGCACCAAACCATTTACGAGACGCTGGCGGAAAAATTCAACAATCGCGAACCGATTGATTTGATCACCGTCCAGCAGAATCTCAAGGACCGGCAGTTGCTTGATCAGGTTGGGGGGATTGCCTACCTGAGCCAGTTGCAGGATATCGTGCCGAGCGCGGCGAATCTGGCCTACTACCTGGACATTGTCCGGGAGAAGTACCTGCTGCGGAAGCTGATCCAGACGTGCAGCGGGGTGGTCGGACGGGTTTACGACTACGAGGGCGAGGTGGAAACCCTGCTGGACGAGGTGGAAAAGGAGATTTTACGGGTCAACGAGTCCCGATCACAGGCGACCATCATCGCGGTGAAGGAACTGGTAAACCAGGCGATCAACACGATCGAGCACTATTTTAACCGGCAGGGCGAGCTGAACGGGCTGGCGACGGGGTTTGTGGATCTGGACAAAATGACGGACGGGTTGCACGGGGGCGAAATGATCGTGATCGCGGCGCGTCCTTCGATGGGCAAAACGTCGTTTGCGATGAACATTGCGGAACATGTTGTGCTGGAACAGAAACAGCCGGTGGGCGTGTTCAGCCTGGAAATGAGCTCGGCGTCGCTCGTGATGCGTATGATGTGTTCGCTGGCGCGGGTGAACCTGCGAAGCATCCGGGACGGGTTCATGAGCGAGGCGGATTTTCCGAAAATTATGACGGCCGCCGGACAGCTGGCGGCCTCGAAGTTATTCATTGATGATACGGCAGGTCTGTCCATTTTGCAGCTCCGGGCCAGGGCCCGGCGGATGGCCCAGCAGAACGGCATCAAGCTATTTGTCATTGACTATTTGCAGCTTCTAAATTCTACTGCGCGGCGCGCCCAAGATAACCGGCAGCAGGAAATTGCCGACATTTCCAGCGGCATTAAAGCCCTGGCGAAGGAATTGAATGTGCCGGTGATCGTGTTGGCGCAGCTGAACCGCGAAATTGAGAAGGACAAGGGCCGCAAGCCGCGGCTGAGCGACCTTCGCGAATCGGGTTCAATCGAGCAGGACGCGGATCTGGTCGGTTTGCTGTACAAACCGAGCGAGGGCGAGGACGAAGACGGCGCGGTGACGGAAAACACCGACAGCCGGCCGGTGAATCTGCTGATTGCCAAGCAGCGTAACGGACCAACTGGTGATGTTAAATTGACATTTTTCAACTCATACACACGTTTTGAAAGCGCAGCAAAATTCAGCGAGGAAGACGTACCGGGGAACCGGTAGGAAAATGAAATCCATCATCCGTCCTCTGGGCGCCTCGATGTTGCTCGGTTGCGCCACGGCAGTGTGGGCGCAGAGCAGCGGGGCGAAGATCGACCGCGTGGACATCAAGTTCGTGGGGCCGTCGTCGGTCAGCGAACAGTTCATCCGCTCCAACCTCAAGACGAAGTCGGGCGTCTCCTACACCCCCACCCTCACCCAGGACGACATCCATGCCCTGTACGGGACGGGCCAATTTTACACGGTGCGCGTATCGGTGGACCAGGCGAATGACGGCGGCGTGGTGCTGACGTATCTGGTGCAGGTGCGGCCGCGCATCACGGAAATCAGGCTGGACGGCAACAAAAAGCTGAGCGATTCCAAGCTGAAGAAGAAAATCACCGTCAAGGTGGGCGATGCGCTGGACGAGCAGAAGCTGTTCACCATCGTGCAAAGCATCAAGGAACTTTACGAGAAGTACGGCTATTCCGATACGGCGGTCAAATACAGCCTGAACATTGACGAAATCACCGGGCACGGGATCGTGACGTTCGACATTGTCGAGAGCATCAAGGTCAAGATCGTGAATGTGGAAGTGGTCGGCGCGGCGGCGTTCAAGCAGAAGGTGCTGACCGGCGAGCTCAAGACCTCGAAGCACTGGATGTTTTCGTGGATCACCGGCAGCGGGGTATTCAAACAGGAGGATTTTGACACCGATCGCGACCGGCTGACGAATTATTACCGCGACCATGGCTATCTGGATTTCGAAATCAAGGACATCAAGATCGAGCATCCGACGCCGAAGACGATGACGGTAAAGTTCTACGTGTACGAAGGCCGGCAATACCGCGTGGGGACGGTCAAATTCTCGGGCAACAAGGTTTTCAATGAGGCAGCCATCAAGACGGGCCTCAAGTACGTCCATGATTTCCAGCAATCGAAGGCCAAGCTGGGACAGAACAATCTGCCGATGGACAGCGGGGATGTGTTCACGCCCGCGGGGCTGACCAAGGATCTGGAGGCGGTGCAGGATTTTTACGGCAGCAAGGGCCATATCGAGGTGGCCCAGGGCGACGCCCTGCGGGTTCTGCGCGTGCCGAACGTGGATACGGGCACGATGGATCTGGAATTCCAGATGGAGGAAGGCCAGCCGTCCGCAGTGCAGAAGGTTGAAATTCACGGGAACGTGCGGACGAAGGACAAAGTCATTCGCCGCGAACTGGCAATCTCTCCCGGCGAAACCTTCGACATGGTGCGGGTGAAGATCAGCCAGAAGCGTCTGGAAGGGCTGGATTATTTTGAAAAGGTGGAGATGCAGCCGGAGCCGACGGACCCGCCGATTGCGGGCGAGAAGGATCTGATCATTAACGTTAAGGAAAAGAACACGGGCAACTTCACGCTGGGCGCCGGGTTCAGCTCGGTGGATTCACTGGTCGGCTTTGCGGAAATGACGCAGGCAAACTTTGACCTGTTCCATCCGCCGTACTTCACGGGTGGCGGCCAGCGCCTGCGCATCCGCATCCAGATCGGTTCGCAACGTCAGGACTATGAAATTTCGTTTGTGGAACCGTGGTTCCTGAACCGGAAACTGGCCTTGGGGGTGGATCTGTACCGCCACCAGCTGAATTTCGAGAGCCCGAACAACATTTACGACGAAACGCGCACCGGCGCGAAGGTGAGCCTGACCAAGGCCCTGATGGGCAGCGACTTCCTGCAGGGCACCGTTAGCTATGGGATTGAGGATGTGGGGATTTCGCTGAATAGTGGATGGCAAAGTTCGGGACCGGCACCGGGGTCACCGGGGAACATTTACGGTGGAGATATCAATTACGACAACGTGCCGAAAGCGATTTCGGATGAAGTCGGCGATCATTTTTACCAGCGCTTCGGCACATCATTGGCCTATGATACGCGTAACAGCACGCAGTTGCCCAATCATGGCCAGCGAACAGAGTTGACGCCGGAGTTAAGCGTAGGGGACAAGAGTTTCTACAAACTGGAACTAAAGACATCTTGGTTCTTCCCGGGCTTTTTCAAAGGCCACGTGATCGAACTGGACGGCCGCACCGGCGTAGCACAATCCATCAGCGGGGGCGATGTGCCGTTCTATGACCGTTATTATCTTGGCGGTCTTTACTCCATGCGCGGATTTAAATTTCGCAACGTGGCCCCGCGCGATCCTCAGTACGGCCTGCCCCATATTCCCATTCCAAATGAGCCCATCGGCGGCGACAGCTTTTGGTTTGGGTCGCTGGAATACAGCCT
>CAIJGS010000228.1 GCA_903820285.1 uncultured Verrucomicrobia subdivision 3 bacterium | reverse complement strand
CCGTGGTCAGCGCAGACGAAGCAAAAGTGAGCCAGGTTCAAACCGCGCTCTCCAGCACCACCCTGAGCGGCTACGTTGACGTGGCGGCCCAGTACAACCTCGGCAACAACACCCTCGCTAGCACGGCGCCACTCGGCGTTGGCGCTATCAATGGTGCCAATCACATCGACAGCTTCAGCCTGAATGATGTGGATATCGCCCTGGACAAGCCCCTCGACGAATCCCCCTGGGCGTCCGGCTACCATGTTGATCTGAACTACGGTGATGATGCGCTGACGCCTTTGGGCCAAAACACCCCCATCCGCCAGGCGTATGTTGCTTTGCGCACTCCGCTCGGCAATGGCATCGACTGGAAGGCCGGTGTGTTTGACAACATCCTCGGTTACGAATCCAACACCTACGGATCCAATCCTAACTATACCCGTTCCTACGGCTATTGGGTTGAACCCGGCTCCTATCTCGGCTTGTTGGGCAGTTACAAGATCACCAGCCTCATCTCCGTGCAGGCCGGTATCGCGAACTCGCTGCCCGTTGGGAACTACAATCTGATCAACGCCACGAGCACCTCGGCCAAGAGCTACCTCGCCGCGCTGGCGCTGACCGCTCCGGATAGCTGGGGTTTCCTCAAGGGTGCCACGCTGAATTTCGGCTTTAACGACCAAGTCCTCGGCAGTTTTAAGCCGACCACCACCCCCGAAGCCCAGCAAAATTATTATGCCGGTTTGACGCTGCCCACGCCGGTTGCCGCGCTGAAGTTTGGGGCCGCGTTTGACTTGATCTCCTATGCCAACAAAACCGCTGCCAACTCCAAGAATGACAGCTCTTGGATCGCCGGTGTGTATACCAGCTATCAGGCGACCGACAAGCTCTCGCTGAACCTCCGCGGTGAGTATGCGAAAGATGATTCTGGCAACCTGTTCAACACAGCCCCGGGCAATCAAGCTGAAGAACTCACCGCCACGGTGCAGTACAACCTGTGGGCCAACGTCATCAGCCGCGCTGAGTTCCGCTGGGATCACCTCGCGCATGGCACCCAGTTCGGCTCCAACGAGCAGAACGCGAATGCTTACTTGCTCGCGCTCAACTTGGTTTATCAGTTCTAATTTAAATTAGAGCCGCAGGCCCCTGCCGGTGCAAACTGGCAGGGGCTTTTTGTTTTCCTTCACGGTCACTTCCGGCATAATCCGGCCCGTGAAATTCATCCGCGACATTCTTGCCCGGCAGCAAAACGCCGGTCATCCGGCCGTCTCTTTTGAATTCTTCCCCCCGAAGACGCCGGAAGGGGATCGCGCCCTGCTGGAACGGCAGATTCCCGCCTTGCTGGCGGCGCAGCCGCACTTTTGCTCCGTCACGTATGGGGCAGGCGGCAGCACCCGGGAGAAGACCCAGTTGATCGTGGACGACATCCAGCAGCGGCATCATCTGCCGGCGCTGGCGCATCTTACCTGTGTGAATCATACGCGTGATGAGGTCCGCACTTTGCTGGAAAAATTTCGTTCCCTCGGTTGCAAAAACATTCTCGCTCTGCGGGGCGACCCGCCCGGTGGTGGCGAGTTCAAACTCACGCCTGGCGGCTTTGCCTACTCGGCGGAACTGGTGGAATTCATCCGTGAGCAGGGCGACTTTTCCATTGGCGTGGCGGGCTTTCCGGAAGGGCATGTGGCCAATCCGCACGGCAAGCTGGCAGACTGGCAGCACCTGAAGGAAAAGGTGGAGGCCGGGGCGGACTTTGTCATTACGCAGCTCTTTTTTGACAACGCGGATTTCTTCGAATTCCGTGATCATCTCACGGGCAAGCTGGGCGTCAATGTGCCGATCATTCCCGGAGTGATTGCCATTGTGAGCGCCCCGGGAATCACCAAGTTTACCCAGATGTGCGGCGCGAAGATTCCGCCCGCGCTGAAAGCCAGGCTCGAGGCCATTGGCACGGATGACGAGGCGGCCTTGAAGTTCGGCATCGAATACGCCACCCGGCAGTGCGAGGAATTGATCCGCGCCGGCGTTCCCGGCCTGCATTTCTATACGCTCAACAAGGCGTATTCGACCGTGGAAGTGTTGAAAAATTTGAAGCTGGCGGGGAACGTCTGAAGCCAGAACCTGTCAGTTGAACCACGAATAAACACCGGGGGACACGAATCAGGAAATCCGGGCGTGAACCTTGAGCCCGGGCGCAGCATAGAATTCTTCCAGCCTGTTCAAAGCTGGAAGAGATTCAACAGCCGGGCGGATTCCTGCTGTGCTGAAGACCTGCCGAAGCAACTTCGCCTGCTCCACGCGTGTGGCATCAGCTGGCGCGGCTGAACGTCCGGCCATTGCTGCGGCTGGCTTTCAGCACAGCCGCGCTCCGTCCGCGCTTCGGCCTAGCCGTTTACTTCAGCTTTTCCGGGTTCAGGCCTTGCAGTTCCTTGGTCACGAACTTGCCGTCCTTGCGGATGAGCTTGCCGTCGAACCAGATTTCGCCGCCGCCCCATTCGGGCCGCTGGATCAGCACCATGTCCCAGTGGATGGCGCTCTTGTTGCCGTTGCCGCAATCTTCGTAGGCCTGGCCCGGCGTGAAATGCAGGGAGCCGGCGATCTTTTCATCGAACAGAATGTCGCACATCGGGCTCAGGATGTAGGGATTGAAGCCGATGGCGAATTCGCCGATGTAACGGGCGCCGGCATCCGTATCCAGAATTTCGTTCAGGCGCTTGGTGTTATTGGACGTGGCGTTGACGACCTTGCCGTCTTTCAATTCCAGGCGCACGTTTTCAAACTTCGTGCCGGAATAGAGCGTTGGCGTATTGAACTGGATGACGCCATTGGCGGAGGTCTTGGTCGGGCAGGAGAATACTTCGCCGTCCGGAATGTTCCGGGTGCCTTCGCACTTCTTGGCGCCGATGCCCTTGATGCTGAAGGTCAGGTCGGTGCCGGGGCCCTTGAGCTGCACCTGGTCGGTCTTGGACATGAGCTTCTCGAGGGGAATCATCGCCTTGGCCATCTTCACATAGTTCATGGTGCAGACGTCAAAGTAGAGATTCTCAAATGCCTCAGTGCTCATGCCGGCGGCCTGGGCCATGCTCGGCGTGGGCCAGCGCAGCACCACCCAGCGGGTCTGGTTGACGCGGTAGTCTTGCACGGGCCGGAAAGTCTTGGAATACATCTGCATTACGCCGCTGGGGACGTCGGCGTTTTCCGTAATGTTGGCGCTGCCGCGCACGGCGACATAGGCCTGCATCTTTTTCATGCGGAACATTTCCAGGTCGCGCACATCGGCGGCCTGCGTTTCGGTCATGCCCATCAACTGTTCACGGCCCACGCGGGTGTGGCGGGTTTCCACAAACGGGGTGGCGCCGATGGCACGCGCGGCGCGGATGAGTTCGATGGTGAATTCATCCGGCACGTCGATCATGTCCAGCAGGACGCGGTCGCCCTTTTTGAGCGCCATGGAATAGTTTGTGAGCAGTTGAGCCAGTTTCGTATAACGCGGATCAGTCATAAGTTTATGGCATTAACCTAATGGTAAACCCGGCAATTGGCCATAGCATAAAATGGGGAGGGGCCTGGCGGCCGGCCACCTGGGAGGTCTGGGTGGCGTTGGTACTGAAGTCCCTCCCTCCGTGGCAACGGCTCGTTTGAGGCTTTGAACCCGTACCAGATTACGGACCGGCAGCAAAAAGCCCGTTGAAGCGGGTGGCTTCAACGGGCCTGGTGATTGGAGAAAATTCAGATCGCCATGGCGTCGAAACCGCCGTCCACCACCAGCTCGGTGCCGGTGATGAAGCTGCCGGCATCCGAGGCGAGCAGCACGGTGGCGCCCACGAGTTCCTGCGGTTCGCCGAAGCGTTTCATCGGGGTCTTGCCCATGATTTGCGCCACGCGTTCGGGATTCAGCACTTTGCGGTTTTGTTCCGCCGGGAAAAAGCCGGGCACCAGAATGTTGACGCGCACGCCGGAGGTGGCCCATTCGCGCGCCAGATTTTTCGAAAGATTGTGCACCGCCGCCTTGGAGGCGGAGTAGGTGAACACGCGGGAGAGCGGCGTGAGGCCCGAGGCCGAGCCGAGGTTGATGATGCTGCCGGAGCCCTGGGTGACCAGGTGTTTTCCAAATACCTGACAGGCCAGCACGACGCCCTTGAGATTCACGGTGAGGATACGATCGAATTCATCTTCGGGAATGTCGAAGAAGGGGGTGGGGGAATTGATGCCCGCGCCGTTCACGAGAATATCCACGCGGCCGAGCTTGGCCAGGACATCCGCGAGCAGTTGCTGCAAGCCGGCCTTGGAGGTGGCGTCGCAGGAAAAGAATTCGGCCGTGCCGCCGGCCAGGGTGATTTTATCGAGACGGTCCTTGGCTTTGACGGCATCGCGGCCGACAATCGCGACCGCCGCGCCGGCGGCGGCCAGGCCGCTGGCCATTTCACCGCACAGCACGCCGGTGCCGCCGATGACAACCGCGACCTTGCCTTTGAGTGAGAATAATTCTGCTGGTGTTTTCATATGTTTAAAAATCTATTTTCGGGAGCTGCCGATGTGAGGGGGGCTCCAACATTTTTGGAAACCCTTAGCTATTTAGAGCCTCCTCACGTCGGCTCCTACGTCTTATAAGGGATGCTAGCGCTGCACGCGGGCGCTGCCGCCGCCCATGACTTTTTCCACTTCCTTGCGCGTGGCCATGGAGGTGTCGCCGGGCGTGGTCGAGGCCAGCGCGCCGTGCGCGGCACCGTAATCCACGGCCTTTTGGGCGTCGCCGAATTCCAGGAAACCGAACTGCAGGCCGCTGGCAAAACTGTCGCCACCGCCCACGCGGTCCAGGATTTCCAATTCCGGATATTTCCGGCTTTCAAAGAACTGGCCATCGTGCCACAGGATTGCGCTCCAGTCATTCTTCGTGGCCGTGATGACGCGGCGCAGGGTGGTCGCCGCGACCTTGAAATTCGGATACTCCTTCACGGCCGTCTCGATCATCGCCTTGAAGGCGTCGGTTTCGATCGCGCTCAGGTTGTGATCCGCGCCTTTGACTTCAAAGCCGAGGCTGGCGGTGAAATCCTCTTCGTTGCCGATCATCACATCCACGTATTTGGCAATTTCGCGATTCACTTCCTGGGCCTTCTTCAGGCCGCCGATGGATTTCCAGAGCGAGGGCCGGTAGTTCAGATCGTAGCTGACCACCACGCCATGCCGTTTGGCGGCTTTCACCGCCTCAATGGTCAGGGCGGCGGTGGATTCGGAGAGCGCCGCAAAGATGCCGCCGGTGTGCAGCCAGCGGGTGCCGATTTTGCCGAAAATATGATCCCAGTTGAAATCGCCGGGCTTCAGTTGCGAAGCCGCCGAATTGCCGCGATCCGAGACTCCCACCGCGCCGCGAATGCCAAAGCCGCGTTCGGTGAAATTCAGGGCATTGCGGATGGTGCGGCCGATGCCGTCATCCGGCCGCCATTGGACGAAATCCGTGGCCACGCCGCCTTGCATGATGAAATCTTCGATCAGATGGCCGACCTCGTTATCCACGAAGGCGGTGCAAACGGCGGTCTTGTAGCCGAAGCATTTGCGGAGGCCGCGGGAGGTGTTGTATTCGCCGCCACCTTCCCAGGCGGTAAAGGAGCGGGTGGTGCGGATGCGGCCTTCGCCGGGGTCCAGCCGCAGCATGACTTCGCCGAGGGAGATCTGGTCGTAGTGGCAGGTTGCTTGGTCGCGCAGTTGAATGGCCATAATAAACGTGCTGAAGCGGGGTTCCCGCAATGGTTTCAGCGATCAATTGATCGGGTAAATTCTCCGGGTTCACCGCCAAAACACAAGCGTCATTTTTGGGGAGGGAGGGAGGGTGGAATTGGGCGGGTAGAGGGGTTGGGAAGCTCCAAGCGTCCAACCTCCAAGCTCCAAAGAAGCTCCAATAACCAAGCTTCAATCATGGAAGCGGTTTGGCGGGTGGTGTTTTCATTTGTTGGCGGATGCCTTGATGAGGCACGATTAGCCTTGATTGCTGGGGTTTTCTGCCTTGATTGGCGCGATGGGACGCCCTTTCAGGGCTGGTGGCATAGTGGGTGCGAACCCAGGGCGTTGCCCTGGGTTGGTATAGGGCCGCGCCGTTGGCGCTCATTATGGTGGTAGTTAGCTTTTTCATGGGATGCCTTGATGAGGCTTGATGAGGCTTGATGAGGCACGATTGCTGGGGTTTTAACGCAAAGGCGCAGAGGTTCTGGCGGACGGCCGCCGGGAGGGGTAACCGCGAAAGACGCCAAAAGTGCGAAAGGGGAGTTTGACCGCAAATAAACGCGGATGGACGCAGATGGGGGAGTTCCGGGGCGGGAGGGCCGGGTGCGATGGGAAATTTCGGGTTTGCCTTGATGAAGCACGATTTGCCTTGATTGCAGGGGTTTTCTGCCTTGATTGGCGGGATGGGACGCCCTTTCAGGGCTGCTGGCAATGTTACGGTGTGTACCCAGGGCGTTGCCCTGGGCTGGTATGAGGCCGCGCCGTTGGCGCTCGTTATGGTGGTAGTTAGCTTTTTCATCGTTTGCCTTGATGAGGCTTGATGAGGCACGATTGCTGGGTTTTTTGCCTTGATGAAGGCTTGATGGATGGGAAATCGGGAACGGGTTCGGATTTTGGATACCGGG
>CAIJGS010000227.1 GCA_903820285.1 uncultured Verrucomicrobia subdivision 3 bacterium | reverse complement strand
TCCCAGCCGCTCCTGCCCCTGACTGAGCCCCACCCCTGAGCGCTGTTCTGATTTATTTTTCGGACTGACTTTATGCAACATGAACGTCCGCCACCAACCCTGTCAACCTCCAATCAGTGAATTCATCAGATTTTTTTATATCCCAATTTCATCCTTGATTTTATTGGCTTAAATTAACTTTCAACCATCCAAAAAACCATCGCTCGCTGCAAATTTCCCGGCGCTTAATGCAAACCATTAATCCCGTCGTATTTTGGCATGAAAACCCACCAGGAAACGAAAAATTGCCATTTGTTTGCAAGTCCGGTCAGAGTTGCGGGGGAAGCCTCCATCGAGCATCGATGCAGTCACCGCGAACCGATTGCCAACCCCTACACAGAAAACCCGTTCGACCCGCTCAGAATTTCAAATTCAGGCCTGCGAATACTGTGTGATCACCGTAAACAACGGTCGCCTTGTTGGAGTTTTTGGTTTGATAATCGTAGCTCAGAATCAAACTGGCCTTGAGGGGGGTGTAACCATTCGTGAGCCGGACCGGTTTTAAATTCCAGGTAAGCGTCACCAGAATGTCATCGCTGCTGTCATTCCGATTCGGACCGCCGGCATAAGCTGTGCCGGTGGCGTCATAACCCTTCCAATCATGGGTATAAGTAATGCCATATTGCAGGTTGGTATCCCCAACATACCCTTTGAATTCAAGCGAAACGTTGTTGTCCTGATATTCCCGAAAAGCCCCGGAGGAATCATGCCATTTATGCGCATAGGCCAGGGTGACGCTGGTAAAAAGATTGGAACCGCGACCCAATATGCCCCTCGTAAAAAAACTGGTATCCATTTCAAACGAATGCTCGTCCGCCTGGTCGATCAATTCCGGGTTGGACTGCACCGTCAGGTCATTGAAACGGTCGTAATTGAATGACAGCGAGGAAGCCGCCCATTGATTCGCCACCGGCCATTTGAAAGCCACTGCCGGCGACACTCCGGCGGTCTGACTCGTGGGACTGCCATTGACGATGGTATGCGTTCCGTAAGAATTCACACTGAGCAGCCAGTTTGTATTGAGATCAATCCAAGAGATCGGGAGGGATATTTTGTTTTGCACCCCGTCGGCCGAGGCGGTGGAGGAGCCATCCGGCAGCTGGTTGTGGTTGTAAAAAAACCCTTTAAAAGTGTGGTTCAACCCGATCAAAAACCGGTTGGCGGTTATGTGATTGTATCCCAAGGTCTCATTTACTCCGTAGAGCATGGAACCATGCTGGGATTGGCCATGGTTGGGATTGCTTTCATAGCCCAGGTTCGGTTGCACCATCATGCTTAAACCTTCAACTGCCGGCTTCACCTGAACCTCATATATTGTAACTCCACCTTTGGTTGCTCCCTTTTTCGGCACCAAGTCCGTTGTTTGCTTTTCAAAGGTATCAAAGGCCTGCCCCGGGCGATTGTCCGGCTCACGGAATGTGTCTTCTGTGCGATAACGATCATCCAACCCCTCCGACTGTCCCAGTACCTTTTGCAACACAGCCAAAAGCAACAACCCGATCGCCAATTGTTTTTGATATGTTTTCATGGAATCATGATTTTTACCACGTGAAGAAACCGACCCATATGTTATGTTAATACATATGATTAGGCAACTAATTTTTTGTTTCATGCTCATCCTGGCCATTGGCGGTTTTGGCTGTGCCACCGGCTATGTGGTCGATCAAAATGGCCGGGATACGGATTTGCAGGATTTGCGAAATGATGCCCTGGAGAAACAAATGGAAACCCACGACAACCGGTAAGCCTCAAGGGTTACGGGGCAGGATATTCCCCACCCTCGCCTCCGCTGCTGGTTCACTCCGGGCTTAATCCAGCCCCAGTAACTCTTCGGTCAGCCCGCGCGTTATTCACGGTTTTAATGGAAACCGATTACGGCATCGCCAACGCCGATAAATCCGCCGCCGTGTGTACTTCCTTCAATTCCCCAGTCCCGCCCGCTTCCTCTTCGGAATGAATGATCTGGCCGCGCAAGCCATAGGACTGCACCGCGTCAATCAGGCGCACATCCACGGCATCGCGATGCAAGGAACAGCCCGCCAAGGCGATCACCTTGGCCAGCGCCGTGGCGGCCGGGTCCACGGTCACGTGAAAATCCGCCGCCACCACCGGTGCCGGGTGGAATGTCGGGGCATTGTCGTCATGCCCGAAATCGCCCGGGACGACCAGGCGTGCATCCAGCTTTCCGTCCTTGTTCATGTCCGTCCAATTATCCTGCTGAAAGACATGGTCGGTGCCCTTGAATTCGCCCACGCAATGCGAGCCGGATTTCGGTCCCGCGATGAAAAAGTTACCCACGGCATCGAGAAAATGGTCCGCCCCCGAATGACCGCCCACCAGCCCGCACACACCCCAGTTATAGACCACGTTGTTGATGTATTGGATATGACCTTTGGCCTTGGGATTGCGACTCTGGTTGTTGATCCACAGATTGTGGCTGTAGGTGATATTTATCACGTCATCGGACAGCGACCCGAACCGCTGCGGGTCCACGCCCTCGCCGATGATGCAGTTTTGAAACGTGATATCATGGCTGTCCCGCGTCAGCCCCAGGCAATCCCACCGGCCCCATTCAATCGAGCAATGGTCAAAAATCATCGTGTTACCGCCAGAGAGATTCACGGAGCATTTGCCTTTGTCGCCGGCGATGCCTTCGCGAAACCGCAAATACCGGGCAATCACATTATGGCCACCGCTGAAAGAAACCGACCGGCCATAGATCATCACCCCATCGCCCGGGGCCGTCTGTCCGGCCAGAGTGATATTGCTGCTCACCGCCACATTGGATTTCAGGTGGATGATGCCGCCCACATCGAACACCACCACGCGTCCCGGCTGGCTGACCGCCTCGCGCAACGACCCCGCGCCCGCATCCGCCAGCGTGGTGACGTGCACGGTCTCACCGCCATTGCCGCCGGTGGTGAACCGCCCAAACCCTTCCGCCGATGGAAAGGCCAGTGGCAAATCAGCCGCGAGAACGATGCTGCCGCCGGCAAAAAGGGTCAGCGCCATCAGACAAAATGGTTTCATTCGGTTACGGACGTTGTGCATTCACCTACAGTTACATGCCCGGGGCTCAGAAACAACCGGATGTTTGTCCGACCCGCGCCGGCTTTCCCCCGGCGTCTTCGCATTGATTCAGCCGCCATATCCGCGTAATCTGCGGCCGATTCATGAAAATCCTAGTCATTGGTTCGGGCGGTCGGGAACACGCCCTGGTCTGGAAACTGGCCCGCTCGCCGCATACCACCCAGCTGTGGTGCGCCCCCGGCAACGCCGGCATCGCCCAGGAACGCCTCACCAGCAACGGCGCGCCCGTGGAATGCACCCCCATTGGCGCCGAAGATTTGCTCGTCCTGCTCGCCTTCGCCCAGGCGCAGAAAGTGGATCTCACCGTGGTCGGCCCGGATAATCCCCTCGCGCTCGGCATCGTGGATCTCTTCCAAAAACATGGCCTCCTCATCTGGGGCGTGAATCAAAAGGCCGCCCAATTTGAATCTTCCAAGGTGTTCTCCCAGCAGTTCATGGAGAAATATGGCATCCCCACCGCCGCCGCCGGCACCTTCGACAGCGTGACCGCTGCCAAACAATTTACCGCCACCCTCGGCGGCCGTTGCGTGGTGAAGGCCGACGGCCTCGCCCTCGGCAAAGGCGTGCTCATCTGCGCCAATCAGGCCGAAGCCGAAAAGGCCGTGGATGAAATCATGGTGGACAAGGCCTTCGGCGCCGCCGGCGCCCGCGTGGTGATCCAGGAATATCTGGACGGCGTGGAGGTTTCCATGCACGCCCTGTGCGATGGCCAGGTGGCCAAAATCTTCCCCACCTCGCAGGACCATAAACGCGCGCTCGACGGCGACCTGGGCCTGAACACCGGCGGCATGGGCACCTATTCCCCCACCCCATTTCTCACCGACGCACAATTGGCCGAGGCGGCGCAAAAGATTCTTGTCCCCTTCATGCACGGCTGCCAGGCCGAAGGCATTGATTACCGGGGGTTGCTGTATCCCGGCATCATGTTGACTGCCGCCGGCCCAAAAGTTTTGGAATTCAACGCCCGCTTCGGCGACCCGGAAACCCAGGTCTATCTCTCCCGGCTGGAAAACGACCTGGTAGAACTCCTCACCGCCAGTGCGGAAGGCACTTTGAGCCGCCATGAACTGCACTGGAGCCCCACCGCCAGCGTCTGCGTGGTGATGGCCAGCGGCGGTTATCCCGGCAGCTATCCCAAGGGCAAACCCATCCATGGACTCGCCGCCGCCGCCGCCCTTAACAACACCAAAGTGTTCCACGCCGGCACCGCCCGCAAAGGCGAAGACATCGTGACCAACGGCGGACGCGTCCTGGGCGTCACCGCCTGGGCCGGGGATCTGCCGGCCGCGCAAGCCGCCGCGTATCGGGCCGTCGCGACCATTTCCTTCGCAGGTGCCCAGTTCCGCCGGGACATCGCCGCCAAGGCATTAAAATAGATGCCATTAAACCCGCAAAATTCAGTGACAACCTGCTTTTTGTTTGACGTAACCCCACAACTAATTAAGGTTCGCTCATGAAAGTAACATCTAATATCGCCTTCAGCCGCGCCGCCACCCCCCGGCGCATTATCATCTGTGTGATGCTGGCCCTCACCCTCACGGCCGGCATCGTGCGCGCAGACGGCCCCGATGATGATTACCTGGCCATCTCCAGCATGGTGGACGAGGCCAATTCCCTCAATGACAGCGGCAAGACTGCCGAAGCCCGCGCCAAGTATATTGAGGCCGAACACGCGCTCGTGGATTTTCAGAAGAATAATCCGCTTTGGAATCCCGCAACCGTCAAATACCGGCTGAACCAGCTGGTTGAAAAAGTCACCGGTGTCAGCACGCCGCCGCCCGTCCGGCCTGAAATCACGGCGCCCACCACCACCGCGACGGCTGACCATCCCCTCGCCAAACCCGCGCCCAAGTCCGCCGTCAAGGTGATATCCAACGGCAGCGAACCCCGCGTGGCTTTGAAATTTCACCCTACCGTCGGCGACAAGCATGACATGGCCATGACCCTGAAGATGGGCATGAGCATGGCCATGGCCGGCAAGACCATGCCCACGGTGAACATACCCGCCATGAACATGACCATCGCCACCGAGATCAAAGATATTGCCGCCAATGGCGATGTGACCTATGACATGGTGATCAAAGACGTCGCCCTGGCCGATGACCCCGCCACCCCGGCGGTTATGGCCACCACCATGAAAGCCGCCATCGCCAAGTTCAATGGCATTTCCGGCACCGGCAAAATGACCGACCACGGCATCATCAAAAGCATTGACCTGAAACTTGGCGATATGGCCGATCCCCAGACCGCCCAGACCCTGTCCCAAATGAAGGATTCATTCAACAGTTCCTCCTTCGCCCTCCCCGACGAAGCCGTGGGTGCCGGCGCCCGCTGGGAATTCAAGACCCGCATCAAATCCCAGGGCATGAGCATTGACCAGACCATCGACTATGAGCTCGTTTCCGTGGATGGCGACCATCTGACCCTGAACACCACCCTGACCCAGAGTGCCGCCAACCAAAAAATCACCAATCCTGCCATGCCCGCCTTGAAGGTGGACCTCAGCAAAATGGCCGGTTCCGGCACCGGCAAAAGCACCCTTGACCTCAGCCAGATGTGCCCCGTCAGCGCCAACCTCGATGAGGACATCGAAATTGTCATGGGCATGAACATCGGCCAGCAGAAGCAGTCCATGGACATGAAGATGACCATGAACATCAGCTTTGGGACCAAGTAAGCCGGTGGCCCCGGGCAGTTGGAGCCGGGTTGATCACGCCGGCCGCGTGCAGCAGCGGCAAAGAAAAAACAAACCATCACCGCACCATGAGCGAACATAAATTTGCCTGCCCCCAATGCAGCCAGCACCTGCTTTGCGACGAAATATATGCCGGCCGGGAAATCCAATGTCCCGGCTGCAATATCATGATGCGCATACCGCCGGTTCCCGGCAAAACCGCGCAGTACACGCCTGAATCCGGTCAGACTTGGGCCACCTACATCGGCTCCGCCATCCGGCCCCCCGGCACCCCGTAGCCAGCCAGATCCGACCTTCCGCCCGACCATGGGAACAGCACCAGCCCCGTCCGGATATGGCCGAAACCAAAAAATGCACGCTGTGCGGTGCGCCCCTTCCGGACGGCGCTTCCGGCGTCCAGTGCCGATCCTGCCAGATTAAACAGGCCCCGCCCAGCCCCACCCCCACCATCCGGCTCGGCCCGCTCCCCGAGTTGAAGGGCGCGGAAAAAGCCGGCGACCGCATCGGCCGCTACCGGCTGGTGGAACCGATCGGCGAAGGCGGCATGGGGGCCGTCTGGCTTGCCGAACAGACCGAACCCGTCCGCCGCCAGGTGGCGCTCAAGGTGGTCAAACTCGGCCTGGATACCAAACAAATCGTGGCCCGCTTTGAAGCCGAGCGGCAGGCCCTGGCCATCATGGAGCACCCGCACATCGCACAAGTGCTCGATGCCGGCGCCACCGACACTGGCCGCCCCTACTTCGTCATGGAACTGGTGCGGGGCACCCGCATTACCGATTACTGCGACCAGCACCGCCTGACCACCTCCGCGCGAATTGATCTGTTCATCAAGGTCTGCCAGGCCATCCAGCACGCCCACCAAAAGGGGGTGATCCACCGGGACATCAAGCCTTCCAACATCCTCGTAACCGAGACGGACGGCGTAGCCGTGCCCAAGGTGATTGACTTTGGGATCGCCAAGGCCATTGCCGACGAGCCGCTCACCGAACACACCCAGCTCACCGCCCTCGGCCAATTCATCGGCACCCCCGTCTACATGAGTCCGGAACAGGCCGATGTCAACGCACGGGACATCGACACCCGGAGCGACATCTATTCGCTGGGTGTGCTGCTGTATGAATTGCTCACCGGCAAGACCCCTTTCGAAAGCCGCGAACTGCTGGCGGCGGGACTCCAGGCCATGCAGCGGGTGATCCGGGAACTGGAACCCGTGCGCCCCTCCACCCGGTTGAACGTCATGCTCCCGGCGGAACTCACCACCGCCGCCAGCCGGCGGCAGGCCGACCCGCCCCGGCTGGTCCGGCTGATCCAGGGCGACCTCGACCAGATCGCCATGAAGTGTCTGGACAAGGACCGGACCCGCCGCTACGCCACCGCCGATGCCCTGGCCGAAGACCTCGGGCGGCACCTGAATAATGAACCGGTGCAGGCCGCCGCCCCGGACACCTGGTACCGGCTGGTGAAATTTATCCGGCGGAACCGCACCGCGTTTGCCCTGGCCGCGCTCATTGCCTTGGTGCTCTTCGCGGCCACCGGGGTCAGTACCTGGCAGGCCATTCGCGCCCGCCGGGCGGAAGCGCTGGCCAATGACCGCCTGGCGGATGCCGAGGCCATTTCCAAATTTCTCGTCGCCGTCTTCCAAACGCCGGATCCCCGCCTGACGGCCCGGAACATGACCGTGGCGGACGCCCTGGAGATGGCGGTCATCCGGCTGGAAACCGAGCTTCCCCACCAGCCCGCCCGCCGCGCCAAACTGCGCGCCACCTTCGGCCTTACTTATTTCGCCCTGGGGCTCACCGGCGAGGCCATCGCCTTGCAGGAAAAAGTGCGCGATTATTACCTCGCCACCACCGGCCCGGAACATCCGGACACACTCCACGCCATGAGCGATCTGGCCAATTCCTATGACCGGGCCGGCCGCGCCGCCGAAGCCCTCTCCCTCATGGAAAAAGTGCTTTCGCTCCGCCGCCGGGTCAGCGGCCTCAACGATCCGGCCACCCTTTCGGCGATGAATTCCGTGGCGGTTCAATATGAACGCGTTGGCCGCCTCCCGGAAGCCATCAAACTGTGGACGGAAGCCCTCCCCTTGCGCCGCCAGCTCAGTGGCACGGAAAATCAAAACACGCTCCTCCTCATGGACAATCTGGCCGACGCCTATGACCTCACCGGCCGCCGGCCCGAAGCTCTCAAGCTGCGGGAAGATTTGCTCGTCACCTGCCGCCAGCTTACCGACCCCGAACAGGTCAATCTGCTCCGCAATATTGAAGCTCTCAGTTTTCAGGCCGATGCCTGCGAAGACGCCGCCCGCACCGAAGATGCCCGGCGGCTCCGGGATCAGGCGCAAAACCTGCGCCGCCAATTGCGCCGGCCGGAGGAAAACAACAACCAGGAAGAAATCTACACCACCCTGATCATGGACAAACTGGCCGGCTCCTACGAAGCGGCCAGCCGCTGGCAGGACGCCGTGCAACTGCGCCAGGAAACCCTCGCGTGGTTGCGTCGGCAGGGATTGGGCGATTCCCCCAACTCGTTCCAGCAGTTGAATGCCCTCGCCTGGGATCTGGCCACGTGCCCAGCGGCCGGAGTCCGCAATGGCACCAACGCCGTCGCCTTGGCCGAACAGGCGGTTGCCGCCACCCGCCGCCAGAACTCCGCAATGCTCGATACTCTCGCCGCCGCTTACGCGGAGAACCACCAGTTCGACCACGCCATCGCCGTGGAGCGGGAAGCCATCGCCCGCCTGCAAAATGATGCGGACAAACCGGATTTCCTGGCCCACCTGAAACTGTATCAGGACCACGAGCCCTGCCGTCAGCCACCCGCTCCTTAGCCGCAAACTTGACTCGCCCCGGGACTGTTCATAAATTATTCGCCTTCAACCATGAATGGCTGAAGGCTGAACATTCTCCAAGCTAACACCTGCCAAATCAAAATGTTACTCGTCTTCGCCCTTTTTTGGTCCACCCTGACCCTGCTATTCGATGGCTTCATGTTTGTTCCCATGGCCCGCCAGGTGATCGCCCTGAATTACGCGACCACCCAGGGCACGATCGTTTCCAGTAAAGTCGCCACCGCAGATAGTGATGATGGCACCGTTTACGGCGTCAAAATCGAGTACACTTATTCGGTTGATGGGCAGACCTACAACGGCACCCGCTACCGCTTCGGCGACCATTGGAAAAGCTCCGATCACCAATGGGCCTACCTGGCGGTGGCCAAATTTCCCGCCGGGGCCAAAGTGCCGGTCTATTATAGCCCCCGGCATCACCAGGAAGCGGTGCTGGTCACCGGCCTGGAAGGTGCCGATCTGTTCCTGCTGGCGTTCATGACCCCGTTCAACGTCGTGATGCTCTTCCTCGCCCACGCCGGCTGGCGGCGCTGGCTAAAACGCTGGTTCAAACTCCCCGCCGGTGGCGTTGAAATCATCACCGATACCCACCGCACCCGCGTTCGCATGACCGAGTGGTCGCCCGCCGGCACCGCCATGGCGGCCATCGCCCTGCTCGCCTTTCTCAGCATTTTCGCCGTGGGCTTTACCCATGGTTTCCATCCTTCCCTGCCGCTCATGGGTATCACCTGGTCAATCATCCTGACCGGCGGCTGCCTCATCGGAAGCTGGCACGCACTCAATATCCGCCGCGGCAAATTCGACCTGGTGATTGATGGCCAGAATGGCGTCCTCGAATTGCCAGCCATCGCGGGGCGCAAAACCCGCCGGCGCATCCCTTTCCCGCACATTGAGGACCTCCTCGTGCAGACGGTCCGCATCAACCACGCCAGCGAAGAAGCCCGCGCCAACTATACCCCGGCCGTGGTCATCGGTGGCGACACCCCGGCCACTGAAAAACTGGCCGTGTGGCGCGACGAGAAAAAAGCCTATGAATTCATTCAGTGGCTGCGCGAACGGGTGCCCTGCAAAAACAATCCCCAGCGCCCGCTGGTCGGCCGTTTTTGAACTTTACGGCGCCTGATGGTTGATCAGTTTTTCATATGCCGCCTTCTCCTCCGGCGTGGTCAGGTAGAGTTGCAATTGATTTAGATTAACGTTTTTCCGGCCGTTGACACTTGGCGCGTCGGCCAGGGCTGCCTTGATGGCCGGTGCCAGCACATTCATAAACGGGGCATTGGTCACGCTATAGGCCGACGGCCCGTTCGTCCCCATCATCCAGCTCATATCGCCGTAGGTTTCTTTGGGTGTAATCAACCACTCGCCACCGCCGGGACCGATGCCATCCTGGGGCACACTCTTGGATGGAACAATTTGATAATGCTGCAATAACTCATCCCCGGGGTAAGTTTCAAAATAAGGTGCCAACTGTGCCACCTCCGTAGGGAAATGATTTTGATTGGCCGCCAAAAACCTGCTCAAAGACTGATAAACCAGCTCCATGAATTTTCCCTGCGCCTGGCTGCGCAATGCGACTGCCACCGCCCGGTAATCTGCCTCATTGTCCAGTGCATGCTGTGCCGCCGCCAGCCAGTCCTCATCCTTGAGATATTGCATTTCAGGAATTTTCGCCCCGGGCATCCGCTCGAACCAAGCCTTCAATCGCCGCACCCGGTCCAACCAGGCCGCCTCCGAAGAATCCGGTGCGGTCGTGACCGCAGGTGACGCCGCTTGCAACGCCGCCAGTTGCTGCGCCGCCTTCCGCAATTGGGTCACCTCGCCCCGTAATTTCAGCAGCTCCACATTGTTCGATTGCAGGCGCGCATTCTCCGCCGCCAGCGCCGCCAGCCGGTTGGTGGCCTCGTTGCGAGTCGCCTGCAACTGGCGGATTTGGTCGGTCCAGTCCGCCTGCGCCTGCTGCAACGTCTGTAAATTTCGCCGCTCCGTGGCGACCTGGTGCGCTTCATAAATCCCGGCTCCGGCGGCCAGCGCCAGGGCAGCGGTAACAATGGCTTTTTGCATCGTGGTCATAACAATGGTTTTTGCCGCCGTGATGGCAGTCGTGGTCGTCACCGTGGTGGCCGCCGTGCCGGCGACCGTCAAAACCGTGGCGGCGGAAATGGCCAAAACCAGCCCGGCGGGCGCCGCCGACACCGCATGGGCGGAAATCAAAACCGCCAGCGCCCCCGCGCCAACCGTCACCTTGCGTTCCGCGAAATACTCTCGCATCCGCTCCAGCGCCCGGCTCACCCGCTTTTGGGCCGCATCATCGCTCACCCCCATGGCCAGGCCTACTTCCCGCAAAGACTTGTTCTCAAAATAGCGCAGCAGTACCGCCGTGCGATCCGTCTCCTCCAGTGCCGCCATGGCCTCATCCAGCAGTGGTTTAATGTGGGTCCAGCCGGCTTCCGGGGTATTAATGGCATTCATCTCGCACGCAATTTGTTCCCGCAACTGACGTCGCGCCTCGCGCCGGACCACCTCCACCGCCGACCGCCGCGCCACCGCATACAGCCACGCTGTCAGGATCGTGTCCGGCTTCAGCCGTGCCGCCTCCCGCGCCAGATCCGCAAATACCGACTGCGCCACCTCCTCCGCCAGGTGCGGCGACCGCACCTGCCGGAGCGCGGCGGAATACACCAGATTCACATGCCGTTCCACCAGCACGGTGAAAGCATCCTGCGAATGGTCGCCGGCAAACTGCCGGAGCAAATCCAGATCCGTTGCATTCATTAACACCAAACATATCGCCACCGACCGCCCAAATCCGACAAAAAATCGAAATGAATGTAAACCATGGCGAACCCAATCCCCTGCCATCCTCAATCTTCAATCCTCCCCCCTCGCCAAGGCATCCCCCCCAGTGGCCGTGCGCAAACACCTTCATCGAATCTTAAGGTTGGGTCTGTCACCATGGCGGACGGTTGAAATTTGAAATGCGTTCCGGCGCATACCTGATTACATTGCCGCCATGCGACTGCTCATCGTTGAAGACGAACCCGACCTCCTGGCCAGCCTTGCCCAGGCCCTGCGCGAGGAAGGCTACGCCGTGGACACCGCCGACAACGGCGACGACGGCCTCTTCAACGCCGAAGGCACCGACTACGACGCCATCATCCTCGACGTGATGCTCCCCGGCATGGACGGCTGGGAAGTGCTCAAACGCCTCCGCGCCACCAAGCAAACGCCCGTGCTCATGCTCACCGCCCGTGATCAATCCCGCGACCGCGTGCGCGGCCTGGACACCGGTGCCGATGACTACGTCGTCAAGCCTTTCGACCTGAATGAAATTTTCGCCCGCCTGCGCGCCCTCATCCGCCGCACCAATCACAAGACCACCAACCTCATTGAACTCGGTCCCGTGAGCGTGGACACCGCCGCGCGCCATGTCCTGCTGAACGGCAAACCCGTGGAGCTCACCGCCCGCGAATATTCCCTCGTGGCTTTCCTCGGCCTGCACCGCGGCGAAGTCGTTACCCGTACGCAACTGTACGAACATCTCTTCGACGAAAACGAAAGTTCGATGTCGAATCTCCTCGACGTCCACGTGTCCAACGTCCGGAAAAAACTCGGCGCGGAATTCATCACCACCCGGCGAGGCCACGGATATTGCATCGAGTGACATGAAATTTTTCAACTCCATCCGCTGGCGGCTGCAACTCTGGTACGGGCTCATTCTCGTGCTCGTGCTGGCCGGCCTCGGCACCGCCGCCTACCAGTTGGAGCGCGGCAAAATGTTCCGGCAGGTGGATGGCGACCTCGTCCGCCGGCTTAATGTCATCGCCGGCGCCTTGCACAATTCCCAGGGCCGCCCGCCTCCGCACTTGCGGGAAGGAGAAGGCGATTTCGGTCCGCCCAACGGCCCGCAGAATGGTCCCCCCGATGGCGGCCCGGAAGGTCCCGGCGGTCCCGATGGCCCGGGCGGCCCGCCCGAAGACCGGCCCAACCGGCCGTCGGATAATTTTGGCGACCATTCGCGCCAGCGGCAGGAAATCATGCAACAACGGCTCAGGTCGTTCTCAATCCCGGTCCGTGACCAATACCTCTTTGATACCACCGACACCAACGGATTTTATTATGTCATCATCGGTTCCGATCAGGAAACGATCCGGTCCACAAATGCACCGGAGCAAAATCAAATTATCCAGGCGTTGCCGTCCCGCAGCCATCATGAAAAATTGGCGACCGGTACTCCGGGTTCGGAACCGCCAACCCGCCCCGACGATAATAGTCCCCAACCAGAACCGGGGGTACCAGATCGCATCTCCGACCGGGAACCAACCACCTGGACCCGTAGCGACTATCGCGAGAGCTACATGTTCCTGCCCTTCCCGGGCGAACAGATCCTCGTCGGCCGCAACATCAAACCCGAATTGGCCGAGTTGCATGTCATCGGTTTCCAACTCGCCGGCATTGGCGGCATCATCCTGCTCGTCGGCCTCGCTGGCGGCTGGTGGTTCGTCACCCAGGCCATCAAGCCGGTGGAAATGATCAGCGCCACCGCCGCACGGATTTCCGGCGGGGATTTGTCCCAACGCATCAACGTGGCCGAAACCGAGAGCGAACTTGGCCGCCTCGCCGCCGTCCTGAACTCGACCTTTGCGCGCCTGGAAACCGCCTTCGCCCAGCAAAAACAATTTGCCGCCGATGCCGCCCACGAACTGCGCACGCCCGTGACCGTGATTCTCACCCAGACGCAACTGTCCCTGAACCGCGAGCGCACCGCCGAGGATTACAAACAGACCGTCATCGCCTGCCAGCGCGCCGCCCAGCGCATGCGCCGGCTCATCGAGTCCCTGCTGGAGCTCACGCGTTTTGATGCCGGCCAGGAAGTGCTCAAGCGCCTGCCCTTCGACCTCGCCGGCACCGTGAACGAAAGTGTGGACCTGGTAAAAACCCTCGCCGATGAACGCGGCGTGACCGTCTCCGTTGAAGTCTCCCCGCTGGCCATGACCGGCGATTCCGAACGCCTCGGCCAGGTGGTGATGAATCTGCTAACGAACGCCATTCAATATAATCGCTCCGGCGGCGCCGTTCAGGTGACACTGACCCGCGATGGCGATCTCGCCGTGCTCACCGTGACCGATACCGGCAAGGGCATTGCGGCCGAAGATTTGCCACGCGTGTTCGAGCGTTTTTACCGCGCCGACCAGTCCCGCACCGGCAGCGGCAACAGCGGATTAGGACTCTCCATCTGCCAAGCCATCGTCGAAGCCCACAGCGGCACCCTCGAAGCCGCCAGCGAACCCGGCACCGGCAGCAGGTTCACCCTCAGACTGCCGGTGTAACGCGATAAACGGGTGGATGTTTTTGTGGTGACGAGCCGTTCGACACCCCGGCGCGTGGCCAACCCGCCTTCAATTGACCATGGGACATTGCCAATTGAAAATCAATCGACCTTGCGCCTCATATACACCGGATGCATCGGCGGCGTGCTCGGATAGGTCGCCAGCAGGTCGGGAATCCGCATCAGCATCCAGGGCTGACGGTAATTGTTCCCGTTCTTGGTGAACACAATGTCATCCGCCAGAAACGTGGCCGAATGCTTGATCTCCTGCTTGTCGTTCATCAGCAGCAGAATATCCCCGTAAACCGACGGCGCGGCGATTTGGTAATAATTTTTCTGGATATAGGCCACCGCAAAGGCCGGATCATTGAAGCGGTTGTCCGGCGTGTCGTTGCAAAAATTGAATGTGCTCCAGTGGCAGTCCATGATCGGCTCGCCCGGCTGCGGCGGCAACGGAAAGGTGTACAGCCGGTCGCGCGCAAACTTGGGCAGTAAATAATAAAGCCCCAGATTACCGCCCTCCGGCAGTTGTTTGAGTGCCTCCAGCAGCGGCCGGATGTCCGTGAAATGCACGCCCGGAATGTTTCCCCAATAGTTCGCAATCTTGTCAATGTCCGTGTCTGGCTTGACCATCAGGCCGCCGAGCAACGCCGATTGCCGCGACAGCGCCTTGGCCACCGCCACCCGTCGCTCCGCCGTGGGTATCCGGATCAGCAACGCGTCATAATCCACCAGTTGCCGCGCATCACCGTTCGGATAAATGAATTGCTTCAGCACCGCCACATCTTCCGTTTGCAGCCGGGGATCGCGATAGATGGACTCCACCGTGTCCGCCGGAAAAATGTACGGGTAGTCCAGATAGAGATAGATGCCCAGCCCGGCCAGGGCCGGATACAACTTCGCCCGCACATCCGGGCCGAAGGACAGTAGGAACGCGTCCGAAGGCCGGAGTTCCGTGCCGGTGGTTTTCACCGTAAAGGCGCCCGGGGCAAACGCGAGCTTAACCGACGCGGCCGAGAGTCCGTTCTTCGTCAGGAGGGCTTTCACCGCGTCCGCGTTCATGCCATTGAAACTCCACACTTCCGCATGCGGAATGGCCACTTCCTCCGTCAGGTATTCTGCCGGGCGTTCCAGCTCGATGTCGCGCATGATCAGGTCGCCCCACGCGCCGGAATGAATCGTGCGGGACTTGTCCTTCGGATCCACCAAAAATGGATCCGCCGGTTTGGACGCATGATCTTTCGCGAGGATTTTGAAATTGAGGACCGACGTGCCGGCGATCAGTGCCAGACTGAAAATAATCAGGCCGGTCAGCGTAAAGCGGAACATGTTGCCGGCCGGGGCCGGCGCGGGAACATTGACCGGAGCGGAACTGGTGGGATTGGCGGAGGCCGTTTTTTGCGGCTTGCTAGGCTTGCTCATGATGATGCGACGTTTATGGGCCGGTCCTGGCCGCCCCGTACCTCGCCATTATGGCGGCAGCAACGGTGGCCTAGGACCTCAGCTAATGATAATAATCAAATTATTGACAGACAAGCCCTTATCAAGGCAACACTAAATTTATGAGGAATGCTGCTATTTAAAAACAGCCGAACTGGTGTAGCCCCATCGGCGAATCCAACCGGCTTGACCGGCCCACGTGGGCGGCAAGGTTTTGACCGGCAACCTGCTTGTACGATTCCAGTGCCAGGGCCGGCAAACAAGATTTGCTTGGTGCTCGCCAATCAGCGTGTAGTCATATTTTGGCCTTGGCCTAAGGTAAGAGTGTATCGTGAATCAAATAGCCGACAAAACCTCCCCTGCCTCACCGCCCACCCGGCGGCCCAGCACGGTTTATTATCATATGCCCGTCCGGGAAACCGCCTTTGACCGGCCACGCGATTTTTTGAGCAACCGGTTCGTTTACGCCGTCATTTCCTCACGCGCCCGGGGCCTGGCGCTCGGGGTAAACGTGAATCCGGACAAAGCCTGCAATTTCAACTGCACCTATTGCGAAGTGGACCGCCGAAGCGGCCTCGAAAACCTTAAGCTGGATGTGGAAGTGATGGCTACCGAACTCCGCCGCACCCTGATGCAGGTCCGGCAGGGGCAACTTTTGGAAAAGCCGGCTTATAAGCACCTGCCCAAAGAACTGCTAACGCTCCGTCAGGTCGCGTTAAGCGGCGATGGTGAACCCTCCCTCGCGGACAATTTCCGGGAAGCCGTCGAAGCCGTCGTACGCGTCCGCGCCCTGGGTACCTTCTTCAAGATTGTTCTCATCACCAACGGCACCGGCCTCGACCGCCCCGCCGTGCTGGAAGGCCTGCAACATTTTACCAATTCCGACGAAATCTGGGTGAAGCTCGATGGTGGCACCCAGGCTTTTCTGGAACGCGTCAACCGTCCAGATGTGCCCTTGGAAAAGATCCTGTCGAATATTCTTTTGGTCGGCCGCCAGCGTCCCGTCATCATTCAAAGCCTGTTCCCCGCCCTGCATGGCGAAGAACCGTCCTTTGACGAAATCCGGGAATATAGCCTCCGCCTCAAGGAACTCAAAGCCGGCGGTGCGCAGATTTCCCTCGTACAAATCTATTCCGCCGCCCGCCCCGGCAACAACCCCGAATGGGGTCACCTGCCCCTGCGCGTGCTCTCACAAATCGCCCAAACCGTCCGCCAGACTACCGGTCTCCGCACGGAAGTGTTTTAATCTGCTTGGGGTGGCGACGGCTTGTCGCCACAACGTCGCCCCTTTGCTCCACGCCCGTCACCTTAACCCGCACTTCCGGTCATTGGATGTTGGGCGTTCGATGTTGGGTGTTGGATGTTTCCCCATTTTTCATTGGCCTGAAGTTGGCCAGCCCCGCCCCAAACCCATCCCCGGCATCTGCTTGCATAGATACACAAGTGCATTTAACACTTGATTCCGGGCGCCGTCTGCCACATGTTCGCCATTATAGATGGATGGTCTGGACCACTTCGCAATTCACGCAGTAAGGTCCTGCATGACCAGCCTCTGGACGTGGCACTAAACCAAATTAAGCACCGGCATGATTCGGCACCTCAAAAGATATTTGGCCATCCGAAACTATATGCATCGGTTGAGTCAGGAATTGGTGCGTCGGTTCGGCAAGCGGGCACATTATTCGATCGACCACGTCACGCAGGCAGTCCAGCGCGGCGGCTTGTCGGCGGCATTCATCGCCTATGCTCATGCCGCATTTTGCAGTCGGGCAGATTTTGATGCTCATTATGCGCCGCTGGGTGTTGCCTGTACTTATCAGGGTTTGCGTCGCACGATAGCGAGGCGCTATTTTTCCGGACGGTCGAATTTTGATGCCGGGACGATCACTGCCAGGTTTTGTTATTACGGAAATAGCCATAATCCAGAACGAATAACAACCCCGGCGGATACGGACGCATTTTTCGGAGGCGGAGGCGGACATGGTTTATGAGCTTAGCCATGACCATTGGGCCTGACACGATAGCTAAACCAGCTGCTGCCTTTTCGAGCTACTCCCAGGGGTGAAGGCTATGAGTGAGGCACAACACATTCTCCGTAGGGATCATTCGCGACACCAATGACTACCACCATCAAAGGCATAAAAAATGCCGAACACATTGAAAGAGTTTTCGGCGGCTGGCCATCATTTCACGACGCCGAAATCCATAGCATCTTGATTACGAGAGATTGCGATACCGGACCAACGATGGAGGTTGCGATCCACCATTGGG
>CAIJGS010000226.1 GCA_903820285.1 uncultured Verrucomicrobia subdivision 3 bacterium | reverse complement strand
GGGAAGGTGGCCGGAGGCCGGATGGGGGGCTGCGGCGCGCTATTTACAAACCCGCATCATAATTGAAGACATTCTGGTCTTTGCATCCTTCAAATACCTCACTTGTTTAACTCCAATAAAGGTGTGGGTAATGACAAGCGGAGCGCGAGTTGTCCCAACTCGCAGCGGGTGGCATAACAATAGTCGGTTCGAACGTTTGCAAAGCCGGTTGCTCCGCCACCCGTTCATTCGTGTTCGTTCGTGGTAAGTCCCCAAAATTAACAATTTATTGGGAGTATTTTCCATCAGCTCTCGTCAAATAAGGTATGGAGCAGATCTCTAAAGCGGATTTGGGTGCGGAGAAAAAAACGTGGAGCACGGCTCCGGTCTTTTTTGTTCGCGCGCGGGCGTTCGCCCCCTACACTTTGGGCGAAACATTGGTCGGTCAAAAAGCAACGTTGTAACACCCTTTTAACCATGTCCACTCCCTCATTGGAAGCCGCCCGTCAAACCAGCCGCAACATCGCCGCGAACATTGCCAAAATCATGCGCGGCCAGACGGCCCCCACCCGGCAATTGCTCGCGGCCTTCGCCGCCGGCGGCCACGTGCTGCTCGAGGATTTTCCCGGCACCGGCAAAACCACCCTGGCCAAGGCCCTGGCCAAATCCATCGACGCCCGGTTCAAGCGCGTGCAGTTCACCCCCGACCTGCTGCCCTCGGACATTCTCGGCGTCTCCATCTTCAACCAGCGCGAGCAAGAATTTAAGTTTCACGAAGGCCCCGTGTTCACCGACATTCTCCTGGCCGATGAAATCAACCGCGCCTCGCCCCGCACCCAGTCCGCCCTGCTCGAGGCCATGGGCGAAGGCCAGGTGAGCGTGGAAGGCGACCGCCGGCATCTGTCCGAATTCTTCTTCGTGATCGCCACCCAGAACCCCGTGGAATTTCGCGGCACCTATCCCTTGCCGGAGGCACAGATGGACCGGTTTGCCATGCAGTTCACCCTTGGCTATGTACCGCCGGAGGAGGAGGTCGCCATTCTCACCGCGCAGGAACACAACCATCCCATCGAGGAACTCCAGACCGTCGCCACCCTCGCCGATGTGCAGGCCCTCCGCAGCGCCGTGGAAGCCGTGCGCATCAGCGCGGAACTCAAACGCTACGTCGTGGATCTCGTCGCCGCCACCCGTACCGCGCCCGGCGTGCAACTCGGCGCCAGCCCGCGCGCCTCACTGGCCCTCATGAAAACCGCGCAGGCGCTCGCCTTGTTCGATGGCCTCGACTTCGTTACCCCGGAACAAATCCAGGCGCTCGCTGTCCCCGTGGTCGCGCACCGCTTGGTGTTGGAACCGCAGGCCCGGTTCTCCGGCACCACCGCACGGGGTGTCGTGCTGGATATTCTCAAGCAACTCCGCGTGCCGGCTTGAAATACGTTTGCTGAGCCACCCCGCGTATGCGCCTGATCTACCAGCCCATTTACTGGACCTACCGCACCGTTTCGAGTGTGTGGTATTGGGCGCAGCGGCGGTTCACCACGGCCGGGCTGTGTGTGTTCGGCGGGTTTCTCGTGGCCGGCGCCACCGGGTTGGATGTCGAGAGCACCGTCACCTATCAATCCTTTGCCGCGTTGTTGGGGCTGTTGCTGATCGCCTTTGCCGGCGGCTGGAAATTCCGGGCGCAGTTTGCGGCCGTGCGCCTGCTGCCGCGCCTCGGCACGGCGGGCCAAAGGTTGCAATACCGGGTGCGCGTGAGAAATCTGGGACAATCGGTGTATCGCGGATTGACCCTGCTGGAAGATCCCGCCGACCCGCGCCCACCTTATGCGCAGTGGCTGGAATATCAGCTCGCCGAAAGCCGGCGCGTGCGGCCATTCCGCGTGGCGCAGCGGCATCGCACTCATCCGTTCCGGCGGGTGAAATTGAAAGAGGCGGAAGTGCCGCCGATGCTCGCGTTGGGTGAAGTGGATGTCACCATGAATCTCGTGCCGTTGCGCCGGGGAATCTTGCGTTTCTCCGGGGTCACCCTGGCGCGCACGGATGTCTTCGGTCTCTTCCGCGCGTTTGCGCGCGTCTCGGTGCCGCAGACGGTTCTGATTTTGCCGCGCCGTTATCCGGTGCCGCCGCTGGCGTTGCCGGGCGTCTTGAAATATCAGGAAGGCGGTGTTGCCCTGGCGGCCAATGTCGGGAGCAGCGATGAGTTTGTGTCCCTGCGCGATTACCGGCCCGGCGACCCCCTGCGCCACATTCACTGGCGTAGCTGGGCCCGCAGTGGCCGGCCGATCGTAAAGGAATTTGAGGACGAATTTTTCGTCCGCCATGCGCTCATCCTCGACACCTTCACAACCGAGCCGCAAAGCGAACGACTGGAGGAAGCCGTTTCCGTGGCCGCCTCGTTCGCCTGCACCGTGCTCACCCAGGAATCGTTGCTCGACCTCCTGTTCGTCGGCCCGCAGTCGTACCGGTTCACGGCCGGACGCGGCCTCGCCCATGCCGACCAGATGTTGGAAGTGCTTGCCGCCGTCGGGGCTTGCCCGTCGCGACCCTTTGAAACGCTGGAACATCTCGTGCTGAATTATGTGTCGCTCGTGAGCGGTTGCATTTGTGTGCTGCTGGCCTGGGATGAACCGCGTCAGCAAATGGTCAAAAAACTGCGTCAGCTCGATGTGCCCACGCTCGTGCTCGTCATCGTGCCGCCGGGCACCCGGCTGGAGCCGGGCGTGATGCAGGATGAACCGGGCCGTTTCCATGTTTTGGAAATCGGCAAGATTGAAGCGCAACTCGCCAAACTGAAATGAACACCGAACCCGTCCCACCGACCGGTCGCGCCACCCCGCCCGGGTTGCTGCTGGCCACCCTCGTGTTCTGGGGCTGGCAGTCCGGCTGGCTGTGGACCGGCGCCGCCATGGGCGTGCTCCTCGAAGCGGCCCGCTTCATTCCGCTCCGCTGGGAACTGACGCAGGCGGATTTTCAGCGCATCTGGAATTTCTGTTTTCTGCTGGCGCTGGCCATGGGCATTTATGTTTTCAGCACGAACGATCCCGGCGGCGGTGCGGCCGGGACGTTGCAGGCCTCCGCCCGCAAGGTCAGCGTATCCGGACTGGACACGTCCATGACGTTGCTGCGCCAGTTGCCCGTGATCTGGTTTCTCTTTGTGGCGGCGCAATTTTTTAGCGCCGGGCAGGCCATTCCGCTGGCGGCCATTTCCTGGATTGCCCGCCGCCGGCAACAGCAGGGCACCGGCATGGAACCGGAGAAACACATCAATGTCGCCTACCCTTATTTCATGCTGTGCCTGTACTCGGCTGGCATCCATACCAACGACGGGACCCACCTTTATTTTTACGGGCTATGCGGCTTGCTCACCTGGGCGCTCTGGCCCTTGCGCGCGCGCAAGGCGGCCATCTGGGTCTGGTGCGTTCTGTTGGCGACGGCCTTGACGCTCGGGTATTACGGCGTGCATGGCATTGGCCAGCTGGAGCAGTTTGCCAACAACTATAACTCCCAGTTGCTCGCCCGGCTCCTGCAACCGCAGACCTCGGCGGAAGTCAGCCGAACCTCCATTGGCAAAATCGGGCGGCTGAAATTATCCAACCGGATTCTCATCCGGCTCGAGCCCCTGAACGGCAGTCCCGTGCCGACCTATCTGCGCGAGGCCAGCTATCGCAAATACTATTCCCAAATCTGGCAGACCGCCGGCAAGTCCGATGAATTTCAAACCGTGGTCAATGATGTCGGCCAGGAAAATGACTGGTCACTCCTGCCCGGCAGCACCAACCTCGCCACAGTTCAGATTGCCAACTATCTCACCGGCTGGTCGAAGGAAAGTTCCAGCGCCCAGGGCCTGCTGCCGTTGCCGTCCGGTACCGCCCGCCTCACCGATCTGCCGGCCTTCGAGCTGAAAAAGAATCCGCTCGGCGCGGTGCTGGCCGCCGGCCCGGGCTTGGTGATTTATCAGGCGCACTTTGGCAACGCTGCCACCATGGATGAAGCGCCCGATACCAATGTGGATTTGCTCATGGCCAGCAACGAAGTGTCCGCCGTGGACCAGGTCATTGCCGAAATGCAGGTGGCCTCGGCGACCGACCGGGAAAAGATGCTGGCCATCCAGAGATTCTTCGCCAGCAAGTTTACCTACACGCTCAACATCAAGAACGAGATGAAGGCGTACACCAACAGCACCCCGCTGGGTAATTTTCTGCTGCACCAGCGCAGCGGCTACTGCGAATATTTTGCCACCGCCACCGTCCTCCTGCTCCGCGAGTTGCACATCCCGGCGCGGTATGCCGTCGGCTATCTGGTCCACGAACGGGCGGGCCAACGCTACGTGGTACGCGAGCGCGACGCCCATGCCTGGTGCCTCGTGTGGAATTCCGCCACCAAAATGTGGGAGGATTTCGATACCACTCCCGCCGGCATGGATAATCCGGCTCCCTCATTCACCCGGCCGTTTCAAGACGCGTGGTCGTGGGTCCGCTTTCAGTTCGCCAAATTCTGGTGGAGCCAGGGTCAGTTCCGGAAATACGCCCTGTGGCTGCTGATTCCCGTGCTGGGTCTTTCCCTCTATCAGATTTTGTTCCGGCGCAAACGTAAACGGCCGGCCCCGGCGGCGGCCTCCGCCAAATCCGTGCCCGTGGACTGGCCCGGACTCGACTCCGAATTCTACCGGCTCGAAACCCGGCTCGCCGCGCGCGGCGTGCCCCGTCTGCCCGGTGAATCCCTCACCCACTGGCTGGAACGCGTCCTCGTGGATCCCGCCCTGACGGATATGCGCCAACCGATGCGCGAACTCCTCCGCCTGCACTACCAACATCGCTTCGACCCGCAAGGCCTCTCCCCCGCCGACCGTGAACGCCTGACCCGCGAAGTCAATGCGTGTCTTGCTAAGTTGAACTAGTGACTGGCGGCAATGTGGTTTTTTATGGGTGCCTTGATGAGGCACGATTAAGCACGATTACAGGGGTTTTTTGCCTTGATGAGAAAGTTAGGCCGCCCTTTCAGGGCTCATGATCTATGGGGTGAAAACCCAGGGCGTTGCCCTGGGCTGGCATGAGGCCGCGCCGTTGGCGCTCGTTATGGTGGCGTTTAGCTTTTTCAACGTTTGCCTTGATGAGCCTTGATCATGCACGATTATTGGGGTTTTCTGCCTTGATGGGCCGGTGTAGACATGGCGACGCGGCCAGACAATTTAGTGGGACGCCCTCCCTCACCTGTGT
>CAIJGS010000225.1 GCA_903820285.1 uncultured Verrucomicrobia subdivision 3 bacterium | reverse complement strand
TTCCCTTTGCCCTGGCGTCACTCTGGCCCTCGGGCCAGGTCCGGAAAAACGAACGGCAGTTTTGGAATGCGGGCCGGGCTTATCGGCTCTGGGGTGTGGTCTGCTCGGCGGCGGGCACGATTTTTTGGATGTTGATTGGCACTTTGATGGCGTATCAGGCAATTTCTAACCGTTGATACGGAGATCCAGCCGGTTTCCGGTTGAAACTTTGTGCGGGAAACCTGAAACTTCCGGTCTGCATGGAACCGGCTCCTGCCCGCATCAATTCCCTGACGCCCGCCCAGCGGCAGGCGGTAGCCGCGCGTGGCAATGTGCTGGTGATGGCGGGTGCGGGTACGGGCAAAACCAAAACATTGGTTGAGCGGTGTTTGGATTGTCTGGAGCGGGATCAAGCCAGTCTCGATGAATTGTTGATCGTGACCTTCACGGAAGCCGCCGCCGCCGAAATGCGCCTGCGCCTGCGCCGTGTGTTGGAACAACGCCTGGCGGAGGAACCGGAGAATGAACATTGGCACCGGCAACTGGCGCTGTTCGATGTCGCCCACATCGGCACGCTCCACAGTTTTTGTTTCCGGCTCGTGCGGGAACATTTCTTTGAGCTGGGACTGGATCCGCAACTCAGCATTCTGGATGATGGCGAAGCGCATGAACTGGCCCGCGAAACCCTGGATGAGCTGCTTTTAAAGCATTATGAGGGCGAGGATGATTTTTCCCTCGCGGTACGGCAGTTGATTCAATTTCAAGGCGGCGGGCGCGATGAAAAAATCCGCTCACTGATTCTTCGTCTGCACCATTATTCCCAGGCCCGTCCGGATGCCGCCGGTTGGCTGGCCGGACAAATTGAAAAATTTATTCAGGCCGATCCTGTCGAGTGGCAGCAATGGCTCTTGCAGGCGGTGCAAACGTGGCGCGATGAATGGCTGGTGATTCTGGAATCCATAATCCCTGCCAATGAAAAGGCGGTTGAACTGATTCCGCTGCTGCAGCAGTTGCAACCCGGATTCGCGCGGGCGCAGGCGGCGGACGTGCTGACCGCAGTGGAAATTTCCTCCACCCAATGGCCGAACCGACGGAAAACAGTTTTAAGCAAGCCACTGGCGCGTTTGTTTACGGAGGCCGGGTTTCTGCATTCACTCGCAGCGGCTACTCCGTCCACCGATCCGCTGGCCGGGGATTGGAATTGGGTGCGGGGACACATGGCCACGCTGTTGCAACTGACGCAGCAATTCTCCGCCAGCCTGCTGGCCCGCAAGCGTACGGATGGCGTTTTGGATTTTCATGATCTGGAGCAATTCGCCCTGAAGTTGCTCTGGGATTTTTCGACGGAACAACCGACGGCCGTGGCGTCCGCCTGGCGGCAGAAGCTCCGGTTTGTCTTTGTCGATGAATATCAGGATATCAATGCGGCGCAGGATAAAATCATTGCGGCACTGGCGCGCGAAGGTGCGGCGGCAAACCGGTTTCTGGTCGGTGATGTGAAGCAAAGCATTTATCGTTTTCGGCTCGCGGATCCGGAAATCTTTCGCGCCCATGCCAAAAACTGGCATGGGTCGGGTAGTGGGACTATTTCGCTGGCGGAAAATTTTCGCAGTCGGGCAGGGGTGTTGGATTTTAGCAATTCCCTGTTCAGTTTGATCATGAACGAGGCGGTGGGCGGCGTGACGTATGGTCCGGCCGACCGGTTGATTTTTGGCGCACCGGGTGCCCGTGCCGAACTGGCCGGCGGTCCCGGGCAGCCACCGCGCGTGGAGCTGTTTCTACGAATTCAGGGAAAACCGGAAGCCGCGGCGGACGCCGACGAAAACACCGAGCTGGCAGATCTCGAGGAATCCGCGCGCGAGGCGCGGCTGCTGGCCCGGCAGTTGAGCCGGCTGATTCAGGAAGGTCATCAAATATGGGATGAAGGGGCCAAGGCATTTCGCGGCGTACGTCCCGGCGATATCGCAGTGTTGCTGCGTTCTCCCCGTGGAAAGGCGGAGACGTATGCAAAGGAATTCGATCGCGCCGGTTTGCCGCTGGTGGTGGCGCGCGGCGGTTTTTTTGAAAGCGCGGAAATTCTCGATCTGCTGAGCCTGTTGCAACTGCTCGACAATCCATTACAGGATGTTCCGTGTATCGCGGTGCTGCGTTCTCCACTCGTTGGGCTGACGCTTGAAGAGTTGGGACAAATCCGGCTGGTGGCCCTGGGGAAACATTTCTGGACTGCGCTGAACCGCGCGGCCAAGGAACTGTCGGACGTAACATTGAAGGCCAAGCTCGTAGTTTTTTTGGAGCGGTGTTCCCGCTGGCGGAAGCTGGTCCGGCAGGCCTCGCTGTCCGAATGTCTGGAAACGGTTTTGGCCGATACCTATTACGCGGAATGGCTCCGCACGCAAACGCGCGGCACCCAAGCGGGCGCGAACTTGGAACAATTTCTCAGTCTGGCCCAGCAATTCGACCGGCTGCAACGCCAGGGGCTTACCCGGTTTCTCCAGTTTATTGAAGTCCGGCGGGAATTGGATGCCACCACCGAGGCGCCGGCGGTGATCGCGGAAGATGCGGTGCGGCTGATGAGTATTCATCAAAGTAAAGGGCTGGAATTTCCCGTGGTCGCATTGCCGGACTTGAGCAAGAATTTTAACGAGCAGGATTTGAACGGTGAGATCATTTTCGACGAGGTGTTCGGGTTGTGTCCGCAAGTGAAGCCACCGCAAACCGGGCGACGTTATCCGAGCCTGCCTTACTGGCTTGCCCGGCGGCGGCAGAAGCGAGAAGTACGCGGCGAAGAACTGCGCTTGCTCTACGTGGCGCTCACCCGAGCACGCGATACGTTGCTGCTACTGGCCGGCATCACCTGCAAAAAGTGGGATGACCTGTGGACCCAGCCGGTAACGGTCACACCGCAGAAACTGGCCGAAGCCAGAAGTTATGCGGATTGGATCGGCCTTTGGTTTGGCCGGCAGCAGGCTGGGCAGCTGATTCAGGCAGCCGGGCAGGGTGAATTGCCCGGGCTGTGTTGGCGGCTGGTGGAAGATGCCGAGCTTGCGCTGGCTCCGGAAGCGGCAATGGACCAGTCGGAAAAATCACCCGCGCCGGTCGAGCCGTTGAGTGATCCATCCTTGGGCCGTTTGCAATCCGTCTTGAGTTGGGAATATCCGCAGCTGGCGGCCACGCAACAGAAGGCCAAGGCTTCGGTTACCGAATTGCGCCGACTGGCAATGGAACTGGATCCGGAGGGTGAAGCAGCCCCGTTATTTTCAGGCACGGAATTTACCAGCGAACGAGCTCGGTCAAAACTTTCTGCTGCCGATCAGGGGATTGCCCATCACAAATTTTTGCAGAACGTAGCTTTGGATTTTACCGGAGATCTGGCTGCGGAAGCGGATCGGATGGCAAGGGAGTCCATTTTGACGGAGGCGGAACGCGCGGCATTGCAGTTGGACGCACTGGCGCAGTTTTGGGATTCCGAGCTTGGCTATATCGTCCGTAATCATGCCTCCGAAGTTCGCCGTGAATTGGCTTTTACTGCCCGTTTCAGTCCCAAGGAAATTGCGGCGATTACCGGTCAGCCGGTGCTTTCAGGTTTGGCAGACGAATTTGTGGTGGTGCAGGGGGCGGCCGACTTGGTGGTGCTCGGCCCGCATGAAATCTGGCTGGTGGATTTTAAAACTGACCAACTGCAACAGGCTGGATTAGCCGCCAAGGTGAAACAGTACGAACCCCAGGTAAAACTTTATGCCGTCGCCCTGGAAAAGATTTATAACCGGCCGGTGACGGTGGCGGTGCTCCATTTTCTGGCCGTTCGGAAAACCGAGCGGGTGATTGGCCGGCCTTGGTGATGGTGTGCATTGAACCAAGGTGGCCGGGATATTTGCAATTGCAATTATTGCAAATCAAACAGGTCTTTCACTACGAGCGAGGGTGTTTCGTTGGCCGGTTTTCTCACCGTTGCCGCTGGTGCCTCGGCCGGGCCTGGTTGAGCGGGGTCTTGCAAAAGCTCGGGCACTGTCTCTTTGACAGTTACTTTGGCAGAATCTTTATTCCGGTTGCGGCGTTTCGCTGGTGCTGATTCCGGCGCTAGTTCGGGCGTGGCCGGTTGAGTGGCCTGCGATTCGGTCGCCGGGGACGAAACGGGCGTTTCTGCCGCCGGAGTTTCAACTGCGGGCATGGGGGTTGGGGAAATTTCTGCCACCGGTGTAACTTCCACGATCGCAACTGGTGCAGGTTCGGGCTCCGGTTGGGAGACGGTTTCCGGAGTTATGGCGGGGACGGTCTCTGCCGCCGGCACTTCCACTGCGGGACTTTCCGCCACGGGTGTTTCCGGGCCGGCTGGCTCCGGTGCCACTTCAGTATCAGCAGTGGGTTCGATGACAGGTTCAGCTACTATTTCTGGCTCGGATGCCTCAGGCGTTTGCAGACGCACCAGTGCCGGCCGAATCAGGCGCCCTTGAAAGCTGAAGCCCAAAGCCACGGTTTCGGCCACGGTACCATCTTCCGGCGGATTTTCCACGCCGTGGGCGCGATGGCGTTGCGGGTCAAACGGGTCATTCGGCTCAGCCACAAACGGAATGAGGCCTACGCGCCGGGCGGCGTCACGGCAGGCAATTTGGAACTGGCTGATCTGGGCGGCAACTTCCGGCTGCCCGGAACGGCTGGCGGCAGTGTAGAGCGCGAAAATGTGATCCAGAATGCGGGCCAGAACCTGGAGCCAGTCGCCTTCAATTCGGCGGAGTTTTTCCACTTCCAGCCGCAAGGCATTTTTTTCACCATCATTCAATTTGGCCTGAAACTCATTGAAGCTGCGGATTTCCACCGCCATGCGGTCGGCAATCTCGCGGGCGGCGGCGGTGGTTTTTTCCGCGCCTCCCTGAGTGGCTTCCTGCACGCGCGCCCATTGGTCGGTCGCGGCGGAAACCTGGCCGGCATATTTCTGCAAATCCTCCAACTGTGCCACGACGGTGGTCAGGGCATTGACCTCAACCAGTTTGGAAGCGCCGCGATATTCCAGGATATACGGCAGGGCGCCCAATACCGCCCCCAGGCCCACGCTCGCGGTGGCGAAAACAATCTGCAAATCGGTAATGGGATGGGAAGCCTTTTCCAGCACGATCCAGCCGGCGAAACCCAGCAAGGTTGCGTTACCGAGCAGGAACGGCCATTTGGGAACCGTCCAGTTTGAAGCCTCTTTCATAATGGGTGAAGTGTGTAAAAAATCCCGGAAAAGTGCAAGTCACCGGCGAGGTTGCTGTCCCGGGCGATTGTAACAATTGAGCGCAACCACTGCTTTCTACTCGACTAATGGCCTGAAAACAAAATCATTCCCGCGTGCGCATGTGTGTGATTTTCAACCCGGCCGCGCGGGGAAACAAAGCCCGGCGTTTCCGCCGCCATCTCGATGATATGGCGGCCGGGATCGCATTCAAGGCCACCGCCGGCACCGGCGATGCCCAGCGGCTGGCGACCGAAGCGGTGGAGGAAGGAGATGAAGTGGGTGTGGCGGCCGGCGGGGATGGAACGTTGAATGAAGTTTTGAACGGCATTGCCGCCGCGCCCGGTGGGCTCGATCAGGTGCGACTCGGCGTGCTGCCCTTGGGCACGGTGAATGTCTTTGCCCGTGAATTGAACATTTCTCTGAATCTGCGCCGGGCCTGGGAAGTTTTAAGAAGGGGCAAGGAAACCCGGATTGATCTGGCCAGCGCCGAGTTTCAGGTACGGGATCGTACGGAAAAACGCTATTTTGCCCAGCTGGCCGGGGCGGGATTGGATGCCCGTGCGATTGAATTGGTGAGCTGGCAGCTCAAAAAGAAGACCGGACCGCTGGCGTACGTCGTCGCCGGCCTCCGGGCGATGCTGGAAACCAAACCCCGGACCGTCATCCGCGTCGGCGAAAAAATTTACGAAGGCGAACTGGTGATGGTCGGGAACGGAAAGTTTTACGGCGGCTCCTTTGCGGCCATGCCGGCGGCGGATCTCCGGGATGGTTTGCTCCATGTCTGTGTTTTTCCCCGAGTGGATTTCCCGTCGCTGCTGCGTTGTGTGCCCCAACTGCTGTTCCGGCAGCGTCTCTCCGAAAAGGTGGTTCAGCGGTTTCAGGCGACCTCCTTTCAAATGAAAGGACGGGGCACCGTTGCGTTTGAACTGGATGGCGAATGGGTTGGCCATTTGCCGGCCACCTTTTCCGTGGAACCCCAGCGTCTCCGAGTGATAGTCCCTTGAAACTTCGCCCTTTCTGGCGGCGTCTGAAGTGACAATCATGATCTCCAAAACATCGGCCCTGCTGCTGGCCGGCTTGACGCTCATACTGCCGTTGCAGGCGGCCATCATCGGCACCAATGTGCCCGCCCAGCCGCTCACGCCGGAACGGATTGCCACCCTGCCTGCGGCCCAACAGCCTGAATGGAGCCAATATCTGCAAAATTCCCTGCATCAGCGGCAGGTGGATCAGGATTTTTTAAAGGCCGAGCTGGTGGGGCATGGGCTCAAACAGGCCGTATTGCCACATGGGGTTCATAATGCCAACGGACTGTCGGTTGATCAGCCCGCCGCCTATTACACGGGAGCCGAGCCCCGCCAGATCGCGGACATTATTGTTTCCTTCCAGACGCCCGCTGGTGGGTGGAGTAAAAACACGGATTTCACCCGCGCCCTCCGCGCCCCTGGCGAACTGTTCGGAGCGGAAAACGGTTCCCTTTTCTTGGGCACCAATGACTTTGACCAACCGCACGACGGCAGCTGGAATTATGTTGGCACCTTCGACAATGATGCCACCACCACGGAATTGCGCTTCCTAGCCCGGGTCATTTCCGCCAATGGCACGAATGCCAGCAAAACCTGGCAGGTCGCGTTTGAACGTGGACTGGATTATATATTTGCCGCGCAATACCCGAACGGTGGCTGGCCTCAGGTCTGGCCGTTGCAGGGCGGGTATCATGACGCCATCACCATCAACGACGGGGCCATGCTACATGTGGTTGAATTCATGAGCGAAGTCGCCGGCGGGGCGGATGATTTTTCGTTTGTGCCCGCTACGCTGCGGGCCCGGGCTGACAGCAGTTGGCGGCATGGTTTGGACTGCTTGCTGCAGGCGCAAATCATCGTCAACGGTAAACGTACGGTCTGGTGCCAGCAACATGATCCACTCACACTGGAGCCGGTCTCGGCACGAAATTTTGAAATGCCCGCCGCCACCTCGGCCGAGAGCGCTGAAATTGTGACGTTTCTTATGCAGCTGTCGCAACCGGATGCCCGGGAGGTGGCCGCCGTGCATGCGGCGGCGGCGTGGTTTACCAAAACCCAGATAACTGGCAAATCATTTACCGGCACGGGCAAGGAAGGAAAGAAGCTAATTGATGACCCCGGGCATGCGCCGATCTGGTCACGCTTTTATGAAATTGGGACCGACCGTCCCATTTTTGGCGACCGCGACAAGACCATTCACGATGATGTGAATGAAATCTCCAAAGAACGGCGCAAGGGGTATGGCTGGTACCGCGATACCCCCAAACGTTTACTGCAACACTACCGGCGCTGGGCGGCCGAGCATCCGCCGGCGTGATCAGTTCCCCGCGGAGTCGAGACCTTCGCCTTTGACGTTATCCACCGAGATCAGCGGGCCGTCAAAGCCGGTCACGTGAATGCCGGTCAATTTCACATCCGTCATATTGGCCAGCGCAATTCCCTTCGCGCAGGTGCCGGAGATGTCAATCAACTGCAAACCGGCGCAAGGACGTTCGGCAGGGACACCGCGGCCAGCCACCAGTTCGGCGACATCATGCACCTCGATTTTTTTGAAGGTGATATTTTTGACCAAGGGCCATTTTTCCAGGTCGCCGGGGACGGGATCGGAAGCTTGAATGCCTTTGTTCTTCAGATCAATGCCGACGAAGGTGGGCGACTTGAGCACCACCAGATTTTCTGCGGAAATATCCTCGATATAACCGCCGCGGCCGTCGCGGCTCTTGATGAAGATGGCATTCTGGCGACCGGAAATGGTGCAGTTTTCCAACTTCACATTGCGGATGCCGCCAGACATTTCGGTGCCAATCCCCAGCGCGGCATAAATGGAGCTGTGCAGACGGCTGTCGCGAATGGTCACATTTTCCGTGGGCCGGGACAGTTTCATGGCGGCCAGGCCGCGACCGGACTTCAGCGAGATGGCGTCGTCGCCGGTGTCAATGTCACAGCGGTCAATCAACACGTCGGCGCAGGAATCCACGTCGATGCCGTCGCCATTGGCGTTGGTGGAACGTATGGTCAGACCGCGGGCGACGAGCTTGCGACAGAACAAAGTATGGATGGACCACAACTGCTGGTATTGCGTGGTGAACCCTTCCAGCAAGGCATTCGTGCAATCGGTAAGTTCAATCAGCGCCGGACCGCGCGGATTGCGCAGATGGCTTAGCGGCGAGGGGGGGCCGAAAATTGTACCCGGACCGGTAATGCCAATATTGGCAGCGCTGATGGCGGAGATCAGGGCGCGGTGACCATCCCGAAATTCACCTTCCCAGCGGATGTTCACTAACGGATAGTCCGCCACATCCCCGCTGGCCAGCAAGCTGGACTTGGATTCCAGATGCAACATGGTGTTGGCTCCGATCGTAATACTGCCAATGACATAACTGCCCTCCGGTACCACGACCGTGCCGCCGCCGGCGCTCGCCGCCATGTCAAGGGCCTTTTGAAATGCTGCCGTATCCTTGGTGAGACCGTCGCCTTTGGCGCCAAAAGCAATGACATCAAATGTTTGCTTTCCGGCGGCAAAGGCACTCACCGAGAGCATCAGGGCGCAAAAAAGGGAAAAAGACTTTTTCATTAAATTACTTCAAAGTGTGCTTGGTTTGACAATCCGAGTCAACGGGCGTTCAGTCGGCATTTTATCCGAGTACCGGACCACAAACAATTAACCAACGGCAAAATGGAGGCTTTTTTTAATCGGGCAATTTTGCCTCCGCCCGACGCAATTTCTTTTCCTGTTGATTGATTTCCCCGGTCAACAGTTCCTCTGCCGACCAACCGCGCGCCTGTGCTTGGGCCGCCAGTTCAAAGAGTTGCCGGGCCAAGGCCTTTTTGGTGAGCTTCCGTCCAGCTGATTTAATGGTTAAACAATTTGAGCCAAATGTCTTGCGTGCTTTTTTGACCAGCTTTTCGGCGCGTTGCAGGGCGGGCATATGCTTGGGGATGCCGTCGAACGCCGATTTCCGCTCCAGGTGGGTGCCGGCTTTTTCGGCCCGTTTGATTTTTTCCCAATTGGCCCAAACTTCATCCACATTTTTAACCTTCGTATTGCCAAAGACATGCGGATGACGGCGGATTAACTTATCCACCAGGTGCTGGGTAACTTTCTCAAAATCAAAGGCACCCCGTTCGTGCGCCAACTGACAGTGAAAAACCACCTGCAATAGTAAGTCTCCCAGCTCTTCCGCCATTTCGAGGTCGTCCCGCGCCTCAATGGCGTCAATCAATTCGTAAACTTCCTCAATCGCGTGGCGTCGCAGAGATTGGTGATCTTGCTCGCGGTCCCAAGGACACCCTGCCGGCGAGCGGAGCTTGGCCATGACTAGGAGCAAATCTTGAATGGCGGTTTTCTTTTTCATTTATATTGGTTTGCCTGTCGGCGTAAGCAAGCGGTGGTACCTTACAAAATCACCAAGTCATCGCGGTGCACCAATTCCACCCGGGCCAGTTTTTTGGCGCGGATTTCCGTGGCGCTGAATTTGGCAATGCCCCGAGCAAACTCAGTCCCATCCAGATCGCAGATGCGCACGACATCCTCGGCCGCAAAGTCGCCTTCACACCGTGCCACCCCGGGTGGCAGCAGACTTTTACCGGCCTCGCGTAATGCCTTCTTCGCTCCGTCATCCACAAACAGCGCGCCCTTGGGATGATGAAAAAAGGCAATCCAGCGTTTCCGGCCTTGCAACCGGTTGGGCTGTGCCACAAACAAAGTGCCTTCATCCTCGCCCGCCAACACTTTTGCCAGCACGGTTTTCTTTTTGCCAGAGGCAATCACCAGCGGAATGCCCGAGCGCACCACGATCCGCGCGGCCTCAATTTTTGACTTCATACCGCCCACCGCCGTGGCACTTGTCGTGCCCCCGGCCATGTCTTCAATCGCGGTATCAATCTGTTCAATGACCGAGAGCGTCCGGGGATTCTTCTTGCCGAAATTTTCGATCACACCATCAACGGTCGTTAAAATCACCAGCAAATCCGCCGGCAGCAACGAGGCAACTAGGGCCGAGAGTTTGTCGTTGTCGCCAAATTTGATTTCGGTGAATGAGACCGCATCATTTTCGTTGATGATCGGAACCACGCCGCGTTGCAAGAGGGTAACCAGTGTATTGCGGGCATTCAGATGACGTTCGTGATGTTCCAGATCGTCATGGGTGAGCAATACCTGAGCAACCACAAGATTATGCACGGCAAAGAGTTTGTCATAGACCGCCATCAGGCGTGACTGTCCGACTGCGGCGCAGGCCTGCTTTTCGGCGAGGTTGGCCGGTCGGGTTTCATAGCCGAGGGCACCCATGCCGGCACCCACCGCGCCGCTGGTAACCAGCACGACTTCCTTGCCGGCCTGACGCAGAGCGGCAAGCTGGGCAACGAGATGTTCCAATTGCGCGGGATCCGGCTGCTTGCGGCTGTCGGTCAGGACGCCAGTACCGAGCTTGACTACGATGCGGGAAACTGATTTAAGCGGGTCACGATGCACAGCCTTATCTTATTAAATTCCGCCGCGCCGGAAAATGTAAAAATAAATGGCGGTGCCGACAGCGTGCTCGCAGCTCACTTGGCTGGTATGGGTGTCACTAGGGAGCCGAAAAAATCACCGCTTCGCAAGGCCAGCAAAACCGCCAGGCCGGAAAGATCCGCCATGGATTTGACATATCGGACGGGGAAATTATCTATGCCAATTTTTTGCTCCCGGCTGTTCTTCGGATTTTTCAGATCAATATACTTCGCCTTGCCCACCGAAACATTTAGCACGTCAATTTGATCGAATGTCAGGCCGGTTTGTTTTTTAAATTCCGCCAGGGAAGCATTGGCATCGGCCGGCTTGGTTTTGGCTGGCAAACCGACACCCAGGGCAAATATATTGGTCTGTCCCGCCTCGTTTTTCACAATATCGAGTTCGCCCAGGTTGAAACGGAGCAGAGTCAGGTGAAGGTGCCGGCGCGCGAGGGCTTCCCGGTCATATTCCACATGTATTTCTGGAATATTAAGAAACGGTGCACCGCCAAACGCCGGTGAGTTGTAAATCTTGAGGTCTTTGATCGTTACCACTGGTTCGGTAAGCCCCAGATGGAAGCTGCCAATCTCGACATCCATGCCGGTCTGGGCGCGGATATTGTGCTGCGCAATCAGGCGTAAAGCGGGGTCCAGCAACAGGATGAAGGCCACCACCAAGACCACCAGCGTGATGACAGCCAGCAAAAACAGCCGAAACGCCCATTTGAAAACAAATTTAATCATCTCTTTGTTTGTCGTATAAGATGGATCAGCCGCCGCCGGATTGGCAAATCAAAGTGGTACCTCCTCCGGGCGGACTTCCAGGCATTCGTCCTGGTCTTCCCAGATCACCGTTGGATAAAAATCCAACAGCTTCGGCGCCAATTCCCGCCCGGCGCAAGTCAGCAACCGTTCAGCCTGCTGGGCCGCATTTTCGTAGGCATTGTCATAATTACCCACCCGCCGGCGTTGCCGGTCATCCCAATGGGCCACGGCATGGACCGGTTCATATTGGTGCGCCCAAGCTTCCAAGGTGGGCTTGATGTCGGCAGAAATTTCTTCAAATGGAACCAAAATGGCGTTGCAATGCTGGCAAATCAGGCCTTCCACCCGCACATCCCGCGTCAGCAGCGGCAGAAAAGGAGAGCCACAACAGGCGGCGGCGGCATAGGATGCCGGTGGATTGGCCAGCCGCTGATTCCAAATCTGCCGGTCATTCGCCACTTGCGCTGCCAAGCGATAGGAAAACACCAAGGGATGCGATAGCCGCCAAGCTTTGCCTTCCAGCTGTCCCAGGGTTTGGGCGAGCCACCGCGCCAAGGTCTGGTCATCCCACGTTTGAAAAACGGCACCGTACTCCTTCAGCAGGTTGTTGATCGGGGATTCGGATTCAAATGGCATTTGTCAGCATCATGATACGGGAATGGGGTTTTGTCGAGCGGCGTTGGGTGATCCCCATTTTAGCGAATCAAGTGTCCATCGCTCATTTGGCGCCAGTGATGAGGATTGCCTGGCGACAAAATATATAAATATAACAAAAACAAATATTTATATATTAGGCAGTAGGCTTGGTGCCGCTGGCAAAAGGTTTTTTTTGATTACGATTCTTCGTCTTTCTCAATCACGCAAGTCTCGCAACCGCCGGTCTCCAGAGATTCAACTTTGCTGGCCGAACGTTTCAGCCAGACCAATAGAATACTGATGTCTGCCGGGGACACACCCGAGATACGAGTAGCTTGACCAATGGTTGCCGGGCGAATCTTGGTCAGCTTCTGGCGGGCTTCCAAGCGCAGACTTGGCACTGTCGCGAAATCGAAGCCCGGCGGAATATTTTTATCTTCCAGCGTCTTCAATTTGGCCACCTCGGTTTCCTGCCGTTCAACATACCCGGCATACTTGATGGCGATTTCTACCTGCTGGACCACGTCTGGCGGCAGGCTCTCGATCCGATTCGGCATGGTTTGATAATTCATCTCCGGTCTGGACAGAATTTTTGCCAGAGAGTCCCGCACATGAAAGGTTTTGTGCAGCCGGTTGATTTCATCAAAAATCGCCTGGCGCTTTAGCTCGAACTTGTCGAAATTGCGTTTCGGCAGCAAACCCATATCCCAGCCCTTCTGGCTGAGCCGAAGATCCGCGTTGTCCTGACGCAGCAGCAAGCGATACTCCGCCCGTGAAGTGAACATCCGGTAGGGCTCCGAAGTCCCCTTTGTCACCAAATCATCAATCAACACGCCGATGTACGCCTGGTCGCGGCGCAGGACCAGTTGTTCCTGCTGCTTCGCTTTCCGCGCGGCGTTAATCCCGGCGATGATACCTTGGGCTCCAGCTTCTTCATAACCCGAGGTGCCATTGATCTGGCCGGCTAGAAAGAGGTTGGCGCAAACCTTCGCCTCCAGCGTTGGGTACAGTTGGGTAGGAAAGGCAAAATCATATTCGACGGCATATGCCGGCCGGAGAATCTCCGCCTGCTCGCAACCCGTGATGCTCCGGATCAAATCCACCTGCACCTCGAATGGCAGACTGGTGGAACACCCATTCACATAGAATTCATCCGTTCCGATTCCTTCCGGCTCCAAAAAAATCTGGTGCCGATCCTTGTCCGCGAACTTGACGAATTTATCTTCAATGGAAGGACAATACCTTGGACCGATACCCTCAATCTGACCCGAATACATCGGCGACTTATGCAGGTTTTCGCGAATAATCTTGGCCGTCAGGTCCGTTGTAAAAGTGATATAACAAGGCAACTGGCCATTAATCCGGTCCAAAATCGAACCGGGCGGATATTTGCCGGCGGACTGGCTGGGGATTGGGGATGGGATATGTTTTTGTTCCACGTGGAACAAATCGTCCTTCCAAAAGGTAAAATAGGACACCGGTTCATCGCCGGGTTGAATTTCGGTCTTGGAGAAATTAATGGATTTCCGGAGAAGCCTTGGCGGGGTTCCGGTTTTTAGGCGACCCAGCTCTAGCCCCAACTCTTTCAGCGAAGCCGATAGATTCATCGCTGCTGCATCGCCGGCACGGCCACCGGACTGCTGGTTTGCCCCAATGTGCATTAGTCCGCGCAGGAAGGTTCCGGTGGTGATGACAATGGAGGCTCCTAAATATTGAACCTCCAGGGTGGTTTCTACGCCGAAGGCGACCCCATCCTTGTGCAGGATTTTGGCGGATTGGCCTTGTTTGACGTCTAAATTAGGTTCGGATTCACAAACCCATTTTAGCCGGAATTGGTAGGCTTTCTTGTCGCACTGCGCACGCGGGGCCCAAACGGCCGGACCTTTCTTCGTATTTAGCATCCGAAACTGGAGCCCAGTCATATCGGTGGCCTTGCCCATCTCACCGCCCAAGGCATCGATTTCCCGGGCTAGATGCCCTTTGGCCAAACCGCCAATCGCCGGGTTGCACGACATTTGGCCGATGGAATCCGCGTTGATGGTAAGTAGCAGCGTCTGGCAACCCATCCGGGCGGCCGCCAACGCTGCTTCCACACCTGCATGACCGGCACCAACGACAATGACGTCGTAGCGTTTCGGATAAACGAACATTCCGCAGACTATACTAATTTGAACTGAGCTTCAAACGGGTTCTTACCCTCGGTCTTGGAAATCTGGTGGACCGGATTGGCGGCCAAGTGGTTCACTACTTTGAATACCGTTTCGATCTCCGCCTCACGGCTAATCGCCGTGGCTAGATCCGTGACGGAGAATGTCTGTCCCGGCTTCGATTTCAGGAAGGCGATAATCAACCGTTGCACCTCAATGACCATACCGGCCGCCTTCTTGCCGGCTTCCACCCCAGGTTGGTGATAGGCATTGATGTTGACCAAGCTGGCATAAAGGCCCACCGCCCGTTCAAACAAGGCAATCAGCAAGCCGACCACAAAGGGGCTTACTTCCTTTACCGTGAGCGTAATGGATTCGCGGCCATTTTCAGCCAAAGCCGAGCGGGTGCCGAGGAAGAAACCTTCCAGAAAATCACCTGAGGTTACGTCGGGTTCGGTGATGACGGGTTGGCCGGATTGATCTTTTAGCACTTCAATAAAGGTCGCAAAGAAATTATTTACTCCATCTCTAAGTTGTTGAATATAAGAGTGTTGATCGGTTGCCCCCTTATTGCCAAAGACGCAAATACCTTGGTTGACCACCTTGCCATCCAAGTCCAGTTCCTTACCTAATGATTCCATAACCAACTGCTGGAGGTACTTGGAAAATAATTCCAAGCGATCTTTATAAGGCAAAACAACCATGTTTTTGGTCCCTTTACCGTTACCGGAAGCAAACCAGGCCAAAGCCAGCAGGGCAGCCGGGTTTTCTTTGGTAGATTTGGACCGAGTGGCAATATCAATAGCCTTGGCACCAGCCAAAACATCAACAATATCAATTCCTTGCAACGCCGCTGGCAGCAATCCGACCGCCGAAAGCTCGCTCGTGCGGCCGCCGACCCAGTCCCACATCGGGAATCGTTCGATCCATTTATTCGCCAGAGTGTACTTGTCCAATTCGCTGCCAAACATGGTTACGGCCACGGCATGCTGGCCGAAGTTCAGGCCTGCCTTCTCATAAGCCGCTTGGGCAACGAGCATTCCGTTACGGGTTTCCTTGGTGCCGCCGGATTTTGAAATGACAATCGTCAGTGTCCGGCCCAGATTGGAGCCAATCGCCGCCAACACGCGTTCCATGCCATCGGGATCGGTGTTATCAAAGAAATAGGGCTTCAGCTTGTCTTGTCCGGGTTTGCCCAAGGCCTGGGCAACGAACTGCGGTCCCAAGGCCGAACCGCCGATGCCTACGAGTAGAAAATTCTCAAATTTACCGGCCGAACCGGCAATGGTTCCGGAATGGATCTGGGCAGCGAACTGCTTGATCTGAAGGAGGGCTTCGTCGATTTCCGCGCGTATTTCCGGAGTGGGCGCCAGCGCCGGATTGCGCAGCCAGTAATGGCCCACCATGCGCTTCTCATCAGGATTCGCAATGGCCCCGGCTTCCAACGCGCTCATGTCCGCGAACGCTTTCTGGATTTTTGGCTCCATGCCGGCGAAAAACGCGTCATCCACATTCATCCGGCTCAGGTCCACAGCCAGGCCGACGCCGGGGAATTCGGTGTAATACTTCTGGAAGCGTTCCCACCATTGCAATTTTGTATAATTCATAAAAATCTCTGGTAGCGATTGAATGATTTTACTTCCATCTCTGGCAAGCAAATTCGGGCCGCGGTCGGGCGGAAAAAGCAACTGGTTAACCACACAGAACGCAGAGAGCACATGGATTTAACCAAATGCCCGCGTTCGTTTTGAAGACGGTGGTGGTCTTAAAATCGGTTCTGGCTATGCAGTCTCTGCGTTCTTTGCGGTAAAATCAACTTGCCGGTAGCGTGATATGCATGGCCGTGCCCCGGCCCATCCGCGAAACAATGCGGATTTGCCCGTGATGTGTTTCAATGATGCGTCCAACGATGGCCAGGCCGAAGCCATGGCCTTTGGCCTTGGTCGAAGTCAGCATCGCCCGGAACGCATGCTGTTGCTGCTCTTTAGTCATGCCTCCGCCGGTATCCTTGAAAACCACTTCCACCTGATTCGTGGGCAGGGAGCGGGTAATGACAGTGAGTGTTCCGCCTTCGGTCATCGCCTCCGCCGCATTTAGAATCAGATTCAAAAACGCCTGCTCCAGTTGCGGGGCATCGCCGGACACCAGCGGCAGATCCGTTTGCAGATTGCGGATGAGCCGCACACGCTGGTTGGCCAGCTTATGCCGCACCAGCAGGCCCATTTCGTCCACCAGGTCATTCAAGTTCACGGGTGCGAACTTGGGCTCCGTGGTCCGGGCGAAATCCAGGATCTGATCCACGATCTTGTTCAAATGCTCAATCTTGGATTCGATGATGTGGGCATCCTTGGCCCGAGGATCGCCCGCTTCAAATTTCAGGTTAAGTGAATGATATAGCAACTTCATCACCGTCAAAGGGTTGCGTATTTCATGAGCCACCTCTGCCGCCAGCAAGCCGAGCGCCGAAAGTTTTTCATTCTGGCGCAACTGTTCCTCCACATCCACCACCCGTTCGTAAAGCCGCGCCTTTTCAATCGCAATGGCCGACAACTCCGCCAGCGCGGACAGAATCTGGATCTCCTCGTTGGAAAAAGTGTAGGGCCGGGCCGTGTAAACACTCAAGGCACCGATGCATTGGCCCGAAAAAATCAATGGGACGCTCAGCAGCGAAACCAGGCCCTCGCGGCGGGCCAGCTCCACGTTTTGATAGCGGGAGTCGGTCTGCACATTGGCGACTTGCATCGCCTTTTTACGACGCACCACCACGCCGATCAGACTTTCCTGAACGCCCAGTCGTGGTTTGTTGACATACGCCTCGCCGGCACCATAACTCGCCCGCAGGTCCAGCCAATCGCGGGTATCGTCCAGCAGCATCAGCGAGCACATGCGTGCGCGCATGAGTTCGCACCCTTCACGGGTGATTGCCCGCAACGCCTCATCCACGTTCAAGGGCGAATTGATCGTGCGGCTCACCGTCGAAAGCGACTCAAACAACATCACCTTTAGCCGCAACTGTTCATACAGCCACGTGTTATGGATGACCGTGGAAGCTTGAATGGCCAGTTCCTGCAACAGCTCCTGATCATCGGCAGAAAACGCGTCGGCCCGTTCTGAATCCACGTTGATGACGCCGCGCAGTTCGCCCCGCACTTCCAGCGGTACCGCCAGTTCCGAGCGGACGTCGCGGCGGATGCTCACGTACCGTTTGTCCTGCGTCACATCACCTACCCGCGCCACCTTGCCCGTCTGAGCCACCCAGCCCGTCACGCCCTCGCCTACGCGCAGTTTCAGTTTGCGTGCGGACGATGAAAGATTTTGCGCCGCATGGATTTCCAAAAAATTGGTGGAGGGATTGATCAGCGCCAGTGACCCGCTCGACGCGCGCATGATCCTCACCGCCTCACTCACAATGAGTTGCAAGGCCTCCTGCGAATCGAGGGTGGCGTGAATCACATTGCTTACCTGGTAAAGCAAATGCAACCGCTCCCTGCTTGATCTCAGTTTTTGAATCTCTTCGTTCACCGGAAAAAAATCTCCTGGCATTTTGATATCCCTGATTAATTTGCGAAGGCAATCTATGCTCAAATCCGGCGAACCCAAAAGAAAAAATGAATCCGGCCCCAAAAAATTTAACCCCCTTTCCTTTTGCGGCCCTGGCTAACGCACCCGGGTGGTCAGCCAGATGCCCAGACCGCCGAACAGAATATTCGGCAGCCACGCCGCGAGCCAGCCCGGCAGGTGACCGCCCATGCCCAGCGAGAGACTGATGGATTGGATCACAAAAAAACCGAAACAGATGAAAATGCTGCCGGCCACGCCAAAAAACAGATTCCGCCGGCCCGAAGGCGCGCCAAAGGGGATGGCAATCAGCACCACCACCAGACACGTGAAAGGAGCCGCGAGCCGGCCGTGAAATTTCGTCAGCACAAAGTACGCCTGCCGGGTCTGCGAGTTTTTCAGGTTCGGATGCAGGTGCATGTAGTCAAACAAATCGGTCAGCGGAATATCCGGCATGCGCGAGCCGCCCAAGGACATCAGCGGTGAGATTTTCACTTCGCTGAAGATTTCCCGCGGGGTTTCAGTCAGTTCCGGCAGCACCATTTCATTGGTGTGGTAAAGTCGCAATAGGGGTGCCGTCTGCCCCGCCTGCCGGTAAAGGTTCACATCGGAAAAAAGCCACTGGGTATTCGTATAAAACGCGGACTCCGCCTGCAGCAACTGCCAGGAGCCGTCAGCCAGCAGCCAGCTCACTTTGAGCTTATGTTCCGGCGGCAGCGGACTGTATTCGCCAATGAACCAGAAATGCCGTCCGCCTCCGCTGTAAAAGCTGATGTCGTGCAGTTTTTTCTGCACCACCATGTCATCATCTTTTTGCACGTGCAACCGCAGCGTGATCGCCGCCTGCTCATTGCAATACGGCACGATTACTTCATTCAGCCCGTACATACCGGCCGTGGCCGCCAGGCCGACGATAAAATAAGGCGCGCACAGCCGCCACAGGCTCACCCCCGCCGCCCGCAACGCTGTGATTTCGTTGTGCTTCGCGTGGTGGGTCAGGGCGTACAGCAGCGCCAGCAGCAGCGCCATCGGCAGCACCTGAGCGAGAAATCCCGGCGTGTCCATCGCCACGTACGTCACGATTTCAAACCCGTGCAGCTTGCGCTCCTGCAGTTCCGGGAGCTTGTTGAACACATCAAACGCCACCCCGAAAACCATGAAGAAGCCGAGGCAGTATGCCAGCGGCGTGAGCAATTCACGGAACAGATATCGGTCATGCAACCGCATTTCCCCAAGCTTAACGGGCGCCCGGCCGTTCTGCCACCCGAAACGGTTTCCGGAAAGCACTTGCTTTTTTGGCCAAACCATATAGTTTCCCATGCCCTTCCGTTATGGGTTGGTAGCTCAGTTGGTAGAGCAGTGCCCTTTTAAGGCATTGGTCCGGGGTTCGAGTCCCCGCCAACCCACCATTTTCCTCGGCCGGGCCCTAGCTGGCCCGCCGTTTCAGGCATTGCTTTGGTATTCTGGCGGCTGTGCCCTTTGCCTGATTTCACCTAGCAAAGCAGTTTTTGCCAAAACTTTGTCATTTTTGGATTGTCAGCACCCGGGCATTACGAATTAAATGCACCGGTCAGCTAACAGAAAGAGTGACAGCCAACCTCGCCGTTTAGATCTGCCAGCCATATTGGCGGAGCCGGGGGGACGATTTTTCGGAATATTAAAATCATTATAACTCAATGAAACTGGAAATGGATAAAGATATGCCAGGCAGGCTCGGACGGGCCAACAGCATGTTCAGCAGTTAATGTAAGCATTCATTTTCGCTAATACTGACCATTCTCAGTTTGAGTTTTTTGGAAACAGGGGTAGATTTTGCACATTAAAGCGCTGACGCAAATCAGATTCTGGGGCGTTCGTGGTTCAGTCCCTTCACCTGGGCCGGACACGGTGCGTTATGGCGGCAATACCACGTGCGTTGAAGTCCGGCGTGGCAATGACCTCGTGATTCTGGATGCCGGCACCGGCCTGCGCCGGCTGGGCCAGTCGCTGATGGCCAATAAGGCCGATAGCCGCCGCCTGAATCTAAACCTCCTGATTACCCATACCCATTGGGATCATATTCAGGGACTGCCCTTCTTTGCGCCCCTTTACGAAGCCCGCTGGCGGCTGCGCATATTTGGTTATGAAGGTGCCCGTAAAAGCCTGGTTGCCGCCCTGACCGGCCAGATGGAAAGCACCTACTTTCCGGTGCCCTTCTCCCGCCTCCCCGGCAATATCAATATCCAGGAACTGGATAAATACGACTTCAACCTCGGCAAATTCCAGATCAGCGCCCTGCGCGCGAATCATCCCGGGGTTTGTGTTGGCTACCGGCTTATCACCCCCGAAGGGAAAATCGCTTTTTTCCCCGATACCGAACCCCGCCAGGGTGGTGATGACCGCGAAATGATCGAGTTTGTCCGTGGCGTGGATGTTCTGATCCTGGATTCCCAATATGATTCCGCCGAATATCAGAGCCATACCGGCTGGGGCCATGGCTGTGTGGCTGATTCCGTGCGCCTCGCCCTTCAGGCCCAAGTGAAACGGCTCGTGCTATTTCACCACGATCCCGACCATGCTGATCGCAAGGTGGATGCTTTGTTAAAGCAGGCCCGTGAGCTGGTGGCCCAAGCTGGCTCCAAGCTGAAAGTGGAGGCCGCCCGCGAAGGACACTCCCTCAAATTAGCCGCCAAAACCGGCCGCTGACCGTCCGTTCGCCGGTGGAAACTCTGAAAAGTCGCTTGGCAGTGGCGGCTCATTCTGTTTTATTGGCCCCGCTTGATGAAACCATTTGCCGCCATTGCCCTGCTGCTGACTGTTGCGCTTTTCCCCCTCGCGGTTGCCGCGCAGGACGCCGCAGAAAAAATCGAAGTCATGGCGTTGAGCCATTTCATTCAAGGTTCCGTGGAAGGCAGCCTCGAATTTGAACCCGGCGGCACCATTGTTGGCACCAACGGAATTATCGCCAAATACAAAGGAGCATCTCTCTCCGCCGATAACGCCACGGTGGACACCAAGACGGGCGAAGTCCTGGCCGACGGCCACGTCCGCATCGAATCCGGCGACATGCTTTGGGTGGGCGACCACGTCCGCTATAATTTCAAAACCCACCAGATGGAGAGTGAGCAGTTCCGTACCGGCAAGGCGCCGGTCTTTGCCGGCGGCTCCCAATTGACTGGCGATCGCGACGCCAACATCTATACCGCCACCAATGCCTTTGTGACCACTGATGACATCAGTGACCCGGCCGTGCGCGTCCGGGCCAGCCGGATGAAGGTCATGCCCGGCGATTCCATTGAAATGTGGAATGCCGTTGTACTCGTCCACGGCGTGCCCATGTTTTATTTCCCCTATTACCATCGCACCCTCGGCCCGCATGCAAATCACTTCACCTTCAAACCGGGTTTCCGCAGCGCCTACGGAGCTTATATGCTCAATACCTACGAGTGGTTTGTCGGTGATGTCGCGGATGGCAAAATTCACGGGGATTACCGGACCAAACGCGGCGTGGGGGCCGGCCCGGATGTTAATCTGCACCTTGGCCAGTGGGGTGATTTCAAATTTCGCTATTATTATCTGAGCGATAACCGGCCCAACTCCAGCACCAATAATCTGCCCATCTACCGGAACATTCCCGACAACCGCCAGCGTTTCCTCATGGAATGGCAGGCCTCCCCCGCTACCAATTTCAACGTCAAGGCTCAGGTTAATTATGAATCCGATCCCCTGGTGCTGCATGATTTCTTTGAAGGGGATTACGCCGCTGACCCCCAGCCTGAAACATTTGTCGAGGCCAATAAGTATTGGGACAACTGGAGCTTGGATGCCCTGACCACGCCTGAGGTAAACAATTTCTTCGACCAAGTTGAACGCCTGCCGGATGTCCGCCTTACGGGCTTCCGCCAGCAGGTATTGGAGACCCCGTTCTATTACGACAGCCAGAGCTCGGTCGGTTTCTACCGGAAATTTTTCGCGGACACCAATGCCCCGGGCAGCATTTACGGCAACACCAACTATTCCGCCTCCCGCTTTGACACCTATAATCAGATTACCCTCCCTTGGACATTTTTTGACTGGCTGAACGTCGCTCCCCGCGTGGGCGGCCGGTGGACCTATTATGGCGTCACCGACAATCCCAACCGCCTTTATAGCGACACCCATCGCACCGTGTTCAACACCGGCATCGGCACCTCCTTTAAAATCTCGCGGCTCTGGCCTGAGGCCACCAACTCCCTATTGCAGATGGACGGCCTGCGCCACATCATGGAACCTTCGGCCAATTATGTTTATGTGCCGAATCCTAGCACTCCGCTGGCACAGATCCCCCAATTTGATTCCGAGCAACCCAGCCTCATGCTCTCGCCCGTGGATTTCCCGGATTATAGCAGCATTGATTCGGTTGATTCCCAGAATGTCATCCGCTTCGGCCTGCGCAACACGCTGCAAACCAAGCGCGATGGCCAGATCGAAAATCTACTCGATTGGAATCTCCTGCTCGACTGGCGGCTTGCCCCCAACAGCACCCAGTCCACTTTCAACGACCTTTACTCCTCCCTTAGTTTCCGGCCGCGTACCTGGCTGGCCCTCCAATCTCAGGTTCGGTACGCCCCCAATAGCGGCCAGTTGAACATGGCCTTCCATCAAATCCAGTTTATACCCAATGAACGCTGGAGCTGGGGCCTTGGCCATTGGTACCTGCGCAGCGGTTTTCTCGGGGTCGACGAACCTGGCAACAATTACATTACCAGCACGCTCTTCTATCGGGTGAATGACAACTGGGGACTCCGGGCCACCCATGATTTCAATGCCCAGGAAGGCCGCCTCCAGGAACAAGCCTACACCATTTACCGCGACATGCGCAGCTGGACTGCGGCCCTCAGCTTTCGTGTTACCGACAACAGTGTCGGGCAGACTGATTATGGCGTTTCCTTCAGTTTTTCCGTCAAGGCCCAGCCCAGCACCCACGTTGGCGACGACACCGTTCGTCCGGACCATCTGCTGAGCGAATAAGCCGTCGGCACCAGGCCGTTTCTGACATCTGTCGGGACGGCCCCATTTCGTTGCCGGATGTTCCGTATTTGTAAACGGCCCCATTCCGGTTATTCTGTCCCTGCCGATGAAAACCAAGTTTGACTCCATCGAATCCGTTCTAAGTGATATCCGCAAAGGCCGGATGGTCATTGTGGTGGACGATGCCGACCGCGAAAACGAGGGCGACCTCATCCTCGCCGGCCAGCATGCCACCCCTGCCGCCATCAATTTCATGGCCCGCTTCGGGCGCGGTTTGATTTGCGTTTCCACCACCGCCGAACGGCTCCAGCAGCTCGGCATTGACCGCATGGTCAAACAGAACCGCGAAAGCCACCGCACCGATTTCCAGGTCAGCGTGGATGCCGCGCGCGGCATCTCCACCGGCATCAGCGCCGCTGACCGGGCGAAGACCATCCAAATTATGTCTTCGCCCACGGCCGTTCCGGATGATCTTGTCCAACCCGGGCATATTTTTCCGCTGCGCACCAAGTCCGGCGGCGTGCTCCGCCGGGCCGGGCATACCGAAGCCACCGTGGACCTCGTCCAACTCGCCGGGTTGCGCCCCATCGGCGTCCTCTGCGAAATTCTGAACGACGATGGCACGATGGCCCGGCTGCCGCAGCTCCAGAAATTCGCGAAGAAGCATAAACTCAAGATTTGCACCATCGCCGCCCTTATCGAACACCGTCGCACCCGTGAAAAACTTGTGGAACGGGTGGAAACCGTCAAGATGCCCACCGATTACGGAGACTTTGACCTGCATCTCTACCATTCCAAGGTGGATGATGAACATCATGTCGCCCTGGTTCGCGGCAAGGTGGCTGGCCGCAAAAATGTGCTGGTCCGTGTCCACAGCGAATGCCTCACCGGTGATGTCTTTGGCTCACGCCGATGCGATTGTGGACCGCAACTCCACTCCGCTATGCAACAGGTGGCCGCCGCCGGTCATGGCGTGATTCTCTACATGCGCCAGGAAGGTCGCGGCATCGGACTCGCCCCCAAAATCAAAGCCTACAAACTGCAGGAACAGGGTTACGATACAGTTGAGGCCAATGAAAAGCTCGGCTACAAGATGGACCTGCGCGAATACGGTCTGGGCGCGCAAATCCTCTGTGATCTGGGCCTGAAAACGATCCGGCTGCTGACGAACAATCCCCGCAAAATCGTGGGTCTCGAAGGCTACGGCCTGAAAATCACCCAGCAGGTGCCAATCAAGATCAAACCCAACCCTCACAATGAGCGCTACCTGAAAACCAAGCGCGAAAAACTCGGCCACCTGCTCTGAGGCCGGTGACCGCGCCGGAAATGGCTGGCATGTCTGCAATCATTTCACACAGTCCTGAAGATACCGAGGCACTCGGCGAGACTTGGGGGCACGCCGCCTTGCCCGGCCAGGTCATTGCCCTGTCCGGCGATCTGGGCGCTGGCAAGACTCAATGGGTCCGTGGCCTGGCCCGGGGACTTGGCATTGCCGGACGCGTGCACTCTCCCACCTTCACGCTGGTGAATGAATACGCCGGCGGCCGGTTGAAGCTCTTTCATCTCGATCTGTACCGCCTCGAAACCCCCGAACAGGTCCTTTCTGCCGGCATCGAGGAATTTCTCCAGCCGGACGGCATCGCCGTGATTGAATGGGCCGAACGTCTGACCGGGCTGCGTTTGGGCCGGCTTCCATTGGTGCATGTGCGGATCGAAATTATCAGTGACACCGACCGGAAAATCATTTATGACCACCCTCGCGCTTGAGTTTTCCGCCGCCGAGCGCAGTGTGGCCCTCGCTCGCGACGGTGTGGTGCTGGCCACCGCCGCCGAAACCGGGGCCCGCGCCACCAATGCCTTCGCCCTGATTCAGCAGGTGCTGACCAGCGCCGGGGTCAACCGAGCCGAAATTGAAACCCTCGCCGTCGGTCTGGGCCCTGGCAGTTATACCGGCATTCGCGTCGCCGTCTCCGTCGCCCAAGGCTGGCAGCTCGCGACCAATGTGAAACTGTTGGGCGTAGATGCCGTCACCACGCTCGCCGCCCAAGCACAGGAACAACAAGTTTTTGGCCGCGTTCATATCGTCATCGACGCCCAGCGCGGTGAATATTACCTCGCCACCTGGGATATTTCACCCACTGCCCGCCGCGAAACAACCCCCTTGAAAATTGTCCCGGCGGTCGCCCTGCAGGAACTTGCGGGCGAACAGTTTATTGGCCCGGATGCCGCATCTTTTGGTGGAAAAGTCATTTACCCCACTGCCGCCATGGTGGCTCGGCTGGCCCATGACCGCACCGATTTCGTCTCCGGCGAACAACTGCTGCCGGTTTATTTGCGCGAATCCACGTTCGTGAAATGGTCGCCCCAAAAGACCGCCGCCCTCTGAAACGGCGGTATTCCCCAAGCCACCGGCCGGCCCTAAGTCATTGCCACGGAAAATGACCCCGGCAATCACGGCAAAATCCGGTGTGTTCCCGCCAATTTCAAATTATCCACCGGCAGGGTTGAATTTTGCCATCAATTGCGGCATGGTGTGATGCGTGAATAATTCCAATTCAGCCGAAGGCGGTATCAGTGGGGAACGTAAAATTCTCGATCCATGCACCATTGCCATCTTTGGTGCCAGCGGCGACCTCACCGCCCGCAAGCTGATTCCGGCATTATATCACCTCTTCAAGGAGAAGCTCATGCCCGCTTCGTTTCGCGTGGTAGGCTTTGCCCGGCGCGAAAAAAATGACGAATCCTGGCGCACCGAACTGCGCACCGCCCTGGACCAGTTCTCCCGCACCAAGCCGGTGGATGACGTGGTCTGGACCGCCTTCGCCGCGAACCTGTTTTATTGCCAGGGCGATCTCACCGATGCCGCCGCATACCAGAAAATGGAAGTATTGCTGACCTCATTTGGCAGCAAGCCATTGCGCGAAAATCTTTTGTTCTATCTCGCCATTTCACCCAGCCAATTTGGCGAAGTGGTGGAACAGGTGCATAACGCCAAGTTGTTGAATCGTGAAGGTCCGGGCTGGCAACGTGTCGTGGTGGAGAAACCCTTCGGTCGTGACCTCGCTTCCGCCCATCAGCTGAATCGCGAACTGACCCGCTATGCGCACGAGCAGCAGGTCTTTCGCATCGACCATTATCTGGGCAAGGAAACGGTGCAGAACATCCTCATGTTCCGCTTTTCCAATTCCATTTTCGAGCGCCTGTGGAACCGGGAATCCGTGGATCATGTCCAGATCACCGTCAGCGAAAAACTCGGCGTGGGCGAGCGCGGCGGTTATTACGAGGAATCCGGTGCCCTGCGCGACATGGTGCAGAATCACATGCTCCAGGTGCTGTCCCTCATTGCCATGGAACCGCCCGTTTCCCTCGAAGCGGAAGCCGTTCGCGATGAAAAGGTGAAGCTGCTTAAATCCATCCGCCATCTTACGCCCACCGATGTGGCCAAACAAATTGTGCGCGGACAGTATTTCGCCGGGGCGGTGGATGGCCAGCCGCGGCCGGGTTATCGTCAGGAAACGAAGGTAAATCCCAGCTCAAACGTGGAAACGTTTGCCGCCTTGAAGCTCTTTATCGATAACTGGCGCTGGAGCGGTGTGCCGTTCTATTTACGCACCGGCAAAAACCTGCCCATGAGCGCCAGCGAAGTGCGCATTCAATTCCGGCCCACCCCCAATGTCCTGTTTGCAGCCAAGTGCGGGGACGGTCTGCAGCCTAATGCGCTCACTCTGCGCCTGCAACCTAACGAAGGCATTTCCTTGCGTTTCAACGGAAAGGTCCCCGGTATGAGTCTGGGCGTTCGCCCTGTGCGCATGCATTTCAGCTACGATTCCGAGTTTGGCGCCTACACTCCCGAAGCTTACGAACGCCTGCTGTTGGAAGCAATTGCCGGTGATGCCACCCTTTTCATCCGTCGTGATGAAGTGGAAACCGCGTGGCAGATTGTAGACTCCATCCGCGCTGGCTGGGATGGCAAGCCGCTTACCAACCGCGAATTCTATTCCGCCGGCACCTGGGGTCCCATTGCCGCCGATGACCTGCTCGCCCAGCTCGGCCATGCCTGGCACGAGCCGCTGGTGGTAAAATAAATAAACGACAAGGCTCTGATGGCATTGCCGCCTTCAGAGCCTTGGTCGGGAAAAATCCTCGCTGGTAACGGCGGTAACCCCGTTATTTTTTCTCCACTTTGACAATCCCGGTTGCCGGATCATAGTTGATCTGGTAGCCAAACGGAGCATCCGGAACTTTTCCGAGGTAGTGTTCCTCCACCAGTTCGTCCAGGCTTTTGGGCAACCGGCCTTCGCCCGCTTGAAATTGCTGGATGGCTTGGTTCACGTAGGCGAGATCAATTTGCTTTTCGGAATATTTCTTGGCCTGCACCACGGCGCCGACGTAGTCCGCCGGGGCAGTCATGGGATTGCCGGAATCATAGCGCCCTGTCGCATTTGTGGCGGTCGGCGGAGTTTCCGTTTTTTTACCGCAGCCCGCCAGCAGCCCCGCGGCGGCGGCGAGGATCAAAAGGGATGGCAACGTCTTCATGCCAGCAAACTACGCCCCCGGCTGGAAAAAGCAAAACTGAAATTAAGGCATAGGCTGCCGGCCCGGCTGGCTTCATGCGAGGATTTTGGCCGCCAAAACCCGCGCCTGTCGGATAAGATTCAAATCCTCCGCCAGATTGCCAAACCGCAGCCGCATGGAACCGCTTTGCCGCTGGCCCAACAGTTCACCCGGCCCGCGCAATTTCAGGTCCGCTTCCGCGATCTTGAAACCGTCAGTAGTCTCCGCGAGAATTTTCAACCGCGCTTGCGCCTCGTCCGTCAGTGCATCAGAAATCAGAATGCAAAAACTCTCATGTGCGCCGCGGCCGATACGTCCCCGCAACTGATGCAACTGGGCGAGACCGAAATGTTCCGCGTTTTCAATCAGCATCACGGTGGCATTGGGCACATCCACGCCTACCTCAATCAGCGAGGTGGCCACGAGCACTTGAATTTTATTCGCGCGGAAAGATGCCATCGCCAATTCTTTTTCTGCCGGTTTGATGCGGCCGTGCAGTAGTCCGGCCTGGAATGGGGCCAGCGCTTTTTTGACCGTTTCAAATTCCTTGGTCACGGCCTTGATGTCTTTGTCCGTGTCCGCCACATCAACGCGGGGATAGACAATGTACGCCTGCCGTCCCGCCGTGATTTTTTCGCGGATGAACTCGAATACTTTCGGCAGCTTTTCCGTGGTCCGCACAAACGTCTTGATGCTGCCACGCCCTGACGGCAATTCATCGATCACCGAGACATCAAGGTCACCGTAAAGCGTCAATCCCAGCGTGCGCGGAATCGGCGTGGCGGTCATCACCAGCAGGTGCGGGTAATTGCCTTTGCGTACGAGTGCCTCCCGCTGGGTCACGCCGAACTTGTGCTGTTCGTCAATGATCACCAGGCCGAGCTGTGGCAGCTCAAAGCCGTCGGTAAACAAAGCGTGGGTGCCGATGTACAGGGTGCCGGATTTGTTTGTGGCCGCCGGCGTGGTGTTTCCCGATTTCTGGCTCCCGGTTTGCAAAGCCAGATTGATGCCGAGCGGCGTAAACCACTTCTCAAAATTCCGGTAGTGCTGTTCCGCCAGAATTTCTGTCGGAGCCATCAGCGCCACATTGAAACCGCTTTCCAAAGTCATCAGCGCACTGCACGCGGCCACCGCCGTTTTGCCAGACCCCACGTCCCCTTGCAACAGCCGGCGCATGGGATGTTCGCCGCCGAGGTCGGCCCGGATTTCGCGCAGCACGCTGGTTTGCGCGCCGGTCAGTTTGAAGCCGAGCGCCACCAGAAACGGTTTCATCAGGCGGTTGTCGCCGCCGCAGGGCAGCGCCCGGGCATTGACCTCAAATTTTTTGCGGCGGGATTGGATTTGAATTTGCAGGGCCGTGAACTCATCCAGCGCCAGCCGCTGGCGGCCGATTTCCACATCCGTCAATTCCTCTGGGAAATGCACCATATGCACCGCGTTGGCGCGCGTGGGCAGGCCGGTGAGAAATGGCAGATCGCGGGCGGTGCTCTTTTCCCGAGTCAGCGGTAACGGCGACCCCAACACCGGCAAATGTCCCCAGGCCGGCTCAGGCACTTGGGCTTCAAATTTTTCCAGCGCCTGCCAGACCAGTGTGCGGACCACCCGGGCGGTCAGGCCATCCGTCAGTGCATGCACCGGCACGATGCGGTTGACGTGGATGAATTCATCTTCGCCTGGCTCGACCAGTTCGGTTTCCGGATGATCAATATTGCGCGGCTTCAGCGAATCGGGTTTGCCGTACACGAGAAATTCGCGGTTCACAGCATACCAGTCTTCCATCCATGGCTGGGCCTGCCACCAACGGCAATGCAGGAGGGCGGTGCCATCATCGAAAACACATTCAAACATCGCGCGCTCTCCACGCTTCCAGCGTTTGACGCCGGCCGCCACAATTTTGCCACGCACCGTGGCCGCCTCTTTTAATTTAAGGTCGCGAATCGGAAGAAATTTGCGGCGATCCTCATAGCGGCGTGGTTTGTGGAGGAGCAGATCTTCCACCGTATGAATGTCCAGCTTCGCGAGCAGTTTTGCCCGCTCGCTGCCCACCCCCCGGACCGCGGTAACCGGCCATTGCATCGGCAGTGGCGACGCCTCTGCCTCGCCACCGCTTACAGCGGCGGCCGGCGGCACGGAATGTTCCGGGTTCGACATGACCTTTCCGCCGAAATCCTAGAGGTCACAGAGCAAGGTGCAACAGCAAAGCGGAGTAATTCGGTGACGTTTTTGGCGGCGGCGGACGAAAATTGGCCGGATATTTTTCAATCATCCGCCGTTCTTGCGCCGTTCCCAATGCCAACTCATGTGGGAACATCACTCGCGAGGGGTATTCAATCCCAACGGAGGGTATTACGAAATTCAAAATGCCCAAAAGTGGGGAATGGGTGTTTTTTGAAGTTTTTTCAAAATGGCATAACGATTCAAAAGAGGTCCAAAGGCATCCGTTTGGGTCGCATTGGAGCCAGCAGATCGGTTTTTTCTGGTTCTCTGATCAGGGCCTTGGCCCGGAGCAGAGCCACCATATTAGCCAATAGACAGACGATCCAAGCCAGCCGAAAACTATTCAGATAAAAACTGACTCAAGCCGAGTTGGTTTTTCTCATACGAGTGCGAGGCATCGATCCGGGAACGCGCTTGGCGGAGCAGTGTTGACCTACGCATGAACTAAACGGATACGTACCAAAAAGAATCTCAGGCTCCGCGGCCGGAAGGAAAATTCCTGCGGGCAGGTACTGCGCTGCCAGCACCAAGGACAAAACGGGGCCGGATCCGAGACCCCAAACCAGTGTAATTGTTCTGCGGCCTGCAAACCCAACCAGCGCAGTTCCTGACCCTCTTCGCAGGTCAGGTGCAAGGGGTCATCAAACGCATCGGGCAGCGCCAGGTCCGAACGGAATTTGGTGACCAAAGCCACCTGCCGACCTTCCCGCAGTCGCCGCTGGGCGTCCAGCCCGAGGTAGCCCAAATCCCCAACCACAATATCCGGAGTCCACAACAATCGCCGGGCGTAATAATACCCGCTGGGTTCGTGAAAGACCATTTCATCACGATTGGCCGGGGAGGTCCAGGAAATCAACGGGGCCGGCAATATCGCTGGCTGATACTGACGCAACCACAAGCGGAGCCTGTGCTTTTTGTAGCCGTCTTTGCGGCTGCGGCCGCCAATCCGCGCCCGCTGCGCACTATACAGGTCCAGCGCGTTTTTTTCGTTGTATAAGCGTATCTAACCTTATGTCAATTAATTGCAAATCTTTTCGTAACACCCTCCAACGGGATTCAGGGACCTGATGAGGAGGCGCCGAAGACGGAGAGATACGCAGAGAGAATGAGCTGTCTGCATTCCCTTTGGGCGGCTCTATGAGGGGCGGAAATCCAATTGGGATTCTCAGAGGGTGGCGGGAATGGCTTCCAGCCACCCGGCCGGCTACTCGGCCAGCAATTTCTCGAGCTTGTTGATTAGGTTATCGCCGGCATTGACCTCGCGGAGAATGCCTTTTTTATCCACGAGCCACATGGTCGGAATGCCGCAGATGCCATAGTTCAGGGAATAGGGATTTGACCAAGCCTTGCCGTCAAAATATTGGGGCCACGGCATGCCACGCTTCTCAATAAAGCGGTGCAGGGGCTCTTCCTTGAAATCGAAGCTGATGCCGACGATCTCGAAGCCTTTGTCATGATACTTTTCGTAGGCGGCTTTCACGTTAGGGAACTCCGCCACGCAGGGACCGCACCAGGTTGCCCAGAAATCCACCAGCACTACCTTGCCTTTCATCTGGCTCAGATCCACGGGCCGCTGATCGAGGGCGGTGAATTTGATGTCCAGGGGCTTGCCGGGCGCGTCGAGCCGGCGAACGACACCTTCCGCTTTGAGGGCGGTTTCATGGTTGGTGGGCGAGAGGGAGAGGATTTCTTTAACGATGGCGCGGGCCTGATCGGGCGTGGCTTCATTGCCGGCAAAGGTCAACAGCATCTGGAGGGGCCGGTCAGTGCCGGGATAATCTTTTACCAAGGCCTGCAACTCCTGCTCGATGCTGTCCGGCGTGGGGTTGGCACCCGTTTCCAACAGGTATCTTTTACGGGTAATGACATCCGCCCGCACGCTGAACCGGGCGGGTTCGACCAGGCCCGGATCTTTGAGGAGGGCCGTTTGGGCCGCCTCCCAGGGCGCGAATTGGTTGGTGTCGCCATAGGCGCAGGCGAGGCGGAGCATTTTACATTGGAACAACTTGCCGGCAATGGCGTTGGTGGTACCCGAAAACTGGGTGGCATAATCCGCGGCCTTGGCGGCGGCGGCCACGGCAACCTGGCTCAGCTTCTGATAAAACGCTTCTTGCTGCGCCTGCGTGGGCTTATTGGTCTGCCACTCGGCGGGTTGCGGCGGCAGCTGGGCGGCGAGTTGCAGGTCGTTCCACGCCTTGGCGGCCGGATCGTTGGTGGCGGTCTGGGCGGAGGTCAGACCGACCGAGATCAAGGTGGCAAATCCGATCACCAGCTCGCAAAGGCAATTCCTTTTCAACATATTGGGTGAAACTATAGGCCAGCCCGGCCCCGGATGCACTCCCCAATTCATGGTATCCGGCCAACGGGCGGGAAGGATTAACCGCAAGGAACGCATAGAACAGAGAGAGGGAAAGGAGGGCCTGTTTCGAAACTCGACTTTCGGCAGGGGAAATTCAACATTGCAGCATGGCTTTGCCTTACAAGATTGCGACGCTGCTCTATTGTTTTAATGAGCGCGATGATGTACTGCTGCTCGAGCGGGCGCAGGAGCCGAATCGCGGCTTTTGGAGTCCGTGCGGGGGCAAGCTGAAGATGGAGATTGGGGAATCGCCTTATGTGTGCGCCTGTCGGGAGGCGCATGAAGAGGCGGGGCTGGTGCTGAAACCCTCCGACCTGCACCTGGCCGGACTGATCAGCGAGCATGGGTTTCAGGGGCAGACGCATTGGCTGATGTTCCTGTTCGAGGTAAAGGTGAAACTGAAATCGCTGCCGCCGCCGCATGCGGAGGGCCGGTTTGAATTTTTCCCGCGCGAAGTGATTGCCGGGCTGAAGATTCCGCAGACGGATCGGGAGCAGATCTGGCCGTGGTTCTGGCAGCATCGCGGGGGCTTTTTCGCGGCGCATTGCCATTGCCATCCCGATGGGCGTAATGATTGGACGTTGGAACAGGTGCTGGCGCCGGGGCAGCCGGCCTGATTAATTTTTGAATTATGAGCGAGCCGATCATTGACCTGCACAGTGACGAGTATTTCATGGGCGAGGCGCTGCGCCAGGCCGCCAAGGCGTATGATCGCGAGGAGGTGCCGGTGGGCGCGGTGATTGTGCGCGCCGGCCGGATCATTGCCCGGGCCTATAACCAGGTGGAAACGCTCAAGGACGCCACCGCCCACGCGGAAATGCTGGTGCTAACGCAGGCGGAAAGTGCGGTAGGCGACTGGCGGCTGACGGATTGCACGCTCTATGTGACAAAGGAGCCGTGCCCGATGTGCGCGGGGGCGGTGGTGCATACGCGGCTGGCGCGGGTGGTGTTTGGTGCCGGGGATGCCAAGGGCGGGGCGGCGGGCGGGGCCATGAATCTGCTGCAGTTTCCCACGCTGAATCATCGCTGCGAAATCACGGCCGGGGTGCGGGTGGACGAGTGTCGGGCGCTGTTGAAGAACTTTTTCGCGGAACAGCGCGCGGCAAAATCACCGTGAGTTTCCGCCATTTGCGGTTATACTGTACGCATGTCCGATATTGTGACCAACCATAAGGCCCGCCGCGATTATATCATCCTCGACACGTTCGAGGCGGGCATTGTGCTGCACGGCACGGAGGTCAAGGCCCTGCGCGCGGGGCTGGGGCAGATCGGCGACGCCTTTGCCCGCGTCGAAAAGGAGGAGGTCTGGCTCTACAACGCGCACATTGACGAATATACGCACGGCAACCTGAACAATCATCAGACGAAGGCCCCGCGCAAGCTGCTGCTGAACAAGCCGGAGATCCGTAAGCTGTTCGAAATGGGCGGCATCAAAGGTCATGCCATCTTTCCGCTATCGTTCTATTGGAAAAACGGCAAGGTGAAGGTGGCGCTGGCGGTCGGCAAGGGCAAGCAGTCCTTCGACAAGCGCGAGGATCTCAAGAAGCGTGATTCGGACATGGAAATGAAGCGCGCCACGATGCGTCATGTGCGGGGGTAAAATCACCCGTCAAACGACGGGATTAACCGCAGAGAACACAAAGAGCACAGAGAAAAAACTTTGCCGAGGTTTTCACCTGTCTGGCCGTCTTTTCCCACTCTCTGCGCTCTCTGCGTTCTATGCCGTTATCCCGTCCTTATTCTTCCACGCGCTGGATGCGGGCGCCGAGTTGCTTCAGTTTTACATCCATCTGCTCGTAGCCGCGGTCCAGATGGTAGATACGGTTCACCTGGGTGGTGCCGGTGGCGGCGAGACCGGCAATGATGAGGGCGGCGGAGGCGCGCAAATCGCTGGCCATCACGGGGGCGCCGCTTAACGGTTTGCCGCCTTTGACGATGGCGCTGGGTCCTTCGATTTCGATGTCCGCGCCCAGGCGGGTCAGTTCGCTGACGTGCATGAAGCGGGATTCAAAAATCCGTTCGGTGATGATGCTGATGCCGGGAGCGAGGGTGAGCAGGGACATGAGCTGGGCTTGGGCATCGGTCGGGAAACCGGAGTACGGCATGGTGGTGACGTCCACGGGCTTGAGTTTGCCCTTGCGCTTTACCACCAGATTGGCTCCGCTGCGTTCTACCAGCACGTTGGCTTCGTTCAGCTTGTCGATCACAGCCCGGAAATGGTCGGGGCGCGCGCCTTTGATGGTGACTTCGCCGTTGGTGGCGGCGGCGGCGGCGGCGAAGGTGATGGCTTCGATGCGGTCGGGAATGATTTCGTGTTCCGCGCCATGAAGCTTGTCCACGCCGGTGATGGTAATGGTGGGGCTGCCGGCACCGGAGATTTGCGCGCCCATGGCGATAAGGAAATTCGCGAGATCCACGACTTCGGGTTCGCAGGCGGCGCTTTCAATGACGGTCACGCCCTCGGCGAGGGTGGCGGCCATCATGACGTTGGCGGTACCGAGCACGGTGGAACCGGCGCGGCCACCGAGGAAGGTGATGGCCCCGGTCAATTTTTTGGCAACAGCATCCACGTAGCCGCCATCAATTTTGATCTTGGCACCCAGGGCGGCAAAGCCCTTGAGATGCAGATTGATAGGGCGGGCACCGATGATGCAGCCGCCGGGCAGCGAGATGCGCGCCTTGCGCAAGCGGCCGAGCAGGGGCCCGGCAATGCAGATGGAACCGCGCATTTTGCGGACGAGATCATAATCGGCAAAGCCGGTAATTTTCTTGGCATGAACCGTGACGGTGCCGTTCTCGAAGGTGGCGCTGGCACCGAGCGATTTGAGAATCTGCACCATGAACCGGGTATCGCTGAGATCCGGCACGCGGCGGAGCAC
>CAIJGS010000224.1 GCA_903820285.1 uncultured Verrucomicrobia subdivision 3 bacterium | reverse complement strand
GCAGAACCTCAATCATCCGTCCATTTTTGCGTGGAGCCTGTTCAACGAAGTGCGGCCCGGCAGCGCGGATCCGCATCGTGAAATCGAAGATCTGAATATGCTCGCGCACGGCGAAGATCCGACCCGTCTGACGATTGGCGCGACGAGCCACGGCACCTGGCCGCAGATGAACAAGATTCCCGATCTGCTCGGCTGGAACCGTTATCCGGGCTGGTATGAGCCGTTCAAGGATTTGCAGAACGATGCGCTGTGGAATGAATATCAGCCGAGCAGCCGGCACGGGGGCATGTGTTTCAGCGAATACGGGGCGGGCGCGAACATCACGCAGCATGAGGATAATCCGGAGGAACCGGACACCGGCGGCCAGTGGCATCCGGAAGAGTGGCAATGCCTGGTGCACGAGGCGGCGTGGAAGCAGTTCAAGTCGCATCCTTTCATCTGGGGTACGTTTGCATGGAACATGTTTGATTTCTGCGTGGTGTCCCGTCACGAAGGCGGGGTGATTGCGCGCAACGACAAGGGGCTGGTGACCTACGACCGCAAGGTGCGGAAGGACGCGTTTTATTTTTACAAGGCAAACTGGTCCCCGGAGCCGGTGCTGTATCTGACGGACCGGCGGTTTACGGAACGCACGAATGCGGTGATCCAGGTGAAAGCCTATTCCAATCTGGCGACAGCCTCACTCTCACTGAACCATCAGGTGATTGGCACGGGCACGAATGACGGCAACGGGGTGATGGTGTGGAAAAACGTCCGCCTGACGCCCGGTGATAATCAGGTGGAGGTTCAAGGGCGCACGGCAGCCGGGCAGGACCTGACGGATCAATGCGAGTGGAATCTGTCGGTGGCCAAATAGACAAATAGGATTTCCCGGACCACCGGCCCGACCACCGCCGCTACTTTTGAGGGTAACGCCAGACCCAGTCGCCCTCCGAAATTTTTTGGCCGGGTGCCGAGCCGGTTTCATAGACCACCACCCCGCCGTCGTCCTTTTCATTCCAGCCGACCGAGTAGAGCACAAACCGGCCGTCATCGGTGCGACGATAATGCAGCGGCTGACCGCCAATGACATCGTGCGGAATTTTATCCAGCCACTGCGGTGCCAGCGGATCCAGGGTTTCCGGATAGTGGCCTTGAGCGCCGTAATACCGTTCCAGCGCAATGGCCACGCGGGCGAGATCCACCGAACTCTGGCCATAGGCAAATCTTCTGGCCCCGCCACCGAGCGCGGGGAGCATGATGTCGGCCAAAATGCGATCCGGCTGGCCGGTGCGCCAGCCATTCGTGGAAAGCGCATCGCCCTGCCCGGCAAGTTGTGGGGAAAAGAGGTGATTCGTCACATCCGCGAGCGGCAGATAATAATCTTCCGTGATTTGCACCGACTTCAACTGGCTTTCAAAAAACCAGCCGGCGGGAACGAGATGGGCGTGCATCAGGAGGATCATCAGCCCCTCGCGGGACGAGCTACTGGTGGGTAATGGATCCAAGCCCCAGTTGCCGTCGAGAAACGTATCATACGTCTGTGGATGGCGCTGGAGATAGCTGCGCATGCTGCCTTGAAAACCGATCTCGCCCCGCATACCGGTACGGAAATCAACCCCAAAGTCCAGCCCGGCCAGCGCGGCTTCCAAGGCGGCCAGTTGCGGCTCCGACCATTGCCGGTTAGCCATGCCTTCCCAGATGGGTTGGAGGGCAATTTGCAGCATGGCCTGGCGGACGAGATGGGAGATGAAAACGGGCTCGCTCCGTAGGGCTTCCGTGAGGCGGAAAATGAGCTGCACATCCGCCAGCGCCCGGACGCTCTGGCCATCGGCCAATTCGGCCAAAGCGCGAATTTGTAGCAGCTGTGAGGCCTGTTTCATAGCGGCAAGATGCGGCAGTAGGATGGCGGCCGGATTGTCTTTGTCATATTCCAGCGGAAACCGGCAGAGCGGCAACCGGGCATCTTCGCGCAATTCCTCGATGGTGGCGTTGTAGGGACTCAGGGCCAGCAGAACATCGGCCGCCGGGGATTGCGGCTGGGCATGCATTGGGAACTCGTTGGTTTTCATCGCACGTTCCCGGTAGAACGTTTGCAAGGCACCGAGATCCGTCAACGTGCCGGTGGCCCAATGCCCCGGGCAATTGGAGGGCCAGTTGCCACCGCCGTAGAGGTCCATGCGCAGGCGATTGACCAGATTGGTATTGCGCGGCTGAATTTCGTGGCCGGTGCGGTCAATCATCTGGCCATAGGTGCTGAAGACTAGCGGCGTGAGGGCAAAGTTTTGGTCATCCGGCACGGCCGGAGGCATGACACTTGGCACGTCAAAATGCTGTCCCAAGGCTTCATGCGCCCGACGGTACTGATCCCAGGCATGCTGGCCGCGCCAATCGGTCACCGCATAATATAAGGCGATGACTGTCGTAACGCTGACCACCACAAAGAGCACACGGCGCAGGTTATGCCACACGCAACACCAGCGGAACAGTCCCCAGAGAATCACCAGCACGCCGGCGAGGATGCCACTGAAAACAAACCAGAGTAGCACCTGCGGCGGCCAGCTCCACCACTCGGCCTTGAAACCATTCACACCCCAGGCAACCAGCATGCTTACAGGGAATAAGATGGCCACCAGTTTCAGCCAGACCCGCAGCCAGCGCGGAGTGGTCCAGGAACGTTGCAGCAAAGGTTTGGGTTCTTCGTTCATAAATTTATTGTTGGTGTCAAACGGTGCATCCACCCGCGGCTCTCGCCGGCCCACTGGCCGGAGCGCGGCGTTCACGCCGCTTCAGCCTGGCAATGCCCACTGGCCTGGCGCATCGGCTGCCTCCCTTCGCACCCTGAAGCGACCTAAAGGTCGCGCCCCCGGAGGAATAGTGCGTGCCGGCGCTTCTTTCGCCGATCAAGCCGCAGGATTAGCCAGACGAGTGAACATCCTCATAATAGTGTGCCAGGTAAAAGCCCTCGCCTGGGGGAGAAGGTTGGGTGAGGGCGAGCTTAACACATACTTCGCCCTTCTCCCCAGCCCCCATGTCACTCATAACGAAAACGTTTCCCGCCGGTAGGTGTGCGGCTGCAGCGGCCCGGTTTTGACCCTATCTTTATCCGGCACCACCGTGGTGCCGATCAATTCGGCGAACATCAGTTGCTGGTGATGCAACTGGTCAATGATCTCCGGCGAGGGCGCCGCGGATTTTTCCGCCAGCACCGGTGCCCGATCCGTCGCGGAGAGATTCAACAGTAGGATGATCGCCCACGCGGCAGCCAAACCGGCCCACGCCTTGGGATGCGGCCAGAACAATTCCACCAACCGGGCGCGGAGCAAGGCCAGCCCATTGACCGGGACGGCGATTGAGACCGGCGTAGCGGCAGCCAGAATTTCGGCGCGCCAATCAGCCGGCAGTTTCCGGACGGGCAGGCGGCGCAGACGTTGTTCAAACTCGTTCATTTGATTTCTTCATAGAGGGGACGCAGCCGCCCGCGCAATTTGTCTAAACCATAACGATACCGGCTGGCGGCCGTGTTGGGTGGAATATCCAGGGCGGTGGCTATTTCCTCAAAAGTGAGCCCCGACCAAAGCTTTAAATGGACGACAGCCCGCTGATCTTCCGGCAATTCACCCAGAGCCTCGGCAAGTTCCTCACGGAACAGTTGTTCATCCGGATCGTCAGTGGAAGCGAAAGGCGAAAGCTGCTCGGCGGCAAAGTTTACCTTGGTCCGATCGCGACTGGTGCGGCGGCGCATGAGGTCCACAGCGGCATTGTGGGCGAGGCGGATGAGGAAAGCCCGTTCATCCCGCACCCCGGCGAGGTGAACAGGCTCACGGGCGAGCCGAACAAAAACTTCCTGCAACACATCGCGGGTATCCGCCTCATCGCGCGTGAGGTTCAGGAGAAAGGCAAAAAGGGGCTGCGCGTGCTCGTCGTAGAGCCGTTCGATATTCGTGCAGCCGGGCATGTCACAGGAATGACGCACCCGCCGGGGGAATTTGTCTAGCTTTTATCGCAGGCAAGCCATTCCAACTCCAGCGCCCACCGCCGGCAGAACCAGAGCGGAAGGAATCCCAACACCCCAAAGCTGCAATCAATCAGCCGCCACCACACCGGAATACCCCGCAGGCCACCAAATACAAATGCATACGGAATGACCAGCCCACAGGCGAGCAGCCCGAAATCAAACAGCCACCGGTTGCGGACCGGATCGCGCAGCACACCAATGAACACCAGGGCAATGACGAAATGGCCAAAGGCGAGCCAGTCCGTGCCGTAGAATAAAAAGGGATACCGGGTCTCGGTGTCCGTCAGAGCCGTATGCACTTTGCCCAGCCAGCCAGTCGCGTCCATGTTGCCGAGATAGTGGGTGATCTGGTCGACTTCGAACTGGAGCGGAATGGCGGTGGCGCCACTCAGGAAGAGGCCGAGAATAAACAGCCAGGTGAGCCACCGGATACGCCGGCGCAGGATGGATTCACGATTCATGGGAAACGTTTACTTATATGGGTGAAAATAATCAAACAATCATGCACCGGTGAATGATTTCAAATCATCCGGCCAACGCCAGATGTCGTCCTACGGATTGGTCGAAGGCTGCGGGTGAATGACAGGTGCCGGACCGCCAAGGTGTGCCGGACTGAAAATTCCTGCAGCAACGGCATCAAAAATCCGGCCGCAATCCTGCCAGAATTCCCGCCGGTTTACGCCAACCGCCTGCAACACGCTGCGGTGATCCAGCATCACGGCCAGACAGGTGGCACGAAACAGCAGCCGCCAAATGACCAGAGCCACGATTCGCCGCGTAAACGAAAGGTTCTCAAAGGCCCGCTGCAAATAGGCGACATGAAAGGCCAGATGGCCATCCTCGTCCCGGGCAATCTGGGCAAAAACCGCGCGCAAGACCGGGTCGCGGGTGCCATCGTGCAAGGCTTGGAAATAGCGTTTGGCGATCATCTCCGGCAGTAGTAGCACCATCAGTTCCTGCTGCAGGCCGAACAGTTGGCGCAGGAAGACAAAACAACGGTCGCTCCAATGGTTTGTCAGCACGGGCGCTTGAAGGTCCCGCAATATAAAGCCCATCAGCCGGGCATGTTCCTGTTCTTCCTGGATGAACAGATCAATGGCGGCCGCGTAAGTCGGGTCGCCGGCTTTGCGGGCATGATCCCGGAGCTTGCGGCCTTCACCACTTTCGCCGAGTTGGAATTTTTGCAGCGAACGGATGAGCGGAGTTCGCAGGTGCGGCTCCACTTCGATGCCGCGTGCCCAAGGCACAGACGGACGATTTCGGCGGTTATATTCAAAATAGTTCAGCCATGTTTGCATATCATTTCCTCCTTTGCAGGTTTTGGTGGGTGGTTGATTGATGTCAGACAGTTTTTTGTTTGCCCCGTCCGGGCAGCATGGGATCTGGCCTGGTGATGCCGGTGGCAAGAACAGCGAAATATTCAGCCGGTTTGAGGGCCATGTAGGTGGCATCCGCCAGCCAGGGCGATTTGATCCGGGCAGCGAGAACTGGGCCGAATTGGTTGTACACTCGGCGGAACTGGCAATGACTGCGCGGCGATACCTTGCGCCAGCGTTCTTCCAGGTACCAGAAGCGGAGAAGTTGCCGGTTCGCCTCAAGCTGGCGACCGTTATGCTCAACCTCGAAAAAAGGTCCCACGCATTTCCGGTGACCCCGGCCGGCGGCAGTGACGATGAAACAGCCGTTGGGCACTTTGTCCGGCAGTGACTCATAAGTCACCTTCGACCAGACCCCGCTGATCAGCCAGAACGGCAAGGAACCGGCCAGCCAGCCAAAGCAGTAAGCCAATCCCACTTCTGAGGTCACCACCAGTTGCAGGGCGCGGACGGAATACCAGACGGCCACATATCCCGGCACCACCATCCACCAACTAAATCCAATGCTGCAAAGTCCAAATACCAGGCAGATATCGGCGGTGACGGCCCCGAGCACCATGGACACCACGATCCAGCGGGGCGGCGGGCCGGTAATGCCCAGAACTTCTATCCGGTACCAGGCGGCAGCGGCCACCAGCACCATGGGAGTAAGCGCCAGTTTGCCTACGATGAAGCAATCAATCCAACCATGCGGGCACGCGCCTTTCCATTCCGGGAGCAGGAAACCGCTCATCACAAAGACAAAGATCGGCAATACCACGCCGAGGAAGGATAGGATCATGCCGGTAAAAACCCACCGAATCGAATGCCGCTTCATCGCCACCGGCATCGCCATGGCCAGCAACAGGGCCAGCAGTACGAGCGCAAATAGATACAATATCATAATCAGGGTTCTTAGTCGGTATGTGGCAGGAATATGTTGAGCCGGCTCTTGTCCTGTAGGAGCCGACGTAAGGAGGCTCAAATATTATTGGAAACGTTCATTTGATTAGAGCTTGCTCACATCAGCTGCCATATTTCAACGGACTGCTAAGCCAGACAGCTTTCATGCTTCACCTTGCATGCCAGTTGGATGGCCTGTTCGATTTCATTAATAAGATAATCCGGCGTGGAAGTGCCGGCAGTGAGGCCGATGGTGTCATCCTCCCGGAACCATTCAGGATGGAGATCGGCGGCGACTTGGACGTGGTGCACACGCGTACAAAAGCGGCCGCACGTCCGGGCAAGCTGCCGCGTGTTGTTGCTATGCGCCCCGCCAATAACGATGACAACGGAACATTTTTGTGCGAGTTCAATGGCCGCACCCTGACGCTGCTTGGTGGGCTGGCACACCGTGTCAATGAAACGCACCTCGGCCGCAGGAAAACGTTCGCGCAGAAGCTGGACCAGGTGCCGGACAGTTTCAATGGGCTGGGTGGTCTGAGCAATAACGCCGAAGCGCGGGCGTTCGCGCAGTTGGGCGATATCTTCAGCAGTAAGGATGACCTCGAACTCGGCCAGGTCGCCAGTCATGCCCCGCACTTCCACATGGTCGCGCTGGCCGATAATGACGGGGTGGCAGCCGGCGGCGACAAGCTTGTGCAGGCTGCGATGGGCCAAGTGCACGAGCGGACAGGTGGCTTCCATGACGTTAAATCCCTGCCGCCGGGTTTCCGCAATGGCGCGATCCGAGGCACCGTGGGCGGTGATCATGACATTGCGCGTGGTGACCGCAGCGGAGTGCGCTTCAAAACGGATGCCCTGCCGTCGCATATCGGCGAGCACCGCTTCGTTGTGAACGAGGTCGCCCAGTACGGTCAGCGGCTCATGGCGGGCGGATTCAACGGCGAGCGCGATGGCGTCCCTGACCCCAAAGCACATGCCCAGATGTTCGGCGCGGAGGATTTTCATATATACTTTGTATTACAAAGTGATTGACCAGCAGGAAAGGATTTCATTCAAAAAAAGTTTTGGCGATTACGCTGGTTTGTTTTGGCGGACGATCTGTTCCAGCACGTTGATGTATTCCGCGAATGCCTGTCGGCCCGCCGGCGTGAGCAGGCAGGTAGTGAGGGAACGCTTATTCTGGAAGGACTTGGTCACTGCCACGTAGCCGGCCTGCTGCAGAGCGCGGATATGCGTGGTGAGGTTGCCGTCGGTCATACCGAGCGAGCCGCGCAGATCGGTGAAGGCGAGTTCGCGGGAAGCGGCGAGCATGGACATGATCGCCAGCCGGCCCTTCTCGTGGATCACCCGGTCGAGCAGTTGGAACGGTTCGGGGTTCACGCCGTCTGCTTTCGTTTTTCCGAGACGTACAGGTAGCCGCCGTAGGCCAGGTGCAGGACGCCGAAGAAAAAGGCCATCAGAATGTTGGTGTTGACGTAGAAATGGGCGAGCAGCACCGGCAGAAAACAGGCGAACAGCGTGCCGACGGCGGCGAATACGCCGCCAAACACCTTGATGCCGCGCGGCATGAAAAACCCGGCCGCATGCAGGCCGAAGCCGTAGAACAGAATCCAGATCAGGGTCAGCACCAGCTCGCCATTGACGACGTTGGTGAAGATGATGGTCAGACTCATCGCAGCCGCGGAAAGCCAGGTGGGCAGCGCGGCGAGCACCACCCGTCGGGTGGGCAGTGACCAGAACGGCTCACCATCCTTGAAAGCCTGGCGACGGGCGATGTAGCAGGCACCCGCCACAGCGGCAAAGGCGGTGACCAGCCAGAGCAGCCCAAAGTGCAGCGTGGTGTTCCAGCCAATGATATAGCCCGTCAAACCGGCCACCAGCCCCAGACTACCGGCAAGAAGCATGATCGGAGCGAGCGCGCGGCGGTAAACGGCCGAACGCTCCATCAAGGTGCGGATGGTTTGCAGATTCTCGGCGGCCCAATTCGGTTCCATGTATCCACTTTTCACCACAAAGTCGTTTTTGGCAAGAGGAAAATTACCATCCAAACCGACTTTGCAAATGCCCCCGGGACAGGAATCTCAAATCTCGAATTTGTGATTCCAAATCGGCCAGCGAAAACCTGCCACGCCATAAAACTTCCCGCCAATGCCGGGTTTGGGTTAAGCTCTGGGAACGATGGCACCGCCGAAAAAAAATCTCTGGCGTGGGCCGGGCAAACCTTCTGCCCGGTCGCGTGTGCTCACGCAGTGGCGCGGCGTGGATTATGACCCGCTCGAGGTGACGCGCGCCACGCCGGCACGATCGATCGGCGATCTGATGCCCGACCTGATGAAGGAGTTGCGGCTGGATTCGCGCCGGGCCGAGGCGGAGGTCGTAAAAGTCTGGAACTCGCTGATTGACCCGGTCGTCACCGCCCATGCCCAGCCCGCCAATCTGCATAAGGGCACGCTCTTCGTGAACGTAGACAGCAGCGTGTGGCTTTCCGAAATCATCCGGTACCGGCGCCGGGAAATCCTGGAGCGGCTTCAGCACAGCTTTGGCGCGACAGTGGTCCAGAAGATTTCGTTCCGGATTGGCTAGCCGATCTGCCCTTACTCACTCCATCATCTTCATCTGGGCCGGCGTCAGCAGCCACGCGAGGGTGGCGCACCTGCTGGCGGATAATTTTTCCACTTCCAATTTGGCTAGGCCAGCCTTCTTGAAGCTGAATCCACCACCGGCATGGCCGGTCACCAGCAGGGACAGCAGTTCGCTCAGATCCGGTTCATGCCCCACGAGCAGCAGGTTTTCGGGGGCGGGCTTGAGAGCGTTGATGTGCTGAATGAGCTTTTCCGCGCTGCCACCCGGGCGCAGTTCGGTACAAAAGGCCAGCTGGGCTTTGAATTTCAGCTCCTTGGCGATGACTTCGGTGGTCTGCCGCGTGCGGACGAGCGGGCTGGAAAGGATGGCATTGAATTTCACCTTCATGGCGCGCAGGGCGGCGGCAACTTTGCGGAGCTGACGGCGGCCTTTTGGGGTGAGCGGTCGGGCGGCATCCCCGGCGAAGTCCAGCTCCGCGATATCCACGGCAATCCCATGCCGCAGCAGATAGAGGTTCATGGGAAAACTCTAGCAATTTGGGGCGCAAATGCAATGGCCGCCAAATGTCACAATTTACCTTTTGGATTTGGCCCGGCTTTTCCCTATGATTTGCATTACATGACTAACGCTCGCCGCGCCGTCATTGATGTTGGCACCAACTCAGTGAAGCTCCTCGTTGCCGAGGTGGCTTCCGGCGGCGTCCACCCCTTGCACGAAGAAAGCCGGCAGACCCGTTTGGGCCAGGGCTTCTACGAGACGCATGAACTGCAACCCACTGCCATCGCCCACACGGCCGAAGCGGTGCGCGTGTTTGCCGATACTGCCCGGGAAAAGAACTGCCATACCATCCGCGTGATCGCCACCAGCGCCGCCCGCGATGCCGTGAATCCGACCGCGCTGACCAGTGCGATTTTGCAGGCCTCCGGCTTGGTCACCGAAATCATCTCCGGCGCGCGCGAGGCGGACTGGGCCTTTCAAGGCGTGGCCACCGATTTGGAACTGGCGAAACATCCGCTGTTGCTGCTGGATGTGGGGGGCGGCAGCACCGAATTCATTCTGGGCCATGGCCAGAAAAAGAATTTCGCCCACAGTTTTCCCCTGGGTACGGTGCGGCTGATGGAGCAGTTTCCCGTCAGTGATCCGCCCACGGCGGCGGAGTTTGCGGCGTGCAACAACTGGCTGAAACGATTTTTGCATGCGGAAGTTTATCCGCAATTATTTCCGGCGTTGCAACTGGAGCAGAGGAACGGGACGGTGCAACTCGTGGGCACCGGCGGCACCACCAGCATCCTCGCGCGGATGGAAAAGAAGTTGGACCGGTTTGATCGTGACCACATCGAAAGCACCGTGCTGACCTTTGACCAGTTGGTGGCGCACCGGAAAAACCTATGGTCCCTGCCGCTGGCGGAACGCAAGGAAATCAAAGGTCTGCCCAAGCTGCGCGCCGATGTGATCCTCACCGGCGTGCTGATCTTTGAAGCGGTGATGGCCGAATTCGCCTTCCCGGAACTGCGGGTGAGCACACGCGGCCTGCGCTTTGCAGCCGTGATGGCGGGTTGAATTTGGCAGAAGCCTTCCCTTCCGGTAAATTCAAGTCATGAACGGCAACTTTATCACCGCCAACGGTCGCCCGACGCCGGCGAATTTCCCCTGCACCATTGAGGAATTTCTGGTGGCGCAATCGTTGCTCCCGCGCAGCGTGGTGGTGGAGCATAACGGCGAGGCCGTGGCCCCCTCGGAATTTTCCGCCCGCGCCCTGCAATCGGGCGACCGGCTGGAAATCGTCAAGATTGTGGCGGGTGGGTGACTTCCGGCTGGGTCGGTGCAGGCGGTCCAAACAGGGCAGAGAACCAATTCAGACGAGCGAGTCCGGCACTGATAACAACGGAAACCCCGAAAAAGGAAAACCATAACAGCCATCGACGCTCCACGCTCCAGCCGGCTTTAATGGTGTCCGGATGACTCATGTCACCATCAGGGACCAGCTCGGGCAGAGTTCGGATCATATGCCCGGTAAAATTATGCACCCAATCTCCGGGAGATAGGAATCCCCACGGAAGCGAATCGGTGCAATTGTAAAGCCGGCCATCAACCAACTGTCACCAGATTAAGGTGCAAACAATCGTCAGCAGAAACATGCAAATACCAAACTTGAATAGACTTTTGAGGGTCTGAAGCATAAGCATTGGCACCACCGGTCCGTCACGCCAGTTCCTTCGCCCGGGCCCTAGACACATCCAAAAATGCCGCCAGTAGCGGTGTGGTTTTGCCGCGCCAGTGCGCCCCAATGAGGGCCGGCGGAAATCCTTTCAGCGGCAACACCCGCACCCCGGCCGGTGCCGGGCGTTTGGGCTGGGCGATGGAGATGCCAATGCCCAGGCCGCTGGCCACATAGGTTTCAATCAGGTCCACGGAGCTGGCCTCAATCGCGGGAAACCATTCCACCCCCAGCTTGGTGAGTTGCGTCTGAAAATTCTTGGAAATCTGTTCATGGCCGGGCAGGCAGATGAGCGATTCCTGGATGCGATCGCGCTGCCAGAGTTCCTCGGCGGATTTCAACGGGTTGTCCTGCGGTACCAGCAGCACCATGGGCAATTCCAGCAGGATCAGCGTGTGAAATCCTTTGATGGCTTTATTTTCTACGAGGGTTATGACCAGGTCCACCTCATCGCGGGACAGGAGTTCCACCAAATGCGCCGGATACCCTTCGCGCAACGAAATTTTCAAGCCGGGAAATTTATTGCGCACCCCCTGCAGCAGGCGGGGCAGATGGTCGCGCAATACAATCGTGGAAGCGCCGATGCGGAAATGCCGGGTCTGGCCGCCCTGAAATTCAGTGGCAATGCGGTCGAGGTTGGAAAAAAACGGCTGGATGAATTCATATAGTTTCTCCCCGGACGGTGTCAGCGCAAACGGTCGGCGCTGGAACAGCGGCACGCCGAGGTATTCCTCCAGTTGCGCCACCTGCGCGCTCACGGCGGGCTGCTGGATGCCGTAGGGAATATTGCGGACCGCCGGCATAATACCGCCGTGCCGGGCCACGTAATAAAATAATTCGAGGTGATGAACATTCATTGATCCTGACGATGTTGGAGAAGTTTTATCAATTCACGGTCGCGAAGCAAGCCGGGGTACAAAGGAGGCATGAATATGACCTGCAAGTTTGTATTAGAATTCATCGCCGCCGTGGCCGCCGCCGAGTTCGCCACCGGGTTCGTCCACTGGCTGGAAGATGCCTATATCCGGGAAGATACGCCCTTGATCGGCCGGCGGATTGCGCGGCCCAATATCATCCACCACCATTTCCCGCGTTATATGACCCGGCATAACTGGCTGCAAAGTTCATGGGATCTGCTCTTGCTCTCGGGGTTGATCGTCCTCGGCGCCTGGGCGCTGGGCTGCCTGAGTTGGCCGGTGTGGCTGTTTGCCGCCCTGGCCGCCAATGCGAATGAATTTCACAAATGGGAACACCGTACCCGGCGGGAGAACGGTCCGGTCATCAACTTGTTGCAGGATATCCGCATTCTGCAAACGGGCCGGCATCATGCCCGGCATCATACCGACCCCAAGAACAGTCATTACTGCACCATCACGAACTTCCTGAATCCGGTGCTGGATGGCCTTGGTTTCTGGTCAGGCTTGGAATGGCTGCTGGCCAAAACCATCGGTCTGCACCGCCGGCCGGACACCTCCGTGCGCGGCCACGGGCCGGGCCCGGCCTGGCTGGGCGAGTACCGGTCCACACCAGCCGAAAAGGCGTGAGCAGCGTGAGGGAAGGCCTGCCGCCCGCACAATTTGTCGCATTTTTCAATTTTTGTTGGCGCCGGGCGGCGGGTTGGACGATGATAGCAACAGCACGATTTACAAAAGGCTTTTATATGGCCCAGGCTATCATGGATCCAGAGCGGGTGCGGCGGTTCGCCGAAGAACTGCAGCGCTTCAACAGCGACCTCGAAAACCGGATGATCATGCTCCAGGCGCGCTTTGCCGCCCTGGGCGACACCTGGCAGGACCAGGAGCATGAAAAGTTCACCGAGGAATTCCAGCAGGCGCTGAAAGCCCTCAAAAAGTTCAGCGAAATCTCGCGCCAGCATTCCCCCTACCTCCTGCGCAAGGCCCAGCGCATCGAGGAATATCTGCACCAACGCTGACCCCCTGACTCACCCCGCGCCACCATGTCCAACGCCCAAGTCAGCTCGGTTGAAGCCATCGAAGCCTTTCGCGCGGACTTGCTCATCTTCATTTCCAATGCCCGGGCGGCGCTCGAAGAGGTGGGGTCCGACCTGTTGCGTATGCGCCTCTGGCTGGAGAACGACCAGCGGCGCAATTGGGAAGGCCAGTTGCGCGTCCGTCAGTTTGCGCTCGAGCGCACCCAGTCGGAACTGTTCGGCGCCCGGCTCTCACAGTTCCATGAAACCCTAGTCGAGAAGCAGCTCGCCCATCGCCGGGCCCAAGTGGCCGTGGCCGAGGCGGAGGAGAAATTAAAGCGCCTTAAACGGTGGGAACGCAATCTGGAACATGACGCCGATCCCCTGCTCAAGCAGGTGGAGCACATGCAGAATTTTTTGAGCGGCGACCTCGGTCGCGGCGTGATTCAGCTCGACGAGCTGATCAAGAGTCTTCAGGCTTACGCGGGCATCACATCCCCCGCCCCAAAAAAGACGGAGAATAATACGGCATGAGTTTGAGCGGCAGCAAAGGCCGGCTGAATGGCATCACCCGTGAGCTCACGCTCAAGTGGGATGACACCAAGGCCACGTGGCGGGACGTCAAGGCGCAGGAGTTTGAACAGCATTACCTGCGCGAGATGCTCATTGAAATGAGCAAGACCGTTGCCGCCATCGAAAAACTCGACGAATTACTCCGCAAAATCAGGACTGACTGTGAGTGATATTTC
>CAIJGS010000223.1 GCA_903820285.1 uncultured Verrucomicrobia subdivision 3 bacterium | reverse complement strand
GATTACGAAACCACCGAGTCCAGTGCCGAGGCTTGGATCTATATCGCCATGATCCGAATCCAACTCCGCCGACTGGCTTGATTCCTCAGTTTTCATGACTTTTCAGACGCACTCTTAAGCCGCCACCAAAAACCTGAATCAATCAAATATTTAACGTTATTCCCCAAACACAATACCGTTCCAACCCCAAATTTGTTTAGAGCCTGCCATCCGGATAGAATTCCACTCCAAAAAACCTCCGCCAGCCGCCCTCCTGCACACCCACAGCCCCAAAATCTCCCTTCAACCGCCAAATGCACTGGCGAATGCCCCCCGTTCTCACTAGAATTGTCCCTCAACATAATGGAAAAGATTTTTGTTACCGGTGCCGCCGGATTCATCGGCAGCAGCCTTGTGGACCGCCTGCTTGCCAACGGCAAAACCGTCGTCGGCTGGGATAACTTTTCAACCGGCCAGATACGCTTTTTGGACGGCGCACTGAAGAGCCCCAACTTCAAACTCATCGAGGGCGACAATCTGGATCTCCCCGCCCTCACCCGCGCCATGGCCGGTGCCGACACCGTATTCCATCTCGGTGCCAATGCCGATGTCCGGTTCGGCCTCGAGCATCCCCGCAAAGATCTCGAGCAGAATACCATCGCCACCTTCAATGTCCTCGAAGCCATGCGCGCCAACAACATCAAGCGCATCGCCTTCAGCTCCACCGGCTCCGTTTACGGCGAGGCCGAAGTCATCCCCACGCCCGAAACCGCGCCTTTCCCCGTCCAAACTTCGCTCTACGCCAGCTCCAAATTGTGCGGCGAAGGCATGATCGCCTCCTATTGCGAAGGCTATAAATTCGAAGGCTACGTCTTCCGCTTCGTCTCCATCCTCGGCGAACGCTACACCCACGGCCACGTGTTTGATTTTTACCGCCAGCTCCTCGAGCACCCCGAACGCCTGAAAGTGCTCGGCGACGGCACCCAGCGCAAATCCTACCTCTACGTGCAGGACTGCGTCAGCGCCATGCTCCATGTCATCGGCCTCGGCACCGCGAAAAAAGCCCGGCACGGCGTCGAGATTTACAATCTCGGCACCAATGAATACGTCCAGGTCAACGACTCCATCGGCTACATTAGCAAAGGCCTTGGCCTGAAACCCGTCCTCGAATACACCGGCGGCAGCCGCGGCTGGGTCGGCGACAATCCGTTCATCTTCCTCGACACCCAAAAAATCCGCGCCACCGGCTGGAACACCACCCTCACCATCGAGCAGGGCATTGTCCGCACCCTCCAATGGTTGCAGCAAAACCAGTGGGTGTACGAAACCCGCAGCCTGAAATAAAATGAACATCACCGTCCTTGGCCTCTGGCATCTCGGCTGCGTCACCGCCGCCTGCTGCGCCCGGCATTTTCAGGTCACCGGACTGGACTTCGACGACGCCAACGTCGCCCGCCTGAACCAGGGCCAAGCCCCGTTGCTCGAACCCGGCCTGAACGAACTCCTCGCCGCCGGACTCGCCGCCAAAAAACTTTCCTTCACGGACGATCCCGCCGCCGCCTGCGCCCAGGCCGATGTCCTCTGGCTCACCTACGATACCCCCGTCAACAGCAATGACGAATCGGATGTGGACGCCGTGCTCACGCCCCTGCGCCGCGCGCTGCCCCATCTGCCCGCCGGCGCTCTCGTGCTGATTTCCGCGCAACTGCCCGTCGGCACCTGCGCCGCCTTGGAAAAGGAGTTCCCCCAATTTCATTTCGCCTATTCGCCGGAAAATCTTCGTCTTGGCAAAGCCCTCGACGCCTTTGAAAAAGCCGAGCGCGTCGTCGTCGGTGTTCGCAACGATGCCAAGAAACCGCTGCTCGCCGAACTGTTCGCCCCCTTCACCCCGCAGGTGCTCTTCATGCGCACCGAATCCGCGGAAATGGTCAAACATTCGCTGAACGCCTTTCTCGCCGTCTCCATCACGTTCATCAACGAAATCGCCCGCCTGTGCGAACACACCGGCGCGGATGCCAAGGAAGTCTCCGCCGGTCTCAAGAGCGAGGCGCGCATCGGCCCCAAGGCCTATCTCGGACCCGGCGGCCCCTTCGCCGGTGGCACTCTCGCGCGCGATGTCGTCACGCTCACCAAGCTCGCCGCCACGCATGGCGAATCCATCGCCGTCATCCCCGCCATTAAGCACAGCAACGACCTCCATCGCGGCTGGGCCGGGCGCCGGCTGCAAGCCCGGCTGGGCGATCTGCGCGGCAAAAAAATTGCCGTGCTCGGCCTCACCTACACCACCAATACCGACACCCTCCGCCGCAGCGCCGCCGTGGAACTGTGCCAGCAATTGCTCGCCGCCGGCGCACACGTCAGCGCCTTTGACCCCGCCGTAAAACAGCTCCCGGCCGAACTGGCCGCCATCCAACTCGCTGGTGATATCGCCGGCGTGTTAACTGGCGCGAATGCCGTAGCCGTCTGCACCGAATGGCCGCAATTCCGTGCGGCAGACTGGCCGAACCTGATTGGCAAACTGCGCTCGCCCGTGTTCGTGGATGCGAACCGTTTTCTCGACAAGGAATTGAAAAATCTTCCCGGTGTCGAACACCTGTCCGTCGGACGCGCCTGACATGAAACTCAAAAATCTCCATGCCCTCATCACCGGCGGCAGCCAGGGACTCGGCAAAGTCATCGCCGAACATTTCCTGCGCGAAGGCGCACACGTCGTCCTCTGCGCCCGCAGTGAAAAAGAACTGTCCGCCACCCGCGCCGAACTCGCTGAAAAATTTCCCGGCCAGCGAGTCCTCGCCCAAACCTGTGATGTCGCCAACGAAGCCCAGGTGAACGCACTGGTCGCATTTGCGCTCCAGGAACTCGGCTCGCTGGACGCCCTCGTCCTCAACGCCGGCATTTACGGCCCCATGGGCCCCACCGAAACCGTGTCGCTGGAAGAATGGCGACGCGCCCTGGACATCAATCTATTCGGCGTGCTCCTGCCCTGCCGCGCCATCATTCCGCATTTCAAGTCGGCCAAGCATGGCAAGATCGTCGTGCTCAGCGGCGGCGGTGCCACCAATCCGTTGCCCAATATCAGCGCCTACGCCGCCTCCAAGGCCGCCGTCGTGCGCCTCATGGAAACCTTTGCCGAGGAACTCAAAAGTTTCAACGTGGATGTGAATGCCATCGCGCCCGGCGCCTTGGCCACCCGCCTCGTGGATGAAGTCATCGCCGCCGGCCCCGAACGCGTCGGCGCCGCCTTCTTCGAGAAGAACAAGACCTGGAAGGAAAAAGGCGCCGTCCCCCTCGAACTCGGCGCCAGCCTCGCCGTCTGGCTCGCCAGCGCCGAGAGCAACGGCATCACCGGCCGCCTCATCAGCGCCCAATGGGATCCCTGGAAAGAGTTGTCAAAATATCGGGACGATCTGGCCAAGTCAGACATCTACTGTCTGCGCCGCATCGTCCCCGAAGACCGCGGTAAAAAATGGTAGCATGAAATTCCCGGCCAAATTGGAACTAACCGGAAAGGTGGATTTCAACCCAGCTTCTTTGTTGTCCATCCGTTCGACCAACCCAAAGGTGTTTCTATCCCTAGCAACGGGAACCCATTCCCCCTCTCCTGGGGGAGGTCTTGAACCGTTTGGGGAAATGGTTCAAGGAATTCGGCGGAGCCGGAGGCCCGCAGGGCCGAACGAGGGGGCGCGAGTGAGTCCGCGCCGGGGTGAGGGCGAGCGTTTAAACAAATATTTCCCCCCTGCTCCCGATTACCCCCTTTGCCACCAGCACGAGCTTATCTTGACACAGCCCCCGAATGCCAACCGGCCGGAGCGCGGCGTTCACGCCGCTTCAGCTTACAAAGGCACACTGGCCAGTCGAATCGCCACAACCGTTCACACCTTGAAGCGACCTGATGGTCTTGTCGTTACCCACAACTTTTCTTTTCCAGTCAAAGGCAGGCTTATCATGCAAAACAGCCAGCCAACAGTTCGCGGATCATTGGGGTGCAGCCGGTTACCGGACAAGTTAGTCAAACGCTCGCCCTCACCTGTTTCCTCTCCCCCAGGAGAGGATTTTCCCCAGACACACTTTTTGACCGCTCGTCCACCGGTCCGACCAATCCAGCGGCTTGATTTGCGAAACAGGCTGCAACCGTTTCCCCCTCTCCTCGGGGGAGAGGGCCGGGGTGAGGGCGAGCGTTTAAACAAAATATTCCCTGCTTCTGATCGCCCCCATCACAACATTTTGTCTTAGCCATCCAACCTAATATGTCCCACCCTCGCGTTGCCCTCATCGGTTGCGGCCTCATCGGCCAGAAACGTCTGAACCTCCTGCCCCCCGGCAGCGTCACCGTCGCGTGCGACACCCAGCTCGACCGCGCCAAAAAGCTCGCCGCCCAAAGCGCCGGCTGCCTCGCCACCGACTCCTTTGCGCAGGCCGTCAGCTCGCCCAATGTGGACGTCGTGATGATCGCCACCATCAATTCCGCGCTCGCCCCCATCGCCCTCGCCGCCGTGCGAAACGGCAAGCACGTCCTCGTCGAGAAACCCGCCGCCATCAGCGTCGCCGAACTCAATGAACTGACCGCCGCCGCCCAACAGACCGGCGCCCTCGTGCGCGTCGGCTACAACCACCGCTACCATCCCGCCGCCCTCAAAGCGCTGGAAATCTTCCGCAGCGGCGCGCTCGGGCCCATGATGTTTGTGCGCGGACGCTACGGCCAGGGCGGCCGCATCGGCTACGAAAAAGAATGGCGCGCCGACCCCAAACTCTCCGGCGGCGGCGAACTCATTGACCAGGGCGTCCACCTCATTGACCTCGCCGGCATTTTCCTCGGCGACTTCACCACCGTGGCAGGCCACGTCGCCACCTATTTCTGGAAAATGCCCGTGGATGACAACGCCTTTCTCAGCCTCCGCAACGCCGCCGGCCAGACCGCCTGGCTCTCCGTGAGCTGCAGCGAATGGAAGAACCTCTTCAGCCTCGAAATCTACGGTCGCGACGCCAAGCTCCACTGGGAAGGCCTCGGCGGCAGCTACGGCGTGGAACGGCTCACCTATTACAAAATGCTGCCCCAGATGGGCCCGCCCGAAACCACCATCTACGAATTCCCGCGCGGCGACGAATCCTGGAAAATCGAAATGGCCGAATTCTTCGAAGACATCCGCCTGAAACGCACCCCCGTCCCCGGCCTGAAAGAAGCCACCGCCGCCCTCGCCGTGGTGGAAAAGATCTACCAGCGGCAGCAGGGGTAATCCCACTTGCAGTTTGCAACTGCACTATACCACGATATACCACGAGAATTCGTTATGGCTGGCCAGTCTTTTTAGTGCAAAAGTGGCGGGATGAATTCCCTGCCTGGCAGATCGGCCCTGCTTTTTTTCCTGGCGCTTCTCGTATCAAATGCTTTTTCTCAGGAAAGCATTCCCTCAGCGGCGGCTGACCGTCCCGTACGCCTGACCTGGTGGCGCGAGGCACGGTTCGGAATGTTCATCCACTATGGACCCGTGAGCTTGACCGGCAAGGAACTAAGCTGGTCGCGTGCCAATTCCAACCCCAACTGCCCGAACCACGGTGAAACACCGGTGGAAGTCTACGATCATCTTTACAAAACCTTTGATCCGGAGAACTTCAACGCGAGTGACTGGACCGGCCTCGCCAAGGCGGCGGGAATGAAATACCTGATTTTCGTCGCCAAGCACTGCGATGGATTTCTGATGTGGCCTTCGAAAGTGGATCCTTACAACATCGGCGCGTCGCCGTTTAAGCGGGACTTCTGCGCCGAACTTTCACAGGCCGCCCGCAAAGATGGCTTGGGTTTCGGTTTCTATTTTTCGCCGATGGACTGGCGCGACCCCGAATGTCGCTCGACGAATAACGACCATTTCGTCGCCCACATGCAGGAAGAGTTGCGCGAGTTGCTGACAGCCTATGGCCAGATTGACGTGCTGTGGTTCGACTCCGACGGACGCCCGACAATGTGGCATCCCGAAACGACCTATCCGCTCGTGCGCAAATTGCAGCCGAAAATCATCATCGACAATCGCCTGCAGTTGGATACTGGCGAGCAATGGAAGCATCAGGAACTGCTCAAGCTCCGTGAAAACGAGGATTTTTACACACCCGAGCAACACGTCGGCGCTTATGATGAAACACAACCCTGGGAATCCTGCATCACACTCGGCACACAGTGGGCGTGGAAGCCAAATGACAAAATCAAATCGGCAGCAGAAGTCGTGCGCATCCTCGCCCAAACCGTCGGTGGCGACGGCAATTTGCTGCTCGATGTCGGGCCGATGCCGGATGGCCGAATCGAACCGCGCCAGATTGAGGTCTTGAAAAAAGTTGGCGCGTGGATGGACCTGAACCGCGAGAGCATTTACGCCACTCGTGGCGGTCCGTGGAAACCCACACAGCAAATCGCCAGCACCCGCAAAAGGAACGCGGTTTTTGTATTTCTGTTGAATCGAAATCAAACTGCGCTGGAATTGCCGGCCCTGCCACACAAAATAATTTCCGCCAGCGTGCTCGGCGGCGGCTCGGTCAGCATGGAAACGGCAAAAGGAAAAGTCATTCTGCATTTGCCACCACGCCAAGCCTGGACGGCGACCGTTATTAAATTGCAACTCGACGGCTCGGCGATGGATATTCCGGCCATCGCCTTGCCGGCAGCAATTTCAACCGGCAGTTCGGAAAAATATTCACTGCCTTAGACGGGCCCGCCCGAAACCACCATCTACGAATTCCCGCGCGGCGACGAATCTTGGAAAATCGTAATGGCCGAATTCTTTGAAGATATCCGCCTCAAACGCACCCCCGTCCCCGGCCTAAAAGAAGCCACCGCCGCCCTCGCCGTGGTGGAAAAGATTTACCGGCAAAAGCAGGGGTAATACCAATTGCAGTTTGCAACTGCACTATGATCCTCGTGCCTGAGGGTGGAATGCGTTGGGCGCGAGCGGAGCGCGACGTTCACGCCGCTTCAGCGTCCAAAATAAAGGCGGGCCGGAACTTTTCTGGCGCTTGCCACTTTCGCCATTGATGCGGACTCGCTCCCGCCTGGGCTTTAACCTGGCGGGCTTTCAGCCCTCGGATTCAGCGTGTTGTCGGAGGAGTGGATCGTCCATCCGCCGAGCGTGGAACTCACAAACACCATGGGCCTGGCCACCCGCTGCCGATTGCCAATCGGCGAAACGGCAGATTACCAATCTGCGCTACAACTGCTGGCCGCAAGAACAGTGTCAAGATGCGCCCTTTTCCCCCACTCTTTGCGTTCCTCCAATGCCTCCGCGCCTCCGCGTTGATTCCCGTTCCACATTTGTGTCAGGGCAAAGGGGCCATTCCGAACTGGCCCGTTTATTTCTTCACGTCTCCAGTTGCATCCGTTCCGCCCGGGCCGAGAGAATCTCCCCATATTTTTTCTTGGCCTCATCAGTCAGGAAGCTCTTTTGCACCCAATCGAGCCATACAGGAATGTTCTCCGTGAACCGTGACAGGCTGTCCTTCAAAACCGCCTCGTTGATGCGCAAGCGCTCCCGGGCAAAGTAATTCAACAAATCATTGCGCGTGAGCTTCGACTTTTTCCCATTCAGGGGCAGGGCCATTTCCTCTTTCGGATTTGGGAGCGCCATCGTCGTGTTTAGAAAATCGTACGCGGGCGCCAGCTCCACCTTTTGATTGCGGGTAATCAACGAGAAATTTTTCAAGTGCATGTCCTCGTTGCCCACCAGAAAGTTGAACAGGGTGCGCTCAAAGAGTTTTACCCGCTCGATGGCGGGAAACGTGCAATACTGTTCGACCACTCCGGCAACCTTTTCCATGGAGGAATCGTATTTGGTTTCGCGGCTGGCCCCGCTGAGCTGGGCGAAATCTTCGACCGGTATCCGACTGCGGCCGTCACGGTCAAAACGCTTGATAAAATAGGTGAATGAATTGTCAATGGACCGCACCAGACCATGGACGGGAACTTCGATGCCCACCAACGCGGCCATGCGCATGGTCAGGTCTTCATTTTCCGGCAATTCCTTAAAGTCCAGACTCTGCGGCTTGAGGATATACCGGCCGCCCCGATCCATAATCTCAAACCGCCCTTCGGTGATTCGCAAAACCGCGCTGAGTTTCGGTTGCAGTCCTTGGATGGACATTTTTCCGGCCCGGCTGATCGCTTCCTGCCGTTGCTGTTCCGCGGTGAAAGCCAGTGGTGCCAGTGATGGCAAATTCCGGTGGAGCAATTTCAACCCTTGCGGCGAGTAGGTTGCGGCCCCCTCTAACGGTTCATAGGTGATCGGGCAACGGTTCATTGAACCTCCCTCACGGTAAGCGATCCGACAACATCCTGGCCGACGATGAGCAACTGCTGAAACAGGTCGCCCTTATCCACCTTGTATTTCCGCAGCAAGGCTTCGAGTTGCATTCCTTCTGGAAGTAAACCTTCTAAAAGGGAAGGGAATTTGTCGAATTCATAAGGTTGTTCACGAACTTTAAGTGCCAGTGAAATCGGCTCGCCGTGGTAACCGGCTGAATACGTAAACCGATAATGATTCCGGTCAATCTCCTCCAGAATGCCGGCGATTTTCCCCTGCTGCTGAATTTCTGCTTTTCTCATGGAAGATCACTGGTTGGCCCAGTCTGCCGGTTCCGTTCCAATACCGGACTTTGCAGGACGAACTGGATGTTCAATGCGTTCAGCACTTTCTTCAAGGTGTCGAACTGAATGGACTCCTTGCCGTGCTCAATATCATAAATGACGGTCTTGCCCACCCCGGCAAGTTTGGCCAACTCGCTTTGGCTAAGCCCGCTCAATCGCCGATGTTGGCGCACAACACTCTTTAAATCAGTATTCATTTACCGCTATGACAGTAATTTTTATGTGTTTCGACAACATTGAACTGTTTCTTTAAATAATCAATATATTTTACTGCCAAAGCAGTAATATCTATTCCTATTTAATTTTAAATGCTGGGACTGAGCAATATTTACTGCCAAAGCGGTAATTAAAATCAATTTTGGCATCAAGCCCATTCCACGCATTGGATGTTGGGTGTTGGATGTTTCCCCAATAGCTGCTTCAATTATCCCGATGAATTCACCCGCGCCCAGCGCGCCTTGGGAAAAGTTGCTCGACGGCCGGTTTGACTCCAAACGTCCCGGCCGCACGCTCTGGCGTCTCTTTGACGACCAGCATGGCCGCGTGGCCGGAGCCGTGGCCCTGTACATCGTCAAGCAGTCGCCCGCCTCATTGATGCCGCTCGCCGTGGGTATGATCGTGGATGTCCTCACCAATGGCGGCGCGTTCTCCAAAATTCTCTGGATCGCCGGCGGCTATTTCCTGCTGCTCTTGCAAAATCCGCTTGTCCACACCAGTTTTGTGCGGCTCATGAGCGGCGCGCTGCGCCACATGCAGTTCAATCTCCGCAGCGCCCTCGTGGAACGGCTCCAACAACTCTCCATCACCTTCTACGAGGAAAAACAGGCCAGCGCCCTCCAGACCAAACTGCTCCGCGATGTGGATGCCATTGACGGCCTCTGCCGCCACCTCATGCATACCGGCCTGAACGGCCTGCTCGTCATCACCTACGTCACCATCATCGCCCTCGTCAAACAGCCGCTGCTCGCCCTCTACTTTCTCGTCACCGTCCCGGCGGGCATCGCCCTGCTAAAACTGTTCGACCGCCGGTTCCGCGAACAATACCAGGCCATGCGCGTGGAGACCGAACAGATGAACGCCCGCGTCGGCGAAATGCTCCAGATGCTGCCCGTCACCCGCGCCCACGGCCTTGAATCCATCGAGACCCGCAGCGTCCGCAGCGTGTTTGAACGCATCCGCGACCGCGGCCTGCAGGTGGACACTCTCACCGAATTCTTCGCCTCCAGCTCCTGGTTCACCTTCATGCTGTTCCAGCTCGCCTGCCTCGTCTTTTCCGCGTGGCTCGTCGTTCACCATCGCATCAGCGTCGGCGATGCCGTGATGTACCACACCTATTTCGGCATGCTCATCGGCGCCGTGCAACAGTTCCTCGGCGTCTTTCCCGCCCTCGCCCAGGGCGCGGATGCTGTTCGTTCCCTCGGCGAAGTCCTCGAAGCCGGCCAGCTCGAAAAGAACGAAGGCAAGCCCGCCGCCCCCAGCCCGCTCCGGGGCGAACTCCGCTTTGAACACGTGGGCTTCAGCTATCCGTCAGGACGCGAAGTCGCCCTCAGCGACATCCACCTCACCATCGCCGCCGGCGAAACCGTCGCCTTCGTCGGCGAATCTGGCGCCGGCAAATCCACCCTCATCAATCTCGCCATCGGCTTCCGCCAGCCCGCCACCGGCAGCGTGAAACTGGATGGCCACGACCTCCGCGAACTCGATCTCCGCACCTACCGCCGCCAAATCGGCGTGGTGCCCCAAACCACGCTGTTGTTCAACGGCTCCCTGCGCGAAAATGTCACCTACGGCCTCGATAAAGTTTCCGACGCCACCCTCTGGCAGGTCCTCGCCGATGCCAACCTCGCCGACTTCGTCCGCTCCCTGCCCAAAGGCCTGGATACCCCGCTCGGCGAGAACGGCGCGCGGCTTTCCGGCGGCCAGCGCCAGCGCCTGGCCATCGCCCGCGCCCTCGTGCGCAACCCGCGCCTGGTGATCCTCGACGAAGCCACCTCCGCCCTCGACACCGAATCCGAGCGCCTCGTCCAGGAAGCCCTCGTACGGCTCACCAAAGACCGCACCACCCTCATCGTCGCGCACCGGTTCTCCACCATCCGTCACGCCCACCGCATCATCGTCCTCCAACACGGCCGCATCGTGGAACAAGGCACCCACGCCGAACTCCTCGCCCGCGCCGGCCACTTCCACCGCCTCGCCCAATTGCAATCCGTCAGCACCACCCCGCCCATCGCCGAAATTCGTCCCATCGGGACAACCGGAAATTAGCCAGCCACTAAGTGGCTGGTTCCCCGCAAAATGAATCCGTCCTGTAAGGATGACGGAATTCCGACAACGACAAAAAATCAGACCGGCAACGAATAGAGTGAAATGACCTTGAGTTCTTTCACGCGAAACATGGGGCGGCCGGGTTTTTCCGTCGTGTAAAATTCTTTGACCCCGTGCCTGATGGCGGCGGCAATTTGCAGCGCGTCCGGCCCGGCCAGTCCGTAACGGGCGGCCAATGCTTCGGCTTCCCGGCCCAGCGTTTCACTCAAAGGTTCACAGGCGACGGCTTCGGCAAAATGGGCCTCATAAAAAGCCTGCTCCTGATGACGTTTCTCATAACGGGCCTTGGGCAGCAATTCCAAGCGCACCGTCTGCGCCGTATAAAACTCGCGCACCGGATCGGCCAGCAGTTGCAAAGCCACATCAGCCAGGACTTCGCCGCGCCAGGCCTGCAATAAAACGCCGCTATCAAGAAACGTCTTCAGAAATTTCTCCCCCGGCGTTCACGCAGTTCCTGCTCAAACTGTTCATCATTCAGCAGCGGATACCGCTCCTTTTTCCCCTTGGCCAGCAGGGCCGCCAGTTTGTGCCCGCGCTCGGTGGTCGGTTTCCATTCCACGCGCTGCTGCCGCATCAATTTTTCCTCAATCGCCTGCAAAATAAACCCGCTCCGCCCATGGCCGGCGGCCGGGATGCGCTTCAATACCTGGGGCGGAATTTTGACACTGACCGTCGTCGCTACATTCGTCATACCCAAAAGTAATACCCAAGATTATTGGCAAGTCAAATAATTGATTCAGTTGGAGCCCGGTGATTGCAAAACTGAACAAGGTAAATTGCTGCGCCTCAGCGCGACACCGGCAGGGGCGCGATTCCCGATGGGCAGAAGGAGGCGGGTGATCCGGTAGCCGGTCGAATACTGCATCCATCAAGAGAGCTTCCCACCGCCGCCCGGTCAATTCATTGAATTGGTTCGCACGGTTTTGGCGGTGATTTTCGGTTCCAGAATCGGGTGGTATTTGATTCTGGATTTACCTTGATTTATCTGGATTTACTTGGATTTTCGACCAAAAATCAAGGTTGCGGGTGCCCCTTGGGAAGCGTCGGGCAGGCGGGCAAACCGGCGGCAAATTTGGTGCGCCACCCGCCCTCACTCAACCCTCTCCCCAAAGGAGCGGGCCGGGGTGAGGGCCGGGCGTTACACCATATAAATCATTGCCCACTGCATTCGGCAAAGCATCAATAAGCCACCGCGTAATTCGTCCGCGCCGCGTCCGTGACCGCCCACAGGTTGATCGGCGAGAGCGACCCGCCGTACTTGATGAACGACACACTGCCGTCGCACATCGCAAAATCCGAACCGCCCGTGTGCGAGCCGATGCCGTTGTTCATATGCCGGCCCTGCTCCACCCGTTCAATATCGTTGCCCGCGCCTTCGTAGAAATCCATGTAATAATCCATGTTCGTCGTGTATTTTTCCCCGAACAGAACCGTATCGGACACGTGCAAGATCACGCCTTCCTTCAGCCCAAACGGATACGTGCCCTGCGTATACGCCGTCCAGTTCGTCGGATCCAGCGTATTCTCATAATAATCGTTGAACCCATTGATCATGAAGCTCCGGGGCGAGGCATCCGCCACATTGTTCGAGCCCGCCCCCGTCGCCGGCGTGATGCCATTCAGGCCGTCGCTCGGGCACAGCAGCATTTTCGCCGTCCGGCCGTAATCATCATACAGGCGGTCCGGCCAGCGGTCGGCCGAGTTCCGGGGCGGAAACGCCCCCTGATTCTCGCTCGTATACATCTGGGCCGCCAGGCCCAGCTGCCGCATGTTGTTCACACACGCAATCCGCTTGCCCGCCTCCTTCGCCCGGCTCAGCGCCGGCATCAGCATGGCCGCGAGAATGGCAATAATGGCGATGACCACGAGCAATTCGATGAGCGTGAACGCGATAACCTCGCGCCCCGCCACCCTGCCCGCCGGAAAATGTTTTGTTTTAATCTGGTGATTTTTCATAACCGCCTTACATATTGCAACGTCTGACCTACCAGTTCGACGCTATAAACGCCCCTGGCGTTACATAATTATGCATAAAAAAAACCTGTGGCTGGCCCTGCTATTGATCGTTCTCGCAACGACGTACGTCATTTTCTTTTCCGGCTGGTTCAAAAAACCCGCCATCCTCATCCATTACACCTCGCGCCCCAGCGGTTTCGCCATGCGCCAGCGCCGTGACCTGCCCCCCATCGTCACCTTTGGCTTCGACATCAGCTACCCGCTCTCCGAGCTCAAAGTCGTCCCCGTCGCCGCCCTCGCCACGAACGCCAGTCCCCAGCCCCTCTGGCACCTCATCACCGACTCCAATTCCCTCCCCGTCGAATCCTTTCGCTACGGCCAACTGATCCGCGGCATGCACCCCGCCGTCCCCGGCGCCCATCCCCTGCCTTTGGAACCCAACCAACTCTACCGCCTCTTCGTCCGCTCCGGCAAGTTGAAAGGCCAGCGCGATTTCAGCCTCGGCCCCCCCGCCCTCGCCACTGCCGCCGACACCAATGCCCCCGCCGACAAAGCACCTTGAGGCCGTGTTTTTCAATGGATGTTGGATGTTCCCCCCTTTTGATTTCAAATCTCAAATTTGAAATCACCCCCTCCGTCGGAGCGCGGCTGTGGTGTAACCCAGCCGCAGCAACGTGGCGAGACCGGCCCCATGAATTGACTTCACCGCCCCGCACACCCGAATTTTAGCCCTCAGCCTTGCCCCTTACCCTCTGCGTTCTATGAGTTCTTTGCGGTAAAATAATCCAGCCCTCAGCCCTTGCCATTTTTTCGCGTGGTTCGCCTATTTCGCGGTCATCTCCCCATTTCAAATCTCAAATGTTCAAATTTGAAATCGCCCCTTACCCCTTCGTTACCTTGGTTTCCTTCGGTAAGATTTTTCAGCCTTTAGCGTTAAGCCTTACCCTCTGGCACCTTCAGCGCACCGGCTTGGCCCGGGCGGCAATGCGCTGGCGGATTTCCGCGAGCAACTTCCGGCCCCGCGCCGGATCACCCCGCTGTTGCCGGACCAGAAATCGCGCCTCCGCCTGCCGCTCGGCAATCACATGCGTCACAAAATTATCAAACAGCCGCTGCACACTCGTGCCGGTGGACCGCGCCGCGCCCAGCAACGCCTTGTGCCGTGCCTCATCACAACGATAGGGAATGGTTTTCATAGTACACTCTTCAAATGTTGGGCCGGCGTCACCACCCGGGGCAGAGTAAATTTGAATTCACCCCGCGCAAAATCCCGGATGTTATGCGTGACCAAATGCTCCACGCCACTGGCAATCGCCAGTTCCAAAACGTGATCGTCATCCGCATCCGGCAAATTCGGCCGCCAGCGGAAATAAACCGGATGCCAGACCGCCGCCGCGCAAAAATCATCCAGCAACGCCTCGCGCTCTGCTGGCGTCACCACCGCGCCTTGCCATAAACTTTTGCGTTGCAACAGCTCCTCGTATTCCGCCAGCAACGCCGCCCCCATCACCGCCAGATCATCCAAGGCCAGACATCGGTCCAAAACCGCTGCACTTGCGCCTTCCTGACTGCGCAGGGCGGCAACAAAAACGTTGGTGTCCTGGACAATATCCATGCCTTTAAGTTGACATCACCCGTGATATCAGTCAAGCCAGCGCAATGCTACGATTAGCCGCAGATTTTTCAGCCTTTGCCCCTTCCCCTCGG
>CAIJGS010000222.1 GCA_903820285.1 uncultured Verrucomicrobia subdivision 3 bacterium | reverse complement strand
CGCATCGACACCACTATTTAAGCAACCCGCATGCCAAGTTATTTAGATGTTTATTTACAGCATTTTATGATTTTCCCCTCATATCCTCCAGAGAACCCCACAATAATGCATTGCATATGCAATGTTTTAAACTAGCAATGCAAGTGGTGCATTGTCTGATAGATGCAACATAATCGGTTCGGTGGCCGGCGGAGAATCGCATCATCCAGTTGGGAGAATTGAAATGCTCGTACCGCAAACAGCCGTTCCAAGGCCAAAAAATGAAAAGGGACGGCGCATCCTTGCGCCGTCCCGGTCACTTCCCTAACTACCCATGAAACAACCAAACCTAACCATTTGGACAGAAACTCATTCTGCCCGCCCAAATTCTTGATCAGACCGCCGCCGTGGCCTTTTTGTTTTTGCGCACCGCGATGAGTGCCAGGCCCAGGCAGGCTGCAAAGGTCAGCGGCATCGCCGGTTCCGGCGTCGCCAGCAGCGAGTTCACCGTGGCCACACCGACATCCAGGGCGATGATCGTGTCATTGATGTCCTTGTCGCCACCGCTCCACAGGTCTTCAAAGGAGAGGAAGATGTACGGGCTGTTCAGCTGCGGCACCGCGAACAGGTGCGTGGTGAACGCCGCCACGTGCTGGCCGAAACCGTCGCTGTTCAGGGCTTCATCGGTCGAGAACACATTGTTACCGCCGTTCGCACCGTTGGAGATCAGGAAAAAGTCCAGCTTCGTGCCCTTTGCATAGGTGCCCACATTCACAAAGTCACCGGGCAACACCGGGTCCGTCGCCGTGCGGGTGCCATAGGTGCTGGAGGAAAAGCCGCCTTCGCTGCTCGAGGCATCCGGGAAAATCAGTTTCGAGGTGTCCGCCGTCGCTTCGTCCCAGCTGCTCTGCGGACCTTTCTGGCCTGCGGCCACCGCGTCCACGCCGATCGAGTTGTGGTAGGAAGCGCCTTCGGACACAAAATACGCCCGCACCGCCGTGTTGTTCGCCAGCACGATCTTGTTCGGATCGATTTCAAACGCGGTGCTCTTGGTGTTGTTAACACCTTCGGGCAGCGCGCTCGAGACGAACTTCGTCAGGCTCGGCAGCACCGTCGTGTCAAAACTCTTCGAGGCGGCGTCCGAGCCGGCCAACATCACTGAACCCGCCTTGTCCATCCCATAGGGATCCGCCTTGGACTGCACCGGCGAGACCGTGCCGCTGTTGTTATTATTATCACCGCTGTTGTTGTCACCGTTGTTATTATCGCCGGACTTGCTGTTGTCGCTGGAGGATGACTTGCTGCTATCGCTGTTCTGGCTGCTGTTGTCGCTGGACTTGCTGTTGTCGCCCGAGTTGCTGTCATCGGCGCGCAGGACGGGGGTGGCGATCAGGGCCACCAAGGCCGCCAAGGCGAGCGTGCGATTCATGGTGTTAATTTTGGTCTTTTTCATAGTCGGTTTTCTTTCTGATTCACTTTGTTTTGGCTGTTAGCGTTTCGTTTTGATTGTTTCGTCAATGTTGTTTTGATTGACACCATTCATATAGCAGCACTCGTGCCAAGTTTTAGGAACACGTATTACCAACTACTTATAAAAACAAACAAGAAAATACGCCAAGCATAAATTGCATACGCATTGCTTTTATTATTAAGCAATGCAATTGCAATATGGTTAACTCAAGTAAAACCATATGAGGGTTTGGGTGTCGGCAGCAGGTCACGAATGGTCGACAGTCCACTCACGGCGACCTCAGGCTGGAAGCAGAAAAAAGCAGGAAAGGGCCAGCAAAAAAGCAAAAGAGGCGGCGCATTGCTGCGCCGCCTCTTACCCATGAACCTAAACCAACCTACTTCTACGAGGGTCAGCAACCCATACTGACCTCGCAAACTAATTATGAGACCACCGCAGTCGCCTTTTTGTTCAAACGCACTGCGAAAAGGGCCAAGCCCAAGCAGGCGGCAAAGGTCAGCGGCATGGCCGGTTCCGGCGTCGCCAGCAAGGAGTTCACCGTAGCCACACCCACATCCAAGGCGATGATGGTGTCATTAATATCCTGGTCGCCACCGCCCCACTGGTCTTCAAAGGAAAGGAACAGGTAGGGACTATTCAACTGTGGCACCGCGAACAAATGGGTGGTAAACGCAGCCACGTGCTGGCTAAAACCGTCAGGATTTAGCGCGCCATCCGTGGAGAATGAATTGGCCCAGTAATTGTTCGCACCGCCGGAGAGCAGAAAGAAATCCAGTTTGGTGCCCTTGGCATAAGTGCCGACATCCACAAAATCACCCGGCAGCACGGGTTCGGTCGCGGTGCGGGTACCATAGACACCGGTGCCGTCATTCACCACGCCCTCGGTGCTGGAGGCATCCGGGAAAATGAGCTTGGAGCTGGCGGCGACCGCCTGGTCCCAGCTGTTATAAGGGGTGGCATCGCTGGGCATCTGGGAAGCCACGCCGATGGAATTATGGTAGCCGGCGCCTTCATACACGAAGTACGCCCGCACGGCGGTGTTGTTGGCCAGAATAATTTTGTTGGGATCGACCTCGAAGGCCGCGCTGGCCGTATTGTTCTGGCGCTCAGGCAGGGCGCTTTGAATAAACGTGGTGAGGCTGGGCAGCACCGTGTTATTGAAATTTTGCGAGGCGGCGTCCGAACCGGAAAGCATCACCGGGGCGGCTACTGTGATACTGTGCGGATCCGCAGTAGCTTGCACGGGCGATACCGTTTGGGCGGACGCGGAGATGGCAGCGGCCGTGGCGAGCACCGCGCAGGCGATGGCCCGGGGCAGGAAATTGGTTTGGCTCAGTTTCATATTTTTATGTGTAAATTGGTTGTTCGATTACTTTCGATACCATCATTCAAGCAGCTGCCATGCCAACATATATAACCCCAATTATGTTAATGAATTAACACTATTAAAGCTATCAACTCCTTTTTGCGACAGCAGCGCATTGCAAATGCAATTATAATGCCATTGCATTACTATTGCAACAAGTTGCAATTGAATAAAAAAGCCCCGGACGAAATCGTCCGGGGCTGATGTTAAATAACTACGGCTTAGTCAAACGCGTGACCGGCGCTGCAGAGCACGTTCTTGACCTTGTGGCGCACGAGATCCTTGACGCAATCGCGGGCGGGTCCGAGATACTTGCGGGGATCAAATTCGCCGGGCTTTTCCGCGAATACTTTGCGGATGCCAGCCGTCATCGCCATGCGCAAGTCGGTGTCAATGTTAACCTTGGTGCAACCCACGCGACGGGCGACTTCGATGTCGGATTCCGGCACGCCCTGGGCGTCGGGCATCTTGCCGCCGTACTTGTTGATTTCCTGCACCAAGTATTGCGGGACGCTGGAGGCACCGTGCAACACGAGGGGATAATCACCGAGGTTGGCGTCGAGCAGGGCCTGCTTGATGAGCTTGAGGCGTTCGAGATCGAGGTGCTGTTCGCCCTTGAACTTGTAGGCGCCGTGGCTGTTGCCGATGGCGATAGCCAGGGAGTCGCAGCCCGATTCCTTCACGAATTTGACCGCTTCTTCGGGCACGGTGTAATGACCGCTCATGGAGTGGGCGCCGCCTTCTTCACCTTCGTCGAACTGGGCGCCGACCAGATGGCCGAGTTCGGATTCCACGGATGCGTTGTATTTGTGGGCGTATTCCACCACCTTGCGGGTGATTTCCACGTTCTTTTCAAACGGTTCGTGGGAAGCGTCAATCATGACACTGGTGAACCCTTCATCAATGCACTGTTTGCACAGTTCAAAGGTATCGCCATGGTCCAGATGGACGGCGATCGGGATGTTGGAAACGCTGACGGCGGCCTCGATAAGTTTCTTGAGGTAAACCGGATTGGCGTATTGGCGCGCACCCTTGGAAATTTGCAGGATGAGCGGAGCCTTTTCCTCTTCGCAGGCTTCAACGATGGCCTGGATGAGTTCCATGTTATTGACGTTAAACGCGCCGAGCGCGTATTTGCCTTTGAGCGCTTTGGCGAACAGGTCTTTGGTGTGTGTCAGTGGCATAAAAAAGTTTTGTTGTTTGCCGGACGAACGGTCCGATTCTTCCAATGTCGGGAGAGAATAGGCTGTCCCCGCCAAAAAGGAAAACCAAAAATGCAGCCGCGTTTTGCCAATTTATGTAAAATTCTTGCTTTGCCATTCCCCTGCTTTACGGGAAGATTCGGACGTGCAGGCCTGTTTTCTCCTTGGTCCAGCCGGCAGCGGCAAAACCTTCCGCTGTCTGGCGGAAATCCGCGCCGCCCTGCAACGGGATCCGGGCGGACCGCCCCTCGTCTTGCTCGCCCCCAAACAGGCCACCTTCCAGCTCGAACGCCAGTTGCTCGCCACTGGCGAACTGGCCGGGTATGATCGGCTCAATATTCTTTCCTTCGACCGGCTGGCCAAATTCATCCTCGAAACACTCCACCTGCCCCCACCCCGGTTGATTTCGGACGAGGGCCGCATCATGGTTCTGCGCGCCCTGCTCCGCCGGCACGAGCCGGAACTGAAATTATTTCGCAGCAGTGCGGGGCGCACCGGCTTCGCCCAGGAGTTGGGGGCGCAACTGGCGGAATTATCGGAACACAGTTTTAACCCGGCCAAGCTGCGCACCATCGCCGCCAAGCCCGGCCTGCCCCGGGAGCTGCAGCACAAACTGCAGGACCTCGCCCTGCTGCTGGAAAAATATTCAGATTGGCTCACGCAACACCAGTTGCAGGATGCCAGCGAACTGCTGTCGCTGGCGACGACTGCCCTGCGCGCTGCGGCCCGGACGAATGATACGTGCTTGAAGATTGAAGGATTGTGGCTGGACGGTTTCGCGGAAATGACCCCGCAGGAACTCGGCCTGCTCGCGGCAGCCATGCCGTTCTGCGACCGCGCGACGCTCGCATTTTGCCTGGTCTCGGAACCGGCGGCGGAAGCGGCGCGCCTCTCCCTGTGGTCGGCCATTGGCAAAACCTTCCTGCAATGCCGCACCCAACTCGCCGCCCAGCCGGACTGCCAGATCGTCGTGGAAACGCTCCGGAACGAACCGGGAAAAAACCGTTTCACCGCCAACCCGGTGCTCGCCAGTCTGGAGGATCGTTGGACCCGCACCAGTGTGGCGGCTGAGGCGATCCCGGCAACGGAAGCGGTCGTACGCATCGTGGGTTGCCATAATCCGGAAGCGGAGGCCAGGTTTGCCGCGCGCGAGATTTTGAAATTTGTCCAGGCCGGCAACCGTTATCGCGATTGCGCGGTGCTAGTACGCGGGTTGGAGGACTATCATAAGCCGCTGGCCCGGGTATTTCGCCGTTATCAGATTCCCTTTTTCCTCGACCGGCGAGAGAGCGTGGCCCATCACCCGCTGGCGGAACTCACGCGGAGCGCCCTGCGCACGATTGCCTTTGACTGGCAGCATGACGACTGGTTTGGTGCCTTGAAGACGGGCTTTTCCGGCGTGCCGGAAGAGCAGATTGACGTGCTGGAAAATCTGGCCCTGGAATTCGGCTGGCGCGGGAAAAAATGGCGCGAGCCGCTGCCGGATGAAACCGGTGAAACACTGCGCGGTATCATCCTGCCACCATTCGAACGGCTGGGCGCCCGCTTTGCCGCCGCCGGCCACAAACCCGCCGGCGATGAACTGGCCGAGGCATTGCGCGCTTTCTGGGACGACCTGAAAGCCGGCGAACGCCTGGAACGCTGGGCGCAGGATGCAACCACGAATACCGCCAACGGACAGCCCGCCACGCATGCCACGGTCTGGGATCAAATGAACGCATGGCTCGACAATGTGGCGCTGGCTTTTGTGGGCGAACGCATGAGTGTGCGCGACTGGCTGCCCATCTTGGAGGCAGGCCTGGCGAATTTGACCGTGGGAGTGATTCCACCCGCCTTGGACGAGGTGCTGGTCGGCGCGATAGACCGCGCGCGCAATCCGAGTTTGAAATACGCGCTCATCCTGGGCGTCAATGAGTCGGTGTTTCCTTCGCCGCCGCCAGCGCCGGTGATTCTCACAATCGCCGACCGGGATGAATTGGAACGACAGAACGCCCGGCTGGGGCCGAACGTGTTTGACCAGATCTGCCGCGAACGTTTCCTCGGCTACATCGCCTGTACGCGGGCGAATGAAAAACTGACGGTCACCTTTGCCCGCCAGAGCACCGACGGAAAGACGATGAACCCCTCGTCTTTTGTCGCGCACCTCCAAACCTTATTTCCGGCGCTAAGGGAAGAAGACTTTCATCCGGCCAGCCAGTCCAGCAGCGATGCGGTACACTTGTGTGAACTGGTGTCCCCGCTGCTGAAACTACAAAACGAGCCGGCGGTCTCACCAAACCCGGCCGGAGCCGCCGATCAAAGTGACCGGTTGAATTGGGAAAAACTGCTCACCCTGCCGTCGCTGGCCCCGCTCGTGGCAACCTTGCGGGAACTGCCCGGTCTCGGCCGCGATGCCCAGATTTCGCCGGAACTCGCCGGCCGATTGTACGGGCCGGTGCTGCGCTCCTCCGTGAGCCGGCTGGAGGAATTCGCGCAGTGCCCCTTCCGTTTCTTTATCCAGTCCGGCTTGCATGCCGGGGAACGGAAATTATTCGAACTGGATGCGCGGGAACGCGGCAGTTTTCAGCACGAGGTCCTGATGACCTTTCACAACCAAGTGACGGCGGAGGGCAAACATTGGCGTGATCTCACCGCCGCCGAGGCCCGCGAACGCATCGGTACCATTGCTGCGGGATTAACCGCCGGTTACCGGGAAGGACTGCTGGATGAGACGGCGCGGACACGGTTTGAAGCACGCATGCTCACCGAGCCATTGCAGGATTTTGTCGGCACGCTCGTGAACTGGATGCATGGACAATATGAGTTTGACCCGGCCAAGGCGGAGTTTGGTTTTGGCTTTCACGATTCGGCGGCCCCGGCGTGGGCGATTGAGCTGGGCGGCGGCAGCCAGTTGGCGCTGCGCGGCCGGATTGACCGCATTGATGTCTATCACGATGGCGATCGCGCGCTGGCCGTGGTTATGGATTACAAATCCAGCCAGCGCAAACTGGAGCCGCTGCTGATGGAGCATGGCATCCAGCTCCAGCTGCCCGCCTATCTGGCCGCCATCCGCACTTGGCCACCGGAAATTCTTTCCGCCAAGAGTATCTCGCCGGCCGGCATGTTTTACGTGAACCTGGCCGGCAAGCACGAGGGTGGCGTTTCGCGCGCGGAGGTATTGCACGATGACTCCGCCTGGCAGCAGGCCTTCCGCCATCGCGGCCGGCTGGATGCGAGCCGGCTGAAATTATTTGACCGGCGGCCGGAAGTGAAGAAGGGTGACCAATTCAATTTCAAGTTGAACAAGGATGGCGGATTGCCGTCCAATTCAACAGAAGCGCTCGCCGCCCCGGCCTTTCAGCAGTTGCTGACGGATGTCGAGGAACGGTTGCGCGGATTGGGCCGGCGAATTTTTGCCGGCGAGGCGGCGGTGGATCCCTATCGCATGGGCAGTAAGAATGCCTGTGAATATTGTGATTACCGGGCGGCTTGCCGGATCAATCCGTGGATCCATGCGTGGCGGGTGTTGCGGGCGCAACCGGAAACAGAAACCGAAGCGGCGGAGTAAGGGCCGGTGGAAGAAGTAGCAGATAATCCCCTGCCCGGCCGGCCAATGAACATAAGACATACATGAAAAACATTCTCACTTTTTTGACGCTGACCGTAGTCTTGCTGACTGCGGGCTGCCACGCCTCTCCCACCAACGCCCCTGCAACCGACACGACCATGAAATTCCCCGTCCAAAAAACTGATGCCGAATGGCACAAACAACTCAACCCGGAACAATACCGCGTCCTGCGCGAGGCCGGCACCGAACGCGCCTTCACCGGCAAATACTGGGACACCCATGAGCCCGGTGTTTACCGCTGCGCCGCCTGCGGCGAAATCCTTTTCAAATCGAGCACGAAGTTTGATTCCGGCTGCGGCTGGCCAAGCTTTTATGATCTGGCCGATCAGAAGAAAGTCATCATCCGTGAAGATAACAGCCTGGGCATGGAGCGCAAAGAAGTGCTGTGCGCCCACTGCGGCGGCCATTTGGGCCATGTGTTTGACGACGGCCCGCAGCCAACCGGCCTGCGCTATTGTATCAATTCCGCCTCGCTGAACTTTGATAAGGTGGATGACACGGACAAAACCGTGGTTGGCACCAACGCGCCGAACGGCGGCAATCCAAAGAAGTAAAACGCGGGCTCGTTCGAGGCCTTTGCGAAACATCCGGTTACCGGTAGCTATTGCCGACAAGATATGGCAGGGTCAGACACCCGGGCAAATGTCCGGAGGCAAAAGAGAAAAATTATGCCCACCGGAAGTATGTTTGTGAGCGGCTTGGGAACCGCCACCCCGCCCGACCGTTACACCCAGCGCGAATGTTATGATGCTTTGGAAGCGTCAGACCAATTCGCCGCCCTGAACCCGCGTTCCCGTGCCATCCTGCGCAAAGTGCTCCTGGGTGAGAACGGCATTGCCACCCGTCATCTGGCGCTGAATCCCCTCGCCGATGCCTTTCAACTTAACCCCGACGCCCTGTACAACCGGTTCCAGCAGCAGGCCCCAACACTGGCCACCCGGGCGGCCGAACGGGCGTTGGCGGATGCCGGTTTCACGGCGAAGGATATGGACGCGGTCGTGATCAGCACCTGTACGGGTTATCTCTGCCCGGGGCTGACCAGCTATGTGTCCGAACGGCTGGGTCTGCGCCCGGAAATCTTCACCCTCGATCTGGTGGGCCAGGGCTGTGGTGCGGCGTTGCCTAACTGGCGCGCGGCCGAGGCGCTGCTCGCTGGCGGGCGCGCCGACCGGGTGCTCTCCATCTGCGTGGAAGTGTGCAGCGCCGCGATGTATCTCGATGACGATGTCGGCGTGCTGGTCAGCGCCTGCCTCTTTGGCGACGGCGCGGGGGCAGCGGTGCTGACGCGGGAAGCGCCGGTTGGCAAGCGACATCTGGAGTGGACGACCGCTGTTTCCGTGCTGAAACCGGAGCTGCGCGACCAGCTGCGTTTTGAGTCGCGCGGCGGGATGCTCCGTAATCTGCTGAAACTGGATGTACCGGAATTGGCAGCCCAAGCGGCCGGAGAAGTGCTGGAACAGGCATTGCGCGAAAGCGGGGTTGCCCGCGACCGGATCAATGGCTGGATTTTGCATCCGGGCGGTCGGGATGTGTTAAATGCCCTGCGGGATAAACTTGGCTTGGCCCCGGAGGATTTGCGCTGGAGCGCGGCCGTGCTTCATGAATATGGCAACCTGAGCAGTGCCAGCGTTTATTTTGCACTCCAGAATGCGCTGGCCGGCGGTGCCCCGCCCGGCTGGTGGTGGCTGTGCTCCTTTGGCGCGGGTTTTAGCTGCCACGGGGCCATTCTAAAAGCCGGCGAAATGCCAGCCGGGGTTTAGGAATTACCACCATGCGGCGACAGCTCCAACCTGAATTGCTGGATGAATTGCCGGCCCACGATCCGGCGGCCCAACATTCGCGCCGGGATTTGCGCCGCATCAATCGTTGCATGGGTAATGCCGGGCTGGTGGCGGCCAGCCTCTCCCGAAGCCTTCGGTCGGCACCGCCCAAGCGAATCGTGGATCTGGGCGCGGGCGACGGGGCTTTCCTGCTGCAACTTGTAATACAGCTGCCGACCCTGTCCCCCGGCACGGAGCTGATCCTGGTGGATCGCGCCAACGCAGCCGATGAACGGGTGCTGGCGGAACTGCGGGTGCGCGGATTTCGTCCGCAGGTTGAACTGGCGGATGCCTGGGACTGGCTGCGCACCCGCCCGGCACAACCCGGCACCTGGGTGGTGGCCAACCTCTTTCTGCATCATTTTGCGGAGGAAACGTTGCGCTTCGCGTTTATGTCCCTGAGCGAAAAAGCGGCGGTGTGTTGCGCCTGTGAACCGCGCCGGGCCGCCGGGCCGCTGTTGGCCAGCCGGTTGCTTGGTCTGATCGGCGCGAATGCCGTCACCCGCCACGATGCCGTGGTCAGCGTCCGGGCCGGATTTGCCGGCCAGGAACTTTCCGGACTGTGGCCCGCTGACACCGGCTGGCAATTGACCGAGCGGCGCGCCGGCTGGTTCAGCCACCTTTTTCTGGCGGAAAAAAACGCCACCGCTGCCCCGGCCCCATGAATGCTCGCCAGCCCATCAACATCGCCGGTGGCGGCCTGGCGGGATTAACCCTGGGTATCGCCCTGCGGCAGCGGGATATTCCGGTGGTGATCTACGAAGCAGGAAGTTATCCCCGTCATCGCGTCTGCGGCGAATTTGTCTGCGGCCGGGGGCTGGCGGTGTTGCAGGAACTGGGCTTACAGGAAAAATTTATTGCCGCCGGCGCGCGTATTGCCGGCACGGCGTCGTTCCACTCCGGCCAGCGGGATTACCGCGCCAGAACGCTGCCGAGTCCGGGGCTTTGTCTGTCGCGCTGGGTGATGGATGATTTGCTGGCCCAAGAATTTCGCCGGCTGGGCGGCGAGTTGCGAGAGCGAGAGAGGATTACAGTTGCCACGCTGGAACCGGGTTGGGTGCGCGCCACCGGCCGCCGCGTGGCTGCGGAGTCGGCCCCGGCAAAATGGATCGGCTTGAAAGCCCACGTCCGGAAGGTCACGCTGGCCGCCGATCTGGAAATGCATTTTTTCCCGGATGGCTACGTAGGACTGTGCCGGCTGCCCGGCGGTGAGGTGAATGTATGCGGGCTGTTCGCCCTGCGCCAGCCGGTGCCACAACTGGCGGTGCAGTGGCGGGAAATTCTGAGTGGCCCGGCCGGTTCAGGTTTGCGCGAACGCTTGCGGATGGGGGAATTTGATACGGCATCATTCACGGCGGTTACCGCCTTGAACCTGGTCCCGACGGTCGGCCAGCCAACGGCCGAATGTTCCATCGGCGATGCCTTGACCATGATTCCGCCGGTGACAGGCAATGGTATGTCCATGGCTTTCGAATCAGCGCACTGGGCCGTGACACCGCTGGCGGCATACAGCCGGGGAGAATTGGATTGGGCGGTGACCCGGCAGACCATAACCCGGCAATGCGCCACCGGCTTTGCCCAACGGCTGCGGTGGGCGACCTGGTTTCAGCGGCTGCTGATGCACCAAGTCAGCCGTGAATTGCTGCTGCGAGTGGGAAATTGCAGTGACTCGCTGTGGCGGGTTTGCTTCGCCAAAACCCGGTGAAGTGCCTTTAAATGTGTGCCCTCAGGCGCGTTCGCGGGCAACCGGCTCCGTTTTGGCGGGACTTTCCCCCCAGCTGGCCGGCGTGAGGCGTCGCCAAGTGCGATACCAGAGGGTGCGCTCTTGCTTGGCCCGTTTGGCTTCTTCCAACCGAGCCAGATGCATTTCCAGCAGGTCACAATCTTCTTGCAACGGAGATTGCAGGTTCCGCCGGCGGATCATGAAACCATTGAAATCATCACGCTTGCGCAACTCGATCAGTTGCCGGGTGCGAACGCGTCCCTGCATTTTGTAACAGCCAAAGCCCAGCAGTCCGGAGACCACGGCCACCGGGATGGATATCTGGAACGGTACCCGGAAACCCTTTTTGACCGGCTTGTGACCGTCGGCATTCGTCGTGGTCTGGATGTGGGTCGACTTGCTGACGGCAAGGTAATAGCGGACTTCCCGGACCACCAGCAGCGAGGCGAGCAGACTGATGAAACAAGCCGTATATACGGTGCGGGTGACATGAAAATGCAGGCGGCTCCAAAACTGGGCGGAATCTTCCACCGCGGCGGCATGCTCCTCAGCCTTCAGTTGCAATTCACGGTAACGCAAAGCGGGATTCTGCACCTGGATTGGCGGCAGGCTGGCCACGCCCGGACGATGACTGCCCAAAGGCAGGAGCATAACCGCCCGGTATAACCGGACAGCCGCGCGATCAATTAAATTATCGGACATGTCTGACTTTTGGATTCACCACTGATTACTGCGGTTCCACTATACCATATGGGAGGTGAATTGCGAATAGAAACCCGGCATCCGGCTGATCCCAAGGTGAATAGGCAAGCCAATAGCCGCACGAGCCGCCCGGCTTGTTGCCATTTCAAGACCGGCTGCCGCTGGCTCCTCACAAAATGCCAAATAATTCTTTTCACATCAGGCCCCGCACCTGTTAAAAATTTTGCGTGCAAGACCTGATTTCCAAAGCGGCCACGCTGCTTGAAGCGCTGCCGTACATCCAGAAGTTCAGCGGCGAAACGTTTGTCGTCAAATACGGCGGCAGCTTCATGGACTCGCCCGACGACAGCGTCCGCAATGGCGTGGCGCGCGACATCGTGTTTCTCGAAGCGGTCGAGATCAATCCCGTGGTCGTGCACGGCGGCGGCAAGGCCATCACCCGCGCCATGGAAAAGGCCGGGCTCAAGGCGAATTTCATTCAAGGGCAGCGCGTGACCGATGAAGCCACGGTGCAGATCGTGGATGACGTCCTGACCCGGGAAATCAATCCGGAGGTGGTCAAGACCATCAACGCCCTCGGCGGCCGGGCCGTCGGGTTTGCCGGACCGGATATTTTCAAATGCCGCAAGCTGCTTCTGGATGACAAGGAACATCCCGGCCAGAAAATTGATGTCGGCTACGTCGGCGAAGTGATCGAAGTAAACGTCGCGCCGCTCAAAGAATCCATCTGGTGCGGCTTCACGCCGGTCATCAGCCCCACCGCGCGCGGCGAGGACGGCAAAATTTACAACTGCAATGCCGACGTTGCCGCCGCCATGACGGCGCTGGCGCTGAAGGCCAAGCGGCTGGTATTTATGAGCGATGTCTGCGGCCTGATGCGCGATCCCAAGGATCCCGCCACGCTGATCGCCCATTTAAAAACGGCGGAAGTGCCCGGCCTGAAAGCCGCCGGCATTGTGGACAAGGGCATGATTCCCAAAGTGGACAGCGCCGTGGCCGCCATCCGCGCCGGCGTGGAAAAGGTTTCCTTTGTGGACGGTCGTGTACCGCATTCCGTGCTGCTCGAAATTTTCACGGACAAGGGCATCGGCACCGAAGTGGTTTTGTGATGGCTGGTTTTGTTATTGTGTCCCGCCGCAATTCCGCTTTAATCGGCCTCTGTCAATGAAAGAACTGGAACCTACTCCGCCGTCCATCGTGCGCAATCAGCACGAGACCATCCGCGAACTGTTCACACGCAACGTTGTGCCCAGCTACGGTCGCTTCGAACTCGTCCTCAGCCACGGGGCGGGCAGCTATCTGTTTGACGTGTCCGGCCGCCGCTACCTGGATCTCGGCAGCGGCATCGCCGTGTGCTGCCTCGGCCACGCGCACCCGGCCATCACCGCCGCGTTGGTGGAGCAATCGCAAAAGCTCATCCACGTCTCCAATCTCTATTTCACCGAACCGCAGGGCCGGCTGGCCGCGGAACTCGTGAAACGGATCGGCCCCGGCAAATGTTTTTTTGCCAACAGCGGCGCGGAGGCGAATGAAGGTCTCTTCAAGCTCGCGCGCAAATTCGGTCACGACGAAGGCCGCTTTGAAGTGCTTACCGCCGTCAATTCGTTTCACGGACGGACGCTCGGCGGCATCGCCGCGACCGGCCAGGACAAGGTGAAAAAAGGCTTCGAGCCGATCATGCCCGGCTTCCGGCACATTCCGTTCAATGACCTCGAGGCCGCCCGGGCCGCCATCTCGCCCGCCACCGCCGCCATCATGATCGAAGGCGTGCAGGGCGAAGGCGGCGTGACGCCCGCCACCGCCGAATATCTGCTGGGCCTGCGCGCCCTCTGCGATGAAAAGAAACTGTTGTTGCTCATGGACGGCATCCAATGCGGTCATTATCGCACCGGCAAGTTCCAGAGTTTCCAGCGGATTCTCGAAGGCGTGCCCGGCGGCGAAAACTTTTTGCCCGACGGCCTCTCCATGGCGAAATCTCTCGGCGGCGGCTTCCCCATCGGCGCGTTCTGGATTCGCGAACCGTATGCCGGCCTGCTCGGACCCGGCACGCACGGTTCCACCTTCGGCGGCACGCCTCTGGCCTGCGCTGTGGCGTTGAAAGTCCTGGAAGTGATCGAAGCGGAAAAGCTGGATGCCCACGCGCGGAAGCTCGGCGAATGGCTGCAACATGAATTGGACCGGCTCGCCCGGGAATATCCCGCAGTTGTGAAATGTTCGCGGGGCCTCGGCTTTATGCTCGGCCTCGAACTGGCTGAAAACATTCCCGCCTTTGCCGGCAGCGACAAGACCGCCGCGCTCCAATTTGTGAACCGGTTGCATGCCATCGGCGTCATGACCGTTCCGGCCGGCACGCAAATCGTCCGGCTGCTCCCGCCCCTCAATCTCAAACCGCAGGAAGCCGGCGAAGGCATCGCCAAGATTGAGGAAGTGGTGAAGGATCTCGCGGCTGGCCTTTGAGCCGGCGAGGATGGCGGATTGAAGCTGGAGGATGCCTCCTTCTTTTCTCCTCGCTTCCGTTGGGAAAATTCGCCATAACGGGCAGCCATGAATGCCGCTGCGCTCAAATATTTAGCTGACGTTGATCCGGTGATGGCCCGGCTGATCCGGGAAATCGGACCGTGCGAACTGGCACCGGAGACGTGGCGCTCGCCGTTTCAATCGCTCGTGCAAGCGGTCGCCCACCAGCAGTTGAACGGCACGGCGGCCAACACCATCCTCACCCGGTTTAAAAAACTCTTCCCCGGCCGGAAATTTCCCCGGCCGGAGGATATCGCTACCGTGACGGATGAACAGATCCGCGCCTGCGGTTTTTCCTTCGCCAAGATCCGGGCCATTCGTGACATCGCGGAAAAAACCTTGAGCGGCGTCGTGCCCACGAGCCGGCAGATTGTAAAATTGTCCGACGACGAAATCATTGAACGCCTCACCGAGGTACGTGGGGTGGGACGCTGGACCGTGGAGATGCTGCTCATTTTCCAACTGGGCCGGACCGATGTGCTGCCCGTGGATGATTTTGGCGTGCGCAACGGCTTCCGCATCGCCTACAAAAAGCGGACCATGCCCAAGCCCAAGGCTCTGCTGGCCCATGGCCGCCGCTGGCGACCGCATGGCACCACGGCGGCCTGGTACCTCTGGCGAGCGGCGGATGCTGCCCGCAAAAAAGCGGCCTGAGCCACCCCTACCCCATCTCCGCAGACGAAAATTATCTCGTGCCAGCCGGTAAAAAGAGGTGACGTCGGCCCAAACATCGGTTATACAATTTTCTTTGGACGCCATTTCCCTATTTGCTTTTGAGTCATGAAACATTTGTTGTCATTGGAAAAGCTGTCGCCGGCGGATTTTGAAAAAATCCTGCACGACGCCACCGCGGTCAAACGCCAGCGCGGCGCGCATCCGACACAGCCGCTCGCGGGCCAGACGTGGGCGCTGATTTTTTCCAAGTCCTCCACGCGCACCCGCGTGTCGTTCGAGACGGGCATCCGCGAACTGGGCGCCGGGGTGATGTTTCTGAACGCCAATGACATTCAACTGGGCCGCGGCGAGCCGATCAAGGACACCGCCCGCGTGCTGGGCCGCATGATTCACGGCGCGGTCATCCGCACCTATGCGCAGGCCGACGTGGAAGAATTCGCGGAATTTTCCAAGATCCCCACCATCAATGCGCTGACGGATGACGAGCATCCCTGCCAAATTCTGACGGATATTTTCACCTTTCAGGAAACGCACAGTTCCATCGTAGGCAAGGTGGTGACGTATGTGGGCGATGGCGCATGCAACGTGCCCGTGTCCTGGATTTTTGCGGCGGCCAAACTGGGCTTCGAGCTGCGCATTGCCGCGCCGAAGGCCTTTCAACCGTCAGCGGAAATTCTAAAGCGCGCCGGCGGCAACATCATTTGCACGGAAGATTTGAAAAGTGCTGCCACTGGAGCGGATCTGCTCTACACCGACGTTTGGGTCTCCATGGGCAAGGAAGCCGAGGCGGCTGAGCGCATCCGCGTGCTGGGCGGTTACCAGATCAATGCCGAACTCGTGAAGCTCGCCAAACCCGGCGCGCTCGTCATGCATTGCCTCCCCGCCTATCGCGGAAAAGAAATTGACGGGGAAACGTTTGAAGCCCACGCGGACACGATCTTCACCCAGGCGGAAAACCGGCTGCACGTGCAGAAAGCCATCATGAACTGGACGGTCAGCTGACGGGCAAATGAACTGCCTGTCTGCCTGCAATCATTCTTCGTAGCTGTCGGCTTCGGACGGCGAACGGCGGCTCGGGCCGGTCGCATACTGGCGTAGATATTTCACGGCCACCCGGATGTCCTTGGGCCATTCGCTCTTGATCACGATGGTCTCGTTCGTGGTGGGATGCACCAGCGAGAGTTCCTCGGCATGCAGGGCCACGCGG
>CAIJGS010000221.1 GCA_903820285.1 uncultured Verrucomicrobia subdivision 3 bacterium | reverse complement strand
CGCAACTGACCTTGGCGACGATGGGGTTGGGCAGCATTACGCCGAACTACAGTAATGCGTGGCTGGAGGTGGGGAAGAATTATACGGCCACGGCAGTGCCGGCAACCGGGTTTGCATTCACGAACTGGACGGGGAGCTGCGCGACGAACCAGGCAGGCTTGCAGTTCACGATGGCGTCAAATCTGACGTTTACGGCGAACTTTGCGGACATCACGAAGCCGACGATCCTTATTACCAATCTAACTGCGGGGCAGCGGACGAGCAATAGTGTGTTCGTGGTGCGCGGCACGGCGAGTGACAACTGGCGGTTGGGCGGGGTGCAATATCAGTTGAACGCGGGCGGCTGGAACGTGGCGGATGGTGTGAGCAACTGGTCGGGGACGCTGAATCTGCTGCCGGGGACGAACACATTGCAGGCGTATGCTTATGACACAACGGGTAACAAATCGCTGACGAATACGACGACGGTTTATTACGTGCTGTCGGCGCAACTGACCTTGGCGACGATGGGGTTGGGCAGCATTACGCCGAACTACAGTAATGCGTGGCTGGAGGTAGGGAAGAATTACACGGTGACGGCAGTGCCGGCGACGGGCTGGTATTTTTACAATTGGGTGGATGGGGGATACCATACCCTGACCAATCGTGCGACGTTGACTTTCATGATGAGTTCCAACCTGGCCTTAACGGCAGGGTTCTATCAGCCACCGGCCATCAAGGTTCAACCGGTCGATACGGTGGCTTTTTATGCAAGCATTGCCAGTTTTTCGGTGGTGGCAACGGGCTCCGGCCCTTTCACCTACCAGTGGCAGTATAATTCCGCCAACCTGACGGGACAAAATGCCTCCACATTGGAGTTGTCTTCATTGACGACCAATAACGCCGGTGCCTATCGCGTGATGGTGAGCAGTTTTTATGGCAGCGTGACGAGCAGTGTGGCCAAGCTGGTGCTTACCAATGCCCCGACCAGTCTGGCCGGGTATGATACGGTGGTGTCGCCCGATGGTGGCAATCCGTTTCAGGTCAGTTTTGGCACCAATACTTTCAGCCAGTTTTCGCAAGACACCAACAATAGTAATAGCGGGGTGGGCAACTATGCCTATCAGCCAACGGATGCTCTGAATGGGCAATTATCGTTGCAATACCTGGCTCCGCCGGACATTGCCAGCAATGGAGTGCAGGTGGTGGATGTGACGTTTGTCAGTCCGGGCTGGCTCGTTTTCACAAATGACAGCGGGCCGGATTCGGGTGTCATCCAGTATTTTGCCGCCACCAATTTTGTGCCGGCAACATGGAGCGGTCATAAGATCGTACTTACGTCTGCAAGCAACACGATTACCGCCAGTCTAAGTGCCGGCACGTTTTCGGCCGTGGTGGCCAGTGACAAATCCACCGCCGGCGGACCCTACACCGCCGCTGCCTACAGCCGGGTGGCGGGCTGGCTGCAATTGCATGATACGGAAAGCGGCAACACCTACTATTTGAATTTGCGTTTCCAATCCACGACCGCAGGAATATACGTGCTCGAAGCTTATGACCAATATGGCAACTTTGGTGACGAGCAGCAGGGCACCTTCAAGTGGCAGTGATGCAAGGACTGACTTGCTGCCGAGATTGAAAGTGGGTCAGCCGAGTCTTCCAAGTATGGCCCACAAGTGAAATCATTTGTGTTTCCCGATTAAATCAGGCTTTTATCGGGAGTGGGCTTCCGGTAGGCTGGCGGGAAAGGTATGTCGCTTTCAACCCCATCCGCCGCCAGTCGCTGGCCGGCGCAGATCAAATATATCATTGGCAACGAGGCCTGCGAGCGCTTCAGCTATTACGGCATGCGCAGCATTCTGGCCGGTTACATCACCGGCGCGGTGCTCAAAGGGGGGCTTGGGCAGACGGATGACCAGGCCACTGAAATTGTTCATTTGTTCGTGTTTGTGAATTATTTCATGCCGCTGCTCGGGGCGTGGATTTCGGACAAGCTGATCGGCCGCTACCATACCATTCTGTGGGTTTCCCTGTTTTATTGCGCCGGTCACGGGGTGCTGGCGTGCAGTGATATGGCGGGGACGGTGCACGGGAAGATGGTCCTGCTCTGCACCGGGTTGGGCCTGATTGCCTTCGGCTCCGGCGGTATCAAACCCTGTGTATCGGCCTTCATGGGCGACCAGTTCAAGCCGGAGCAGTCGCACCTGCTGCAAAAGGCGTATGGTGCGTTTTACTGGTCGATCAACCTTGGTTCCTTTTTCGCTTTCCTGGTCATTCCCTGGTTCAAAAATCATTACGGTTACGGCATCGCCTTTGGCGTGCCGGGCATCTTGATGGCGATTGCCACGTTTATCTTCTGGTTAGGCACCAAGCATTATGTGCGGGTGCCCACCAGCCGCGAAACGAAGAACGCCGGTTTTTTTCAGGTGATTTTCACGACGCTGTTCACCCCGCGCACGCCCGGCCAGGCGGGATTCTGGGCCAAAGCTCGCACGCGTTTCAGTGACCAGGAAGTGGACGCCGCGCGGTCGGTTTTGCCGATCCTGTTTGTGTTCGCGCTGGTGCCGGTCTTCTGGTCACTCTTTGACCAGACCAATACCACCTGGGTGTTGCAGGGGGAAAAAATGGTGCCGGCCAGTATTCTAGGCTTCAGCATTGGCGCGGAGGAGATGCAATCCGCCAACCCGGCGATTGTGATGATCCTGGTGCCGTTGCTGACGCTGCTGGTGTATCCGGTGATCGGAAAATTTGCCGCGCCGTTGCGCCGGATGGCTTATGGCATGTTTCTCGCGTCGGCTTCCTATCTGATCGTGGCTGCGCTGCAAAAGCAGATTGAAGCGGGGGTGCAGTTGAGCGTGCTCTGGCAGGGGGTTCCCTATGTGGTGCTGACCCTGGCGGAAGTACTGATTTCCACGACGGGTCTGGAATTCGCCTTCCGCGAAGCCGCACCGGAAATGAAGAGCAGCATCATGAGTTTCTGGCTGCTGACGGTGGCCTTCGGGGATTTGTTGGTGGCGGTCCTCACCAAAATCCTGGCCAGCGCCACGAACAGTTCCGCCTCGGTGAGCACCGACCGGTTCATGCTATACGCGGGCCTGACATTTGTGGTGGCCATCTTATTTAGCTTGGCAGCCACCACCTACCGCTATCGGGATACGGCGGCAGCGCAGGGGAAATGAGGGTGAGGCGGCGGAGGGTGACTCCGCCCATCAGTAATTTTCAAAAACCCGGTCGGTGAGCCGGTTGAAATGGTCATGGCTGATGCCTGATGCATATTTGAGGGCGGGCAGGGGCTCATTGGGGGCGGCATCGGTGCGGCACATCACAACCAACCCATAGTACGGGGTGCCATGCGACCCGTTGAATACTGGCCGAACATTTTGATGCGCAGCACGGGGGCAGGCAGACCGGGGCCAGGCGGCAGCATATCCACCTGCATTGGCCGGAGCGCGGCCAAGGTTGGCGGCAGGGCATTGGTTTGTCCCCGGAACCAATTGAAACCATCCTGACCGTGCTGCTCCATGAGGACAGCACAAGCCTGCTGCAACTCACTCCATCCGCCGGCCAATTGAATCCGCTCCCTAATAATGTTCCGCTGGTTATGCCGATCCGCCCAGACCATGGGCAAGGCCAGGGGACCCCAAATGTCCATGAACAGAATAAAGCTGATCATGACAAATACGCCCCAGACATAATGAATTACCGGATACCGCCGCATCTGGTCGGTGATTTTGGACGAGAAAAAACTGCCAATGAACCGGACCACCAGCAGCAACGCCGCTACGAGGTATAGCAAATGCCAGATGATGACGAAAAGTTTCATAGGCGGACTGGAACTGTCCCGCACCCGTGCTTCATATACTGTTTGAATCGCATTGCTGATGTCAACCGCGGTGAGGTGGCGGCATTACAATGGACGGATTGAAATAATTTACTTTCAACGTGAAATCGTTCAATTTTCAAAGTCGAAAGCATACGCATCATGAAATCCGGATTTTTTTCCAGCCGCTGGCTTCGCTGCAGTCTTTTCTTGTTGGTCGTTTTTGTCATGGCGGGCGGGATTTGTGAGGCTGGACCCAAAGCCAAGACCAAGGCCAAACCGGCCGTGAATCAGGAACAGAAGAACGAGAATTTCCAGCAGGCGTTTACGGCGGCTTTTAACCGATGGGACCGAAATCAAGATGGCAAGATTGACCTGAAGGAGGTCAACGCGGTGATCGAAGATCCGCAGATACACGGCGATGAATCCGCGCTGGCGGCGGTGCTGCGCCGGCGGTTGCATGCAGATGAAGCGGACGATACCAAGACGCTCACCCTGCCGGAGGTGCTGGCTCTGGCGGACGATCCCCAACTCCAGCGATTGATTGTCCGCTTTGGGCGGCACATCCAGTCCATCAACCATTCCCTGTTTCTGCCGGAAGATCCTAACCTGGCCACCTTTCATCAGGGCGGCATGGGCGACTGCTATTTGCTGGCGGTCGTCGGGTCGATGGTTTACCAGCATCCGCGGGCCATCCGCGCGATGATCCGGCTGCGGACAGATGGCGGATATGAGGTTCATTTTGGCAATGGCCGGGACATATCTGTTGCCCCGGTGACGGATGCGGAACTGTTGATGGGGGCGACCGAGGGCAGCAACCATGGCATCTGGCTGTCGGTTTTGGAAAAGGCGTATGCGCATTTCAGCGTGGAGGCGCGGGAGGCAAAGACCGGTGAGGAATTGGCACCGGATGACGCAGTGGTGACGGATTTGATCGGAAGGGGCGGTTACTATGCGCCGGTGATATCGCGGTTGACCGGTCATAAAACCGCCGGCGTGCCAACGGGGCGCTGGCTGAAGGAAGATCCGGCGGGGGCACCGCAAAAGCTGAACGATTTGCTGGTGAAGCTGACGACCGATCACCGGTTGATGGCGACCGGCACGCGCAAGGACAAGACTCTGCCGAAAGGCATTCCGCATGGCCATGTGCTGGCGGTGCTGGATTACAGTCCCGCCACACATATGGTGCGGATGTTTAATCCTTGGGGCAATCACGTGAAACCCACCGGGCCAGCGGGATTGGTGAATGGCTATCCCACCGAACACGGCATCTTTGATGTCCCGGCGGCGGATTTTCTGCAGATATTTTCCGGCTTCACTTACGAGACGGACAAGCCGGTCAAGCGTTAGCTGTTTGATGGCCAAGAGTTAATGTTTGGGATCAGTAGGAATGCCTGGTTCCGTCTGCCTAGTTAGTCAATCAAGGTGTAAAGTGCCGTTTGCCCGGCCGGTAATTTGTGCTATAATTAATAATGATCCAGACGGCTGATTCCCGGTTTCGCGTTTTCGTGTCATCATTGTTTTTGCTGGTTATTCAGGTGTTTTCTACCGGTGCGGCTTCACCCATCATTGTGGTTACGAACACGCCGCCGTTTGGCACGTTTGGCAATCTGCAAGGCTATGT
>CAIJGS010000220.1 GCA_903820285.1 uncultured Verrucomicrobia subdivision 3 bacterium | reverse complement strand
GTTCTGCGATAATGAGACCAATGTCCGCCGACTCTATGGCCAGTCCACAGCCGCCGGTTTTTTCAAAGACGCCTTTCACGAATACATCGTCCATGGCAATAAGGCGGCGGTAAATCCCGCCCAGACCGGAACCAAAGCCGGCGCCCTTTACGAATTAACCGTGCCCGCCGGTGGCTCGGCCACGGTGAAATTGCGGCTTACTCCATCAGGCCAGGCAACCGCCGGCAAACCGTGGGCTGACTTCGACACCGTCTTCAGCCGCTGCCGCCATGAAGCGGATGAATTTTACGCGGCCTTGCAGGCGGAGCTAAACGATCCCGATGCCCGGCTGGTGCAACGCCAGGCGTATGCGGGCATGATCTGGAGCAAACAGTTTTTCCATTATGATGTGGCCGCGTGGTTGCAAGGTGATCCGGCCCAGCCACCGCCGCCACCCGAGCGCAAACATGCGCGCAACAGTGAATGGAAGCATCTGAACAACGCAGAGATCATTTCGATGCCCGACAAGTGGGAATATCCCTGGTTTGCGGCCTGGGATCTCGCTTTTCATTGTGTCGCCTTTGCCGACATTGACCCGGAATTCGCCAAGTCCCAGCTCATCCTGCTGGCCCGCGAATGGTATATGCACCCGAATGGCCAGTTGCCGGCCTACGAATGGGCCTTTGGTGATGTGAACCCGCCGGTCCATGCCTGGGCAACCTTCCGGGTATTTCAAATTGACCGCCGTCAACGCCGGGAAACCAACCCGGAGGATGCCGGGGACCTGGCCTTTCTGGAGCGCGTGTTTCAAAAAATGCTGCTCAATTTTACCTGGTGGGTCAATCGCAAGGATGAACAGGGCCGGAATATTTTTCAGGGCGGCTTTCTCGGCCTCGACAACATCGGCTGTTTCGACCGCAGCAAGCCGCTGCCCACCGGCGGCTATCTCAGCCAGGCGGACGGCACGAGCTGGATGGCCATGTATTGTCTCAACCTTCTGCACATTGCCCTGGAACTGGCCGCGCACGATCACGTTTACGAAGACATCGCCACCAAGTTTTTTGAACATTTCCTGGCCATTGCCGGCGCCATCAATGGCGTAGGCGAGGAGGCGCTCGGCTTGTGGGACGAACCGGACCAGTTTTATTACGATCATTTGAATCTGCCGGACGGGGGCAACGTGCCCATGAAAATCCAATCCATCGTCGGACTGATTCCCCTGCTCGCAGTGGAGGTGGTGGAACCGGCGGTGTTGCAACAATTGCCGGACTTCTCCGCCCGCATGGAATGGTATCTGAAACACCGGCCGCAACTCGCCTGTCTGATCTCGGACTGGCGTGAAGGTGGCACCGGCGACCGCCGGCTGCTTTCCCTGCTGCGCGGGCACCGGATGAAAGCGCTGCTCCGCCGGATGCTGGATGAAACACAGTTTCTCTCCGGTCAGGGGGTGCGGTCCCTCTCCAAGGTGCATGAACAAGCACCCTATTTTTATGCGACCGGGGGCCAGACTTACGAAGTCGGTTACTGGCCGGGCGAATCGCGCAGCCGTCTGTTTGGCGGCAATTCCAACTGGCGCGGGCCCGTCTGGATGCCGCTCAATTATCTGCTCATTGAGTCGCTCCAGCGGTTTGATCACTACTATGGTGATGATTTCAAAGTGGAATGCCCGGCCGGCTCCGGAAAATTCATCACCCTCGGCGAGGTGGCCGCTGAACTCACCCGCCGGCTGACCACCCTGTTTCTCCAGGGTGCGGATGGTCAGCGGCCTGTTTTAAAATATCACCCCAAACTGGCCGGCGACCCGCATTTCAAGGATTACGTGCTGTTCCATGAATATTTTCACGGCGACACCGGGCACGGTGTAGGCGCCTCGCACCAGACCGGGTGGACCGGCCTGGTGGCCCGCCTGCTGCGGCCCCATAAAAAACCCGTTTCCGTTTAATCCCACATGAGCCACTACGACATCATCATCATTGGCAGCGGTGCCGGCGGCGGCACGCTCGCGCTCAAGCTGGCGCCGGCCGGCAAAAGCATTCTCATTCTGGAGCGGGGCGATTATCTTCCCCGGGAAAAACCAAACTGGGATGCCACCGAGGTGTTTGTGAAAAACCGGTACGTGTCGCCGGATACCTGGCATGACAACCATGACCAGCCATTCCAGCCCGGCTCGCATTACTTCGTGGGCGGCGCCACCAAAATGTATGGCGCGGCTTTGTTCCGGCTGCGGCGGGAGGATTTCACCGCCCACCGCACCGCCGATGGCCTGACGCCCGACTGGCCGATCCGTTACGAAGACCTGGAACCTTACTACACCCAGGCCGAGCGGCTCTATAACGTCCACGGCCGGCGGGGCGATGACCCCACCGATCCACCCGCCAGCGCTCCTTATCCGTTTCCGCCGGTCAGTCATGAGCCGCGAATTCAGGAAATTGTGGACGGCTTGAAACGGGCCGGCTGTCATCCGGCGTATGCGCCCACTGGCATTTTGCTGAACGAGGCGGACATGGCGGTGAGCCGCTGCATCCGTTGTGATACGTGCGATGGCTTTCCCTGTCTCGTTCACGCCAAGGCCGATGCTGAAGTGATCGCCGTGCGGCCCGCGCTGCAATACCCGAATGTGACGCTACTGACCAATGCCGAAGTCCGGCGGCTGGAAACCAGCCCCAGCGGCCGGGAAGTAACCAAGGTCGTCGTTGACCGCAACGGACAAACGGAAGCATTCACGGGCGGCATCGTTGTGGTCGCCTGCGGTGCCGCCAATTCCGCCCGGTTGCTGCTGATGTCGGCGAACGACCGGCATCCGCGCGGGCTCGCCAACGGCTCGGACATGGTGGGGCGCAATTACATGTTCCATAACGCCATCGCCTTGGTCGCCCTTTCGCGGCGCGAAAACCCGACCATCTTCCAAAAGACACTTTCGGTGAATGACTACTACTTCGGCGCACCGGACTATGAATTTCCGCTGGGCAACATTCAGATGATTGGCAAATCCAAAGGGCCGATGTTCCAGGCTGATGCCCCCAAGTTTGCGCCCGGTTTTACGCTGGACCAGATGGGGCGGCACGCGGTGGATTTCTGGCTGACCGGCGAGGATCTGCCGCTGCCCCAAAACCGCGTAACCCTGAATTCCCAAGGTCAAATCCGGTTGCATTACGAATTTACCAATATCGAACCGATTGACCGGTTGCGGAAAAAACTGCAAGGCCTGCTGGAACATCTGGACCTGCATCCGCATCTCATCCCCAACAACCTTTACCTGGGGAAACACATCCCGGTGGCCGGGGTGGGCCATCAGTCCGGCACCTGCCGGTTCGGCACCGATCCGCAAAGTTCCGTGCTGGATGTGAACTGCCGGGCCCACGAGCTCGACAATCTCTATGTGGTGGACACCAGCTTTTTTCCCAGCATCGGCGCGGTGAATCCCTCACTGACAGCCATTGCCAACGCCTTGCGCGTGGGCGACCACCTGCTGGAACGGCTAAAATAGGAAACCTGAACGATGGCTGAACGCACCGAAATCGCCACTGTGTACGTTGCCGGAGTGATCCAGGGCATCGCGCTGGTCACCTTCCCGGCGGCGAGTGCGGTATTTACCAGCGCCGCCGACTACGGTCTGTCGAACACGGAATATGGCGGCATGTTCATCCCGCAGGCGATTCTGGCCATCGTAGCCTCGCTGCTCGGCGCGGGGCTGACGCGGCGGCTGGGGGCCAAACGCATTTATCTGCTGGGTCTGGGCGCGAACTGGCTGGCGATGGCACTGCTGGTATTGAGCCGTTTCGTGATGCACCAACATAGCCTTGCCTATGGGATTTTACTCCTGGCTACCACGTGCATGGGCGTGGGATTCGGATTTACCGTGCCGGCGCTGAATACCTTTGCCGCCGCCTTTTTTCCGCAGCAGGTGGACCGCGCGGTGCTGGGATTAAACGCGTTGCTTGGATTGGGCACCGCGCTGGCACCCGTATTCATTGCCGTGTTTGTAAGACTTGGTATCTGGTGGGGACTGCCAGTGCTCGTCGGCGGGTTAATCTTAGGATTGATGCTATTCAGCCTCAAACAACCGCTGCAGGCCGATGCTCCACCCGGAACCGCCGCATCCGTAACCGGGGGCAAAATGAAAATTCCCGCGCGTTTCTGGATTTTCGCCCTGTTTGCCTTGCTCTATGGCGTGTGCGAGACCATGAATGGCAATTGGGCCGCGCTCTATATGACCAAACAATTTGGCGCGAGCACCACCCTGGCCGCGCTGGCCTTGACGGTATTTTGGGCGATGGTCACCGTCGGTCGCATTTTGTTTGCCGCCCTCGAACACTGGTTTCCTGAAACGCTGGTTTGCCGGGTGTTGCCCTTGGTGGTGACCGGGGCGTTTATTCTCAGTGCCTGCCTGCCCAAAACCGCAGCTCTCCCCGGCTTGCTGGCCTTTGCGCTGGCAGGCTTGGGATGTTCCGCCTTGCTGCCCCTGACCATCAGTTTTGGCCAGAAAGAACTGACCGCCATGGCCGGGTCGGTGGCCGGCGGATTGATCGCTTTCTACCAGATCGGATATGGCCTCGCCGCGTTCGGAGTCGGCCCGTTACAAACCGGCGCCGGTTTGAACCTGAACGTCATTTATGGCGGAACCGCCGTTGTCGCCCTGGCGCTGTCCACACTGTCCTTCGTGGTCGTACGGCCGGAAACCACGCCGGCCGGCCAGCTTTCTTCGCACCAAACCAAAATCTAATCCCAACCTCAACCTCACAGATAAAAGGAAAACATTATGAATCTGAAAGGCAAAGTCGCCATCGTTACCGGTGGCAATAGCGGCATCGGTCTGGCCATTGTCCTGGAACTGGCGCGGCAGGGCGCCAACATCGTCATTGATTACGTGGCCCATCCCGAGGCCACCGAGGCGCTGGAAAAGCAGGTCCGCGACCTGGGTGATTGCGCCATTGGCGTGAAAGCCGACGTCAGCCAGGTGGCCGAATTGGAAAACCTGATCGCCACGGCGGTCAAGGAATTCGGCCGGGTGGACATCATGGTCAACAACGCCGGCATCGAAACGCGCACCTCCATTCTCGATACCACGGAGCAGCAATATGAAAAGGTGCTCGCCATCAATCTCAAGAGTGCCTTTTTCGGCACGCAACTCGCCGCGCAACAGATGATCAAGCAGGGAGGCGGAGGCCGCATCATCAACATCACCTCCGTGCACGAAGACTGGCCGATGCCCGGGAACACCGCCTACTGCCTCTCGAAAGGTGGCATGCGCATGCTCACCCGCACGGCCGGCGTGGAGCTCGCACCGCATAACATCCTGGTGGTGGGGGTTGGCCCCGGCGCAGTGGCCACCCCCATCAATCTCTCGACCATGCAAAGCCCGGAACTGCTGCAGAAGTTGAACAATGCCATCCCGCTGGGCCGCATGGCCCGGCCGGAAGAAATTGCCAGCCTGGTGGCTTTTCTGGCCGGCGATGGGGCGAGTTATATGACCGCAACGACCATCTTCGCCGATGGCGGCATCATGCAAAGCAGCCCCGGCCTTTGAGTCAGTTTGGCTGGCGGATTAACGCGGCCGGCGGCTGGTCAATTCCGTAACCAGCTGCCGGCCGGCAACGTCTATAGCTCGTATCATTTTCACCAACCCAAAAATGAAGACCCCCCAACTGATTCTTGCCAGCACGCTGGTGCTGGGTGCTTTAACGATATTCCCTTCATTTTCCTTTGCCCAGGACGGGCCGTATAAAATCGTCAATTCCACCAAAACCATGGGAACGGGCGGCATTGATTATGTGTATGCCGACAACGATGACCGTCAACTTTACATCCCGCGCGGCAATCAGGTGCTGGTGTTCGATCTCGATACGCTGAAAGCCACCGGCTCCATCACCAACGCCCGCGCCCACGGCGTGGCGGTGGACCCCAAATCCGGCCATGGCTTTTGTAGCAGCAGCCCCATCGTGATGTGGGATACCAAGACGCTCCAAACCATCAAGACGATTGATGTGCAGGGTCGGCCCGATGGCATTTTGTTCGAACCTTTGACCGAACGCATCTATGTCCTCAGTCATCAATCACCGAACGTGACGGTGATTGACGGCAAGGATGGCTCAATTGCCGGTACAATTGACCTCGGCGGCGGCCCCGAACAGGCGGCCAGCGATGGCAATGGCCACGTCTATATTGATATTGAAGATGGCGATAATATTGCCGTGGTGGATGCGAATTCCCTCAAGGTGACTGCCCATTACGATCTCGCCGGCAAAGGCGGTGGACCGGGCGGCCTCGGACTGGATGCAAAGAACCATATTCTTTTTGCCATGTGCCATGAGCCGCAGACGTGCGTGGTGCTAAACGCTGACACCGGAAAGATCCTCACAACCCTGCCCATCGGTCGCGGCACGGACGGCGGCGGCTTCAATTCTGCCACCATGGAAGCCTTCAGTTCCCAAGGCGATGGCACCCTGACCATAATCAAGGAAAAGAGTCCGACCGAATTTGAGGTAGAACAAAACGTGACCACCAAGGCCCGCGCCAAAACCTGTACGCTGGACACCAAGAATAACCATATCATCGTCATTGCCACCGAACCGCTGCCGGGCACCAACGCCACCCCGGCAGTGGTGGCGGCACCGGCCACCAACCAACCGGCCGGGGAAGCCCGTCGCGGCGGTGGCGGTCGCAATCGGGGCGGCGGTCCGGGATATCTGGATATTCTGGTCGTAGGCCGTTGACCGGTTCGGAAAATTCCTGTACAACCCCTTAAACACCAACCTAAACCTATGAATAGAATCAAATTCCTTTTAGTTCTCACCCTGCTCATCCTCGGCGGCCTGCCGTTGATGGCCCAACAAAAACGCGTCAGCCCGCATGAAACCGTCAGTGGTGCCATTGACGGCAGCCGTGTGATCATTGTTTACGGTCGCCCCTATACCAAGGCCCCCAAGACCGGTGAAGTACGCAAGATCTGGGGTGGCTTGGTTCCCTACGGCAAAGTCTGGCGCACCGGCTCGGATGAAGCCACGCTGCTCATCACCCAGAAGCCGCTGGTAATCGGTGAGACCACCGTACCGGCCGGAGCTTACAGTCTCTATACCCTGCCCAATGAAGACGGCACGGCCAAGCTGATCATCAACAAGCAGATCGGCCAGTGGGGCACCCAATATGACGAAAGCCAGGACCTGGCGCGGGTGGACCTGAAAAAAACCGACCTCGAAAAGCCGGCGGATCAGTTCACCATGGCGGTGTCCAAGGGTGCCGCTGGCGGCGGTGTGATCAAGCTGATGTGGGAAACCACGCAGTACACGGTTGACTTCACAATCCAGAAATAACCTCGAACCAATCCGTCAACGGCCCGGGCCATTGGCAAAACCCACCTTTCCCCGCCAGCGGGGAGAGGTGGGCGGCAGAAAACTGGCACCACACGGTAAAGTTTTCCATACCATGACCAACTTGTTCAAGCAATCGGGCCGGCCTTTGCGCCCGCTGGCCTGTCTGGCCGCCATCAGCGCGAGCCTGCTGGCTTTTTCCCCCATCAGTCGGGCGGCCGAAACTCCCACGCCTGCCGCCATATTACAGGAGTTGCGCAGCTTCGATCGCCTGGGCAGCGTGCTCTATATCGCCGCCCACCCGGATGATGAGAATACACTGTTAATTGGCTATCTGGCCCGGGGCCGGGATTATCGTACGGCCTACCTTTCCCTGACGCGCGGTGACGGCGGCCAGAATGTGCTTGGACCTGAATTCGGCGAAAAGCTGGGCGTGGCCCGCACCCAGGAATTGCTCGCCGCCCGCCGGCTGGATGGCGACCGCCAGTTTTTTTCCCGGGCAATGGATTTCGGCTTCTCCAAGGATTACCGCGAGACGTTAAGGTTTTGGGATCCGCCGCAGGTCACGGCGGATATTGTGCGGGTGATTCGCGAATTTCACCCGGATGTGGTGGTGACCCGCTTTGCACCCTGGCCCACCGGCACCCATGGTCATCACACCGCCTCGGCCTATCTGGCGTTGGCAGCGTTCAAACAGGCGGGCGATCCCATGGCATTCCCCGAATTGCACCTGCCACCGTGGCAACCCAAACGCATTCTCTGGAACGGACGCGGCAATGAAACCGGTACCAATACCGTTCACCTCGAAATCAGCGGCAATGATCCCGTGCTCGGCATTTCTTTCAGCGACTTGGCCGGACGCAGCCGCGCGATGCACAAAACGCAGGGCTTCGGCAATTTTGGCGACGGTGGCGGCGGCCGGGGCGGCGGAACCCGGACGGAGTCGTTTCAATTGCTGGCGGGCGAACCGGCCACGAACGACATCATGGATGGCATTGACACCTCTTGGAGCCGCGTGCCCGGCGGCGCAGAGATTGGCACGCTGGCCAATGACATCATTTCCAAATTCACAACCAACGATCCGGCGGCGAGCGTACCCGAACTGCTGAATTTACGAAGCAAACTGGCCGGGCTGGCGGCCAATGATCCGGTGGTGGTGGAAAAACGTCAGCTACTCGACAAGATATTGACCGCCTGTCTTGGATTGGCAGTGCAGACGGAAATTCCGCAGGCCGAAGTGGTCGCAGGTGAAACCCTGGCGTTGCATCACACGGTCAGCATTAGCTCAGCGGTCCCGGTACGTTGGGTAGCTGTGCGGTTTCCCGACATTGTGCAGGAGGCGAAACAATCCATTTTGCTGACGACGAACGAAGCCAGCACCCGTGACGTGAACGAAACCTTGCCCGCGAACACGCCGTTGAGCCAGCCCTACTGGCTGCGGGAAGAATCCACGCCGGGAATGTTCCGCGTGACAGATGCGTCGTTGATCGGCCGGCCGGAAAATCCGCCGGTGTTCCCGGTGGAATATGTGTTTGAAGTGGGTGGCCAGACCCTGGCCGTTCCGGACGAGCCGGTCGAAGTGATTCCCGATGCTTCCACCAGCCGGGCGCATCGCCGGATGGACGTGATTCCGCCGGTGACGTTGCACTTTGATTCCGAGGTGGCGCTATTCGCGCCGGGATCATCGCATGTGGTGAACGTCCAAATCACCGCCACCCGACCCGGCACCGCCGGCACGCTGCAATTGGAAACACCGCGCGGCTGGAGCGTTACGCCAGCCAAACAGCCCTTCCAATTTGTGGCCGCTCACGAACAGGCCAGCTTCCAGTTCACGGTCACAGCACCGGCGAAAAGCACCACCGGCGCCATCACCGCCAGCGCGGAAATTGGTGGCAAGCGTTACCGGAACGACCGCGAGTTGATTGATTATCCGCACATTCCCCTGCAATTGCTCCAGCCGCCCGCTTCCATCAAAGTGGTCGGCCTCGATCTGGTCACACGCGGCCAGAACATCGGCTATCTACCAGGCGCGGGCGACAGTCTCGCAGATAATCTCAAACAGATGGGCTACCACGTCACCGAACTGGATGACACCAACCTGACGGCGGCGAAGTTGCAGGGGCTCGATGCCGTGGTGATCGGCGTGCGCGCCTTCAATGTGCGCAACAACCTCGCGAAACAACTGCCCGTCTTGTTCAGCTACGTTGAAAACGGCGGTACCGTGGTGGCGCAATACAATCGCCCCGATGGTTTGCGCGCAGCCAAGATCGCCCCGTACGATCTCCATCTCTCCGGTCTGCGCATCACGGATGAGACGGCGGCGATAACCTTTCTCGCCCCCGATCATCCGGTGTTGAACACGCCCAACAAAATCACGGCGGCGGATTTTGACGGCTGGATTCAGGAGCGCGGCATCTATTTCCCGGACAAATGGGACGCCCATTTCACCCCAATTCTGGCGGGCAATGATCCGGGTGAAACCTCCTTGCAAGGCAGTTTGCTGGTGGCACCGTACGGCAAAGGTCATTTCGTTTATACCGGCCTCGTCTTCTTCCGGGAACTGCCCGCCGGAGTGCCGGGAGCCTACCGCCTGTTCGCCAATCTGGTGTCGCTCGGCCAATGAAATCCCCGGACCCCGTTGAACCCCGGGCAGAAAGCGAAGCCACCGGATTGCCGGGCTTTCGCACTTGGACGAAAGTATATCTCTTCGTGCTCGGCAGTTTTGCCCTCTGGGTGGGATTGCTGATTGCCCTGACGATGACGTTCTCATGAACCCGCTCGACTTCATCGTCCTGATCGGCTCGATGCTGGGCATTGCCGCGTATGGCATGTGGCGGACACGCGGACGGCGCGATCTGAACGCCTACCTGAAAGGCGCCGGTAATACCCCATGGTTCGCCATCGGCCTCTCGGTCATGGCCACCCAGGCCAGCGCCATCACCTTTCTCTCCACGCCGGGTCAAGGTTATGCCGGCGGGCTGGGTTTTGTGCAAATCTATTTCGGTTTGCCGGTCGCGCTCATCATTATCGCGATATTCTTCCTGCCGCTGTTCCGGCGGCTCAACGTCTACACGGCGTACGAATATCTGGGCCGACGTTTTGATGGCAAAACCCGGCTGCTCGGCGCGGGACTCTTTCTCATCCAGCGCGGGCTCGGCGCGGGGCTGACCATCTATGCCCCCGCCATAGTCCTCTCCTCGGTCTTCCACTGGCCGCTGGATCTCACCATCATCAGCAGCGGGGTACTGGTCATTATTTACACGGTCGCCGGCGGCAACGATGCGGTAACGGTCACGCAGAAATATCAGATCGGCGTCATCTTCGCCGGCATGTTCATCGCCTTCGGCCTGTTGCTGTCCAAACTGCCGGCGGGATTGAGCTTCGGCGATTCTCTGGCGCTGGCCGGCGGGTTTCACAAACTGGAGGCCGTCAATTTTTCGTCCAGCCTGCACGAGCGTTATACCATTTGGTCGGGTCTGCTCGGCGGCACGTTTTTAATGCTCTCCTATTTCGGCACCGACCAATCACAGGTCCAGCGTTACCTTTCCGGTTCATCGCTGCGCGAGAGTCGGCTGGGATTGATGTTCAATGCCGTCTGCAAAATCCCCATGCAATTTGGCATTCTGTTTCTGGGCGTGATGATGTTTGTCTTCTATCAGTTTGAACCGCCGCCGCTGTTCTTCAACGACACCTCCCGACAATACCTGGCCGAACATGGCGCCAGCGAACGACTACAAGCTCTCGAGACTAATTTCAACCAGACCCATGCGGCCGCCCGCCAGCAACTTGAACAGTGGCTGACCGCCCGGCATAACGGCGATGCAGCCGGCGCGCAGGCGGCTTTTGCGGCGGCCACGACGGCATATGCGCAAGGTGAACAGATTCATGCTGCGGCTGCCAAAGCCTTGTCGGCGGCCAATCCGCACGCAACCACGAATGAGGCGGATTACGTGTTCATCAGTTTCATTCTTCATTATCTGCCGCATGGCATCATCGGGTTGCTGGTCGCGGCATTTTTCGCCGCCGCGCTGTCGTCCAAAGCCGCCGAACTCACCGCCTTGGGCTCCAGCACCACGGTGGATCTTTACCGTCACCTCAAAACCGGCGCCACGGACGGGGAATGCCTGCGGGCATCCAAATGGTTCACCGCCCTCTGGGGCGTGGTGGCGATTGGCTTTGCCCTCTATGCGCACCTAGTGGAAAATCTCATTCAGGCAGTGAACATTCTGGGTTCCATTTTTTACGGCGTCATGCTCGGGATTTTTGTCGTCGCCTTCTTCCTGCGGCGGGTGGGCGGCACGGCGGTGTTCTGGGCGGCGGTGATGGCGCAGGCCCTGGTCTTCGCACTCTACTTTAATCTGACCATCTCCTACCTCTGGTACCCGCTCATTGGCTGCACGGCCTGTGTGTTCCTGAGCCTCGTCTTGCAGGCGGGGTTGGGCCGACCAAAACAAACCAACGCATCAGCCACATGAGCGCACCCATCATATGCTTCGGCCAGCAGCCGTGCGGATTTTTTCCGAAGCGGTTTCTCGTGGCCAAAATCCGGACGGCGCGACGGCTCCAACAGGAGCTTGGCGGGGAGATTGTCTTCTTCTGTCACGACAGCGATCACGATCCGCGCGAAACCCGAACCGTGCTGCGCCATCGCAAAACGAACGAACCGGCGCCCCTGAATTTCAGCTTCGTCAACAAAGTGCAGCGGAAGTTCACACCGCTGTATCTCAAACAAATTCCAACAGACTGGCATGCGAAGACCTCGCTCCAACTGCCGAATTACGTCGGGCATGATTTGATTGATATTTTCAACAAAACCACCGCCACCAATGCCGCGGACTTTTGTCTCGCGATGTATCACGGCATGGGCTGGCTGGAAGGGATTCGCGTGGTGCGTTCCAGCGACCCGGCCTTCCGGCGCGCGGCCTGTGACATCGATGACTTTTTCGTGGAGGTGCCATATGAACATGAAATCGTCCGCGCGCGTATTGCAGGTGACTCGTTCACCCTCCATGAGGGTGGCAATTCGTTCGTGACGCTGCCAGCCACACCGTTTACCAAGGAGCAGATCAGCCCCGCCCGCGATACGCGACTGCGCTGGATGCAATCCGTCCTCCACTGCACGCATTACATTGCCGGGGCCGGTGAAAAAGCCTACCTTCGCACCGAAGACGCCCCGGAAATCATTTATATCAACCGCGACCCCATTGACCGCGCCGATGAAGCCTGCACCGAAATCTCCACCTGAACAGCCGCCTCTCCTCGCCTTTGGCGCGCATCCCGATGATATCGAATTCGGCTGCGGCGGCGTCATCGCCAACGAAACCCGCGCCGGCCGTCAGGTCCATCTGGTCATTTGCTCGCGTGGCGAAGCGGGCTCGCATGGCACGCCAACCCAACGCACGGCGGAAGCCAAAAAGGCGGCCGCCATTTTGGGTGCCGCCGTGGAGTTCATCAAACTGGATGGCGACGCGCATCTAGAAATCCGGGCGGCGCATGCGATCAAGCTGGCTGGCATCATTCGGCGTCTGCAACCGGGCATCGTACTCACCCCGAGCGTGGTGGAGAACCAGCATCCGGATCATGCCAAACTGGGCAAACTGGTCCGCGATGCCTCACGCCTGTCCCGCTACGGTGGGCTGAAGGAACTGCGCCCAACCAAAGCGCATGCGATCAGCCAATTGTTCTTTTACGCAGTCACGCCGGAAGCCGAGCCGCGCGATGTTTCGCCAGTACTCATCGACATATCCGAACCCGAAGTCATTGCGGCCTGGAGCGCGGCCATGGCGGCGCATGCGTCGCAGGTCAACGCCCGCAATTATGTGGAGCTGCAACTCACCCGCGCGCGCCTGCTGGGAGCGCGCGCCGGCATCGGTTACGCCACGGCTTTGTTTCCCAATGATCCGCTGGTATTTGACTCACTGTCGCAGACCAGCCGCAGCGCCCGGCGTTTCTGACCATGAAGATTGGCATCACGTGTTATCCCTCGGTCGGCGGCAGCGGCATTCTGGCTACGGCCTTGGGCGAGGAGTTGGTGAAGCACGGGCATGAGGTTCATTTCATCAGTTACGAGCGTCCGTTCCGCCTGCCCGTGAATGTGCCGGGGCTATTCTTCCACCCCGTGATCGTCAACGATTACGACCTGTTCAAGTATCCCGATTACACCCTGCCGCTCTCAGTGAAAATGGCGGAGGTGAGCCGGGATTATCAGCTCGACGTGCTGCATGCCCACTACGCGGTGCCGCATGCCACGGCGGCCATTCTCGCGCGGGCCATGCTGCCGCCGGACCGGCAGCCACGGGTGGTCACCACCCTGCACGGCACCGACACCACCCTGCTCGGCCGCGATCCCGGTTACGGCCCGGCCATTCACCATGCGCTCACGCATTCGGATGCCGTTACCGCCGTGTCGGCCTTTCTCAAAGCGGAGACGCACAGTGTGCTGGGCTTCGACGGCCCCATTGAGGTAATTCATAACTTCTTTGTACCGCAGCCGCCCAAACGTTCGCGGGACGAAGTGCGGCGGGAACTGGGTTTGCAAGATGAAGTGCTGCTGTTTCATTCCTCCAATTTGCGGCCGCTCAAGCGGATTGATTTGCTGCTGGAAACCGTGGCCCGCGTGAGCCCACGCGAGTCTTTCAAACTGGTGATTCTGGCTGGCGGGGATTTTACGCCATTTGCAGAAGAGGTACGCCAGCTGGGCCTGACCGACCGGATAATCGTGCGCGAGCAGGTCACCGACATTGAAGACTATCTGCAAGCAGCGGATCTGGGGCTGTTCACCTCGGACTCCGAAAGCTTCTGCCTGAGCATTCTCGAAGCGATGTGCTTTGGACGGCCGAGCGTCGCCCGGCGCGTGGGCGGCATTCCCGAAGTAATCGTGGACCAAGAGTCGGGATGTCTGGTTGATTCTGATAATGCCGATGACCTGGCACGTGCCATTGAGCAATTAATTGCCGATCCGGCCCGGCGGCAGGCACTGGGCCAGGCGGCCCAAGTGCGGGCGCAAAAATTATTTTCGGCCGCAGAAATTGTTCCGCGTTACGAAGCCCTGTACCAGCGGGTGTGCCGCTGATACAGGGTTGAGATTTACCCGGGTTACTTGGCCTTAAACACCCAGTTCGTTTTTCACCGCCGCAAAAGCGCTGATGGCCAAGTCCAGATCCTGCTGCGAATGGGCCGCCGAAATCTGCGTACGAATACGCGCCTTGCCCTGCGGCACGACTGGATAGGAGAAGCCGATGACATAGACACCCTGCTTGAGCATCGCATCGGCAAACTTCGTGGCGAGTGCGGCATCCCCGAGCATCACGGGACATATCGGATGGGTGCCGGGCAGAATATTAAAGCCCAGCTTCGCCATGCCTTCGCGGAAGTATTTCGTATTCGCTTCCAGCTTGTCGCGCAACTCCGTGGAACCTCCGATTAGTTCGAGCACTTTCAGCGTGGCGCCGGCAATGGTCGGGGCGAGCGTGTTGGAAAACAGGTAGGGACGGGACCGCTGGCGCAGAAATTCAATGATCTCCTTGCGACCGCTGGTATAACCGCCGCTCGCGCCGCCCAAGGCTTTGCCGAGCGTGCCGGTGATGATGTCTACGCGACCCATCACATTGTTATACTCGTGCGTACCGCGACCGGTCTTGCCCATGAAACCGACGGCGTGGGAATCGTCCACCATCACGAGCGCGCCGTATTTTTCCGCGAGATCGCAAATGGCCGACAGATTGGCAATGTAGCCATCCATGGAGAACACACCGTCGGTGGCGATCATTTTGTAGCGGCAGTTGGCGACAGCCTTGAGCTTTTCCTCGAGGTCGGCCATGTCGTTATTCTTGTACCGCTGACGCTGCGCTTTGCAGAGGCGAATGCCGTCGATGATGCTCGCATGATTCAGTTCGTCGGAAATGATGGCATCCTGCTCGCCGAGCAGCGTTTCAAACAAACCGCCGTTGGCATCGAAGCAGGAGGAATACAGGATGGTGTCTTCCGTGCCGAGAAATTCGCTCAGCTTGGTTTCGAGCTGCTTGTGGACCGACTGCGTACCGCAAATAAAACGAACACTCGCCATGCCGTAGCCCCATTCATCCACCGCTGCCTTGGCGGCGGCGGCCACGGCCGGGTGCTGCGCCAGGCCGAGGTAGTTGTTGGCACAGAAATTCAGAACGGGTTTGCCATCCGAGACGCGAATGGTGGTGCCCTGCGGCGTGATAATCACGCGCTCGTTCTTATACGTGCCGGCGGTCCGGATGCCGGCGAGCTGCGTTTCCAAGTGGGATTTAAATTGAGCGAACATAAATTTTAATCGTTTCCGGCATGCGGGAAGGTTGCCCTGCGGCCCACGCCTTCCCATCATTGCCACCCGCTCATACGGGTTGATAAAAAGTTAAACCATGGGGCGAAAACCTCAAATACCACAAACGGGTGAACGCTGGTTTCAAGGCGTAGTCCCCACGGCGCCGATGGTCAGCCAAGTGCGGCTGTGGGCGGGGATTTTCAGGGTAAGCGTTACCGAGTAATCCCGCTCCAGAGCCACTTCCTGCGCGTGACCATCTTCAAAGTGGATTACTGCACGATTGGTGAGACCAGTGTAATACAGTGGCAGGCGAATTGGGCGTTCAATCGGCTCGGTGAGCGGATTATAAAACACGGCGAGGCCGCGCTCGGGAAGTTGGGAATTCACGTGCAACCAGCCATCCCAATCACGACCATCGGGGCGGCGAAGGTGGATGAGGTCGCTGTCGAGGATGGCGCGGTGCTGTTTGTAGAATCCCACCCACTTGGTCACCACGACCTTGGTGGTGTCTGCATCGTACAGGCGGGGACCACGGTAACAGGCCTGCACGCCAGCTCCGAAAAGATCGGCGAGGCGGGTTTCGTAATGTTCCAAATGGTCTTTAAGCGGCTCAATGGTGGCGGCAGCCCCACCGCCGTGATATTGCGTGAGGGGCACAAACATCCAACCCATGCTGGGGGCCTTCTCCCAAGTGCCGTCGTAGACGTTCTGACGTTCGATGATTTCCTGCTGTTCGCGCGGAAGCGACCAGTCAGTTTCACGATAGCCCATGCCGGTCTTGCTGGAACCGGTGAGAAAATACCAGTCCGGCACGTTCAGATAGATACCACGCGCGCGGCACCATTGGTAGAAATCGGTGATGGTCTGCCATTGGCGCCATTGTGAATCGTTCAAGCCGGTGTGGCCGGGATGATTGGTGGAGGCGCAGACATCGCCGGGATACGAGCCGTCGTTTTCCAGAACGCTGCAACCGGTCTGCGCATAAAACTGGCGCAACTTGCGAAAGTAATTTTCACCCCAGATACTGCCGAGACAAGGTGAATCACCAAAGCGCATGCCGCCGGGCTGGCCGGTCTTGGGATTGATGGCATCATTCGCCGGATCAATGGACCGGCTGGCCAGCAGCGAATAACCACCCAGCGCCACGCCTTTGCTGTGCGCGTAATCCGCAAGCGACTTGAGCTGCGCCAGATATTCCGGCTTTTCGTTTTCGATGTTGAACCCACTGCCAAAGGTGAGGATGACCATTTCAAAACCGGTGGCGGCGCATTGATCCACGGCGGTTTTCACCGCTTCCGGTGCAGCGCTGCGCACGTGCATGAGAATGGGGTTCTCCTGCACCCACGGAGCCAGGGCGCGGTATACGTGACGGGTGGCCAAGCCACGCCGTTCGCGGTCGGTGCTGTCGTGGACGAGTTCAAAGACTCGGAAGGACGTAAAATTGCCGCCGTGAGCGATCGTCTGATCCGGGCCTATGGGCGGAGCAGCTTCGAGCAGGCAGGGCGTGGCGAGGTCGTAGTGAACCTGGGTTTTGTATTGCGAATCCGGCAGCCAGTGGATGGCGGGTGCATCGGCGGTGGCGCTCATGTTGCCGCCAAACGAATAGTCGCTGTAGGCATCGAAGGCGCGGTAGCTGGCCCGAAAACTGGCGGCTGCGCCATCTACGATGGATTCAGGTTCCACGAAGGCGAGTTGCTCCACTTTGAGCGTATTGAGCCGAACCGCTTGGGCCGAGGCATTGCTCACGGTCAGCCATTTGGCAACCAGCGGCAGCCCGTCATAAAGTTCGTAATGCACTTCCACGGTCACGGCGCTGGCGTTGGTGGGCCCGGCGAACGTGAGGGTCAGCGCCACGCCGGGCGGTGGCCACGCGGCCTCACGGGACAACCACTCCGGATGCTTCAGCCAAGGGAACCGAGGCTCGGTGCGCCCAATCTTCAGGCCGGTGAAATGAAAGGCGGCGGGGCTGGCGGACATTTTCGTCAGCCAAGTGGGATTCAAATAATTGTGCACCGGCTGGCCGGCGAGACCACCCACTTCATATTTGATGCCATCCAATTCCACCTGCGCCTCGGGGCGGACCGAGCGCAGGATGGAATCGCCGGTCATCAGATTATCGAACGCCACCGTGGCGGCAGCCGGCGCGAGTTGGAAGACGCGGCGGACCAGGCCGTTTTGCAACGTGACATCGGTGCCCGCCGGATTGGTTTGCACCGTGGCGGGAAACGGGGATGGGTCAATCAGCCAGTCCGCCGCCAGGGTGGCGTTGGCGAATAAAAAAAGCCCGGCCACCATTCCGATCAACGGAAACAGATGGCCGGGCATAGGACGTTTCAAAGGGCGAAACCTCAGAGGTGGTTTACGGCCTTCGCCGATACGGACGGCGGGTTAAAATCCAGCGGCGGGCGGCTGGTGACCGGACGCGTAAAAGGCGTGCCAAACTTCGTAGAGCCGGGAATGAATCCGCCGGTGGAAAGGAAGAACTGGCCGTCTTCCACCCCCATGAAACGGTCGAGACGATCGGCCCGACCGGTGGGGTCATGGCTGAAGGTGGCAACCGTCTGCTCATGCCACTGGCCGTCGCTGGTGCGATACCATTGGTTGCCATAGAGCGCCTTGCGATGGAGCTGGCCGTTGTCGCCGCCGAAATCTTCGCAGAAACTGTAGAGGCCATGCAGATACTGGCCGTCCTTCGGGGCGTTCCAGCTGGAAATCAGCATCCACTTTTTCTGCTGGGGATGAAACCAGTAGCCGGAATAAGTGGTGTGGGTGGCATCAACGGGTTTGGCGGTGACCAGGAAGCGCTGCTTTTCGCCAGTCTTCCAGTCGTACACCAGATGGCTGTGACCACCGGTGCCTTCGTTGCCGAAATCGCCGGCGTTCACACCTTCGCCCTTGGCGACGAGCGTCGTGCGGTCAGGGGCATTTACCCTGTTGCGATCTACGGCTTCCTTGCCGCTATCCCAAACGCTGAAGATGATGCGGCGTTCCGTGGGGCTATTGACCTGCATGCCGAAGTAACCGCGGTGCCAGCCGCAGGCTTCAAAATAGGTCCACAGGGGCGTCTCCACGCCGGTGACTTCGCAGTAGAAAGCGTCAATGTTCGTGATGCCGGGCGTGGGATAGGCGAGATGCACGGAAGCGGTGTTGCGGCGTTCCTTGAGATTGAAATGTGCACCCGTGGCGGCCGGGCCATCCAGGGTAAGCGATTCAACCCCGCCAGCAGCGGTGCCCTTGTCATTCAGGGATTCCAAGGTGATGGACTGGTAGCCGGTGGCAGCGATGGCGAAGGCCCCAAAGTTGACGTCGGTGGCCGCGTCGCCCGCCCCGGTGACGGTGGCCTCATGGGCGGTGCCAGCCACGGTGAGGCGGAGCTTGCTGGTCTTGCCGGCCGGCAGATGGAGCTGCACGGTGCAGGCGAGGTCGCCGGTGTTTTTGAGCTCGCCAAACCACCGCACCTTTTGCGCCGGATCATCCCAGCCGGTGATGCCGCTGTCCCGGGCGATCCAGGCGCCCCCATCGGCCGGTTCGAGATAGGCGGTGAAGGCGGGCACGGGCAACGCCGCGCGGGCGTGAACCAAAGCGCCCAGCAGAAGGGCGAGGACAAGTTTCGTTTTCATTTTAAAATACTATCAAGCTGCGGTTGGGGCACAGAGGCCGCCTGACTGAATAGGCGGGTGCTGAAATAGCGTTCGGCGCGATCGCAGAGCAGGGTTACCACCCGGGCCGCCGGGCCGAGATCGGTAGCCAGGGCCAGGGCGGCAGCGACATTGGCACCGGAGCTGGTGCCGACGAGCAGACCGAACTGGCGCTGCAATCGGATGGCCATGGCCTGGGCATCAAGACTCCGAACCTTCACGTGGTCATCAATGGGCGCGTCCTTCAACAAGGGCGGGATGAAGCCATCGGCCACGCCTTCGATGAAATGACAGCACGGAGCCTCGCCGGCGAGCAGCGCGTGTTCAGCGGGTTCCATGGCGATGATGCGGGCGGATGGCCAGCGGTGTTTGATGGCTTTGCCGCAGCCAGCGAGTGTGCCGCCGGTGCCGAAGCCGGTAACGAACACGTCAATCGGTTCCTGCATCTGCTGGATGATTTCCAGGCCGGTGCCAAATTCGTGATCCTCGATGTTGAGGTGGTTCTCAAACTGGCGGGTGAGGAAGTAACGGGAATCATCGGCGGCCATTTTGCGGGACATTTCAATGCCGGTCTGGTAGCGGCCACCGCTGTCGAACAACACCAGTTCACCGCCGAGCTGGCGGATGAGCATGCGGCGTTCCTCGCTGGCCCCGGCGGACATGAGGATGGTCACGCGATAACCCATGGCGGCGCCGACCATGGAGAGGGCAATGCCGGTGTTCCCACTGGTGCATTCGAGAATGATGGAATCCGGCTTGAGCAACCCGCGCTGGCGGGCATCCACCAGCACAGTCTTGGCGAGGCGATCCTTGATGCTGCCGCTGGGATTCAGAAATTCGCACTTGGCGTAGATGGTGACGCCTTCCGGCTCGAAGCGCAACGGCACGAGCGGCGTGTTACCGATGAGGGACAAGACGGCATCGGACGGGTGCAACCGGGCGGGAAATGGTTTCATAGCGGTTATCAAGGGTGGTTCAGGGCTGGTCACGCCAATGCAAGATTACCTTGCCGCAATTCCCCTGGAGCATGGCTTCAAAACCCTTTTCAAATTCGGTGAAGTGGTAGCGATGGGTGATGACGGGTCGGATATCGAGGCCGGTCTGGAGCATGACGGTCATCTTGTACCAGGTCTCATACATTTCACGGCCGTAAATGCCCTTGATCGTGAGCATGTTGAAAACGACCTTGTTCCAGTCGATGGCGATGGGCTCGGACGGAATGCCCAGCATGGCGATTTTGCCGCCGTGGGCCATGTTTTCAATCATGTCGCGGAAGGCGGCGGCGTTGCCGGACATTTCCAGACCCACATCAAAGCCCTCCTTCATGCCGAGCTGCTTCTGCACGTCGCGCAGGGAACCGCGCGTGACATTGTGGGCAACGGTGGCGCCCATTTTCTTCGCGAGGTCGAGGCGATAGTCGTTCACGTCGGTGATGACCACGTGGCGGGCGCCGGCGTGTTTGGCGATGCCCACCGCCATGATGCCGATCGGGCCGGCCCCGGTGATGAGGACGTCCTCGCCAAGCATGTCAAAAGACAGGGCGGTATGGACGGCATTGCCGAAGGGATCAAAGATGGAGGCGACATCGCGGTCGATATCATTCCGGTGATGCCAGACGTTGGTCATGGGCACGGAGATGAACTCGGCGAAGGCACCAGGGCGGTTCACGCCGATGCCCTTGGTGTCTTTGCAAAGGTGGCGGCGGCCGGCGAAACAGTTGCGGCAGCGGCCACAGACGACGTGACCTTCGGCACTGACGATTTCGCCGGGGAAAAAGTCCTTCACATTCGAGCCGACCCGAATAACTTCGCCCACAAATTCGTGACCGACCACCATGGGGACGGGAATGGTGGCCTGGGCCCAGGCATCCCATTTGTAGATGTGAAGGTCGGTGCCGCAAATGCCAGTGCGATCCACGCGGATCAGCACGTCGTTAATGCCCACTTCGGGCTCAGGCACATCTTCGAGCCAGAGTCCGCGTTGACGTTCCCGCTTAACCAATGCTTTCATAATAATTAAAACTCAACTATCGCGCCATAACCGGCCACCGCCGGCCACCCGGGTGCCGAATACGCCGCCAGTTCACCTGAACCGGAGGTCACTCAGCCGCACCGGGTTTAGGGGATGGCCCTAATGCTCCTTATTCTTGGTGGAACACAGCTCATTTGAACAAGTCTAATCTTGGGCAGCGGGTGACAGGAATCACCCGTTTGGGGGAGATGATGACACCGCTGCCGCGAATGATCACGGGCAGGCCAGAACTCAAGCCCGGTACATGGCCGGGAATGCGATGCCGATCAATGCTGCGTCTTTACCAGCTTATCCGATGCTTCCTTGGCGGCGGCATCGCCATTGTTGGCGGCGATAAACATCCGCTGGTTGACGGCCAGGCAGGCGGCATTGACGGTCTCAATCTGTGCCTCCGTAAGTTTATCCTTTTGCGCCATGACGGTGTGGTAACTGGTGACGGCCGTGAAATAGTCATTGGCCTTGTCGGCGGTGACCGCCTGATCCCAAGCCTGTTTAATTTCGGGGGCGACCTGGTCAAAACCGGAAGCACTGGCACCCGTTTTCCTGGAACAACCGCAAACGAGGCCAGCGGCCAAAACCAATAGGCCGGCCACGAAGAAGAATTTTTTAATCATAATACCTTGCTGATATTCCGGCGGCACCATGCCGCCGGCTCCGGACCGAAATCCGGATGCCCGCTTTCAATTGGGCCAGGTCGCGGTCCAATAATAATTCAAGAGATCATTCAGTTTGGATGACTCGGCATGGCCGTCGGCGAGCGCCACATAGATCCGGCCGGGCACCTTGGCGTTGACGGGAACATTGCGTGGAGCGCTAGAAACACCATGCCGGGCAATGCCGATGCGCCCCAGACCGCCACCGCTGGGGCTATCATCGCCATCATACAAATCCGTGGGCAGCTTATCGGTGGGCTGCACCCCGCCATCCACCCAGAGGGAATCAGAAAAATAGGGGGTGAGGGTGGGTTTGCGGATGGCGGACTCCTTTTTGAAGGACTGGGCGGTGTTATAATTCGGATCCGTCGGATCTGTGTAAACCCAGCTGTTTATCCCGTAGCTTCCCTGGAAGGAACTGCCGATGGCAGCGCCGCTCCAGGTGTAATCCGCCGTGCCCAGGAAACTGTACTGCGGATTTTTGGGAATCCATTTGGAGAACGGTATCACAGGCGGCGTGAAGGGACAGCAGCGCGAACTTTCCGTGACGTTATAGTTCGTCGTGAGGCGGGCCATCCACAGGGGATAGGATCCGGTACTGGTGGGGTCCTTATAGCTCAGCAGGACGCCTTGCGCATCCAGATTGTACATGTTCATGGCCAGCGTGAACTGTTTGAGATTGTTCAGGCACTGGGCGTCCTTGGCTTTGGCTTTGGCCTTGGCGAGGGCGGGCAGCAGCATGGCGGCGAGAATGGCGATGATGGCGATGACCACCAGCAGTTCAATGAGGGTGAACGCCGCAGCGGGGGGACGGGTCCGCAAATGCATGGGTCGGCCGGAGGTAATGTGCTTCATAGATAAATTTAATTGGTAATGCCGCAGGAAAATTTGCGAATTACTACCTTCAACTGGACCCAACCTTAAATCTTATTGTGTCATTACGGTATCCCCTTTTTGTGGTAGTACGGTAGAACGGCTAAAGGCAGTGAAACAGCCAACAGCCAGCGCGCAACGCCCAACCTCCGATGACGTAAGGCCGCAAGCTTTGCGCGGGAATTTCATGCGCGATCCAAAGGCGGAATGGAAAAAAGAAAAACCGGCAACCTCTTGCGAGATTGCCGGGGAATGGCGAACGGATTAAAATATTCCAGGCGGGGCAGCGGCGAGATTTACGGGCTGGTGGCCCAAGGATTGCCGTTGGGAGTGAAGCCGACGTGCCACACGACGTTCTTGATATTTTGCAGCTTCCAATTGGCGGCGTGGCCATCCGCAAAACCCATGGTGATGGCACCGTTGACAGCCTGATTCTGGATGGTCTTGGAGGCTTTCAGGGGATGCCGGGCAAGGCTGCAACGACCGAACGAATTCTGATCCGTTGCGTCGCCGATCGTCAGGTCCGGGGCGAGTTGCCCGGTGATTTTCGGCCACATATCCGGCCAGATGGCATCATAAAAAGTGGGGGTATCGGTCGGGCGGGTGATGCCGGCTTCCTTTTGAAAAAATTTGCCCGCATCGGAAGTTGGAACCCATTGGGCGATGTCGCCATTGGGGTCATAACGGTAGAGCCAGCCATTAATGGCATAGCTGCCAACGTTTAGTTGGGCGTTAGGTGCCGAGCCCCAATACCAAGGCAGCTTGACTGTTCCCTGGGTATTGTTGGTGGTGGCGGTACTGGGACCATAGCCGGATGGTCGCCACCTGCGCCTGGTAGGCAATGAGGGTCTGCATCCAGAGGGCGGCGGTGGAAGCATACTGGACTGTGCTGCCGGTGTCCTGGACGTACATGAAATACGCGAGGTTCATCTGGCGGAGATTGCTGACGCATTTGATGCCGTAGGCACGCTGTTTGGCGGCGGACAGCGCCGGCAACAGCATGGCCGCCAGAATGGCGATGATGGCGATGACCACCAGCAGTTCTATGAGGGTAAACCCGAACTTGCGGGCTGAAGCCACAATATTCCGACGGGAAACTAGTGTTTTCATAACTCGAATTAAGGGGACTGATTGATTCAATCATAAACCATCTTTTAACCCTTTGCCATCCCTAATTCGGGTGATGCGATGAACCGGAATTATATACTTCCCAAACGCAGATTAACGAAATAGCCAATGTTTGCGCGGTTGAGGGGCACGAATTTTGCAGTTAGAAACGGTGTCAGCCGGGATGGCTTACGCGCAAGTGTTTAGCCAGAAAATATATGCCTACAACGGTTTACGTGGATACTTAAACACACCAATGACGGCTTGCGTTTGGGAAGTATACAAGCCCACGATGAACCGGGCGTATCTTGCCTGCCATTGCCCCGGATTGTCAATTGGCCGGAGCGCGGCGTTCACGCCACTTCAGCTTACCAAGGTACAGTGACCAATCGAATCACCCCAGCCGTTCGCACCCTGAAGCGCCTTGAAAGTCGCTCCGGGGACAGTGTCAGGATGTGCTTTGTTGAACCGGCCAAGCGCGGGGGTCCAAGCCGGCAGAAGTTCCGCCGAGGAGTGTGGCAACGAGCATAAAAAACTGGGCGAATCATCCCACCATTCTCGCGATCGACCACCGCGACCTGCATTTATCGAAGCGCCGCAGATCAATGCGGCGCAGGCTGGCTGGGCCTGCATCACGGCCGGGCAAGCCGGTAAAGTTCCACCAGCCCCGGCAAAAATGAAGAGGCCGGGAAGATTGCTCTTCCCGGCCGTGGCTCAACTTAACTATGACTCAACCCAAAAATTACGGATAAACCAACCGGAAGAACACAGTGGGCTGGGTGGGATCCACCTGGACGGACACGGAGGTCAGGTTGGTGGAATTGGGCCACGTGAGCCAGTTGGTGGTGATGCCCGTGGTGAGGGCATTGGTCTGCACCTGGAGGCGCCAGCCGAGGTGATCGGTGGGCCAGGCGAGGGTAAGCGTGCCGGCATTGTAGGTATTGGTCATGACCGGCGGAGCGGTGTTGACGGCGTTGACAACCTTGATGCTGCCATCAATGGCGAGCGAGTTGGACCAGCCGAGGCCGGCGGGCAGCGTCGGGAGGTTCAGGGTGGTAAACACGCCCTGACGGCTGGCGGCGCTGAACAGGGTGAACTTGTCGCCGGCCACATAGGTGCCGCCAAGGTTGGTCACACTGAGCGTGCCGCCGTAGATGACGGTGCTGATGCCGGTGATCGAGGAGTTGGTGGGCGTGGCCTTGTTGAGGAACATGACGGTGTTACCTCCGAGGTTCAGGGGGCCGTTGACGGTGCACTTGCCGACCGTGGAGCCACCGGCGCCGGGCTGGAGGGTGCCACCGAACTGCACGGAAACCGGGCAGTTGAAGGTACCGCTGCCACCGAGAGTGGCACCAAAGGCGACGTTAGCGAAGTTACCGGCCGGGAGCGAGCCATTCAGAATCAGGGTGCCGACATTCACGTAGGTGCCACCGCTATAGGTTTGGGAGGCACTGAGGGTGAGGGGGCCGGAACCGATCTTGGTGAGCGGATAGGCACCGGAAATGGCACCGGAGATGGTGAGGCTGCCGGCGGTGACACCGATGCTGGAGGCCGCATTCAATTGCAGCGCGGTGCTGTAAACGTTGGTACCAGCGAGGTTTTCAAAGGCACCGACGCCGACACCCGCGGTCTGGACGCCGCTGCCGGAGAGCTGGATCTGGCGGTTGACGAAGGCCCCGACATTGCCCAGCGATATGGTACCACCCGGGCTGACGATGCCAAAGAAGCCGGTGGAACCCAAGGCATTGGTGGAGCCGGCGATCAGCTTGGTGTTGGCCGCAACGGTGATCTGCTGGTTGAAGGTATTGCTACCCGTAAGGGTCAGCGTGCCGTAGGAGGTGCCGGCAATATTCGTGCCGCCGCCCACATTGACCCCTTGACCGGTCGTGATGCCAGCGATGTTGCCGCTGATGGTGACGTTGTTGGCGGTATCGGGGACACCGTCGCCATTGTCATCGCCGTAGACGCTGATGGTTGAGGCGGTGTTCCAGATGATGTTATGCGCCATGGTGATGCCATTGGCATCGAAGCGGAGGCCGCCGTTGGCGCTGGCATTGTCCAGGAACAGCGTATTGGCACTGTTGCCAAGCGCACCGTCGCCGGTGATGGCGAGGACGCCGCGGTCAACATAGATGGCTGAAGTAAAGGTATTGGTGTTGCAGGCGAGGCGGAGGACGCCGCTGCTGCCGGAGTCGCCGAAGTCCACCCAGTTGGTGAGACCGGCGTAGCCGCCGGTGATCTGGCCGGCCAAGGTGAACACGCTGCTACTGTCACGACCCTGAATGCTCATGTTGCTGACGGTGGTGGAAGCCGCCGGCAGGATGATGGCATTGGGAATCACGCCGCCATTCTGGATATTGCATTCCAGAGCACGAACCGTGTTGGTCGAGACGTTGGTGGTCGTCAGGCTCAGGTTGAAGTTGAGCGGGCCGGTACCCAAACCATTGGAACTGGTCAGCACGATGGCCGCATAACCGCCGACCGCCGTGCCTCTGGCCACGGTGACGGGGGCGTTGCTGAGGATGACCCCACCGGTGAAGGTGCTGGCGTTGCTAAAGGTAAGGGTGGCGGGAATGGCACCGGTGGTGGTACTGGAACTGCCGATATAAATGGCACCCGGCCCGGCGATGACACCGAGGAAGTTCTGGGGCGCGACATCATTGAATATGGCGGTGTTGCTGACGATGATATTACCGGTGAGCGTGGAAGCCGGTGCGGCCAGACTCTGGTTTTGCAAGGTGCCACCATTGATGACCACCGGCATGTTCAGGATTTCCGAGGCATAGACCCCGAGGATGGCACCAGGGGCGATATAGTTGGTGGTGGCTAGCGTGGACGCATTGGTCTGCTGCCAGGAGTTTTCATAGTACAGGGTACCATTGCTGACCGTGATGCTGGCCAGATTGGTGATGTACTGCGGGCGCATATCCACCTGACTGGGGCCAACCTTGATCAGGTTGAAGCCATTGCCGTTGACGGTGGAATTGGCGATCGGACCGATATCCCAGCGATTACTGGCGTTGATAACAGTGTTGGCGGTAAGTGTCAGGTTGGAAACGTTGGCGTAGCTGAAAATGCCGCCACCGTTATTAACGATGGCACCGTTGCCGTCGGGTCCGCTACCGCCAGCGACGTAGGTGTAGCCGCGGGTGGCGCTGGAACCCATGGAGTCGCCGTTAAAGTCGAGGGCGGCACCATTGGAGATCGTGATGACGTTGGCGGTGGCGCCCAGCGGGCTGGTGCCGGCGAGAATGAGTTTGCCCGTTCCAACATTCACCGGGCCGGTGAAGGTGTTGGCGAGGTTCAGGGTTAGCGAGCCGGGGCCGTTCTTGGCGATACCAGTGAATCCGGCAATGGCACCACTGCCACTGAGCGTGTAGGCATTGGTGGTGTTGACAGTAACGGCAGCGGGCGTAACAGTGGCATTGACCGTGACATTAGTGACGGCGCTGGTGTCATCGAACTGCACGGTGTCACCGGCGTAGAAGATATCGGCCGTCGCACCGTTGTTCCAGTTCGTGGAGGTGGCGACATCCCAGGTGGCGGGCGTGAGCGGATCAGTGCCGGTCCAGACGAGGTTGGAGGCGGAACCGCTGAAGGTGACCACCACGTTATTGCCAACCTGGCTGAAGGCGGCGACGTAGCGGCTGTTCAGCGCATTAGTGAAGGCGGTGGCCGGGGTACCGGTGAGGGTGCCGCTGCACTGGATGATCGTGTAGGCGGAGCCCGTGGCCGGGGCACCGGCCAGGAAGTTGAAGGTCACAGGCGTCGGGGTGCCCGACGATAGGTTGAGGTTGCCATTGACCTTGATGAGGTCATTGACGCCGGCTCCGGTGGTGGTGGTAGCCGCCAGATCAATGGCCAGGTTGCCGTTGCCATTGAGAGTGAGGTTGGTGGCAATGGTCAGGGTGCCGGCGGTGCCAGCCGCACCGGGTTGAATGATGGTGGCAGAGCCGTCGGTCACGCTGCCCACGACTGTACCGCTGCCGCCGAGGGTCTGATTGTTGGCAATGGAATAACCGCCGGAGATGGCGGAAACATCAAACGAAGCTCCGCTGGCGATGGTGATGGCCGGTGACGACACGGTTCCGGAGGCCCCCAAGGCAAGCGTACCCGCAGTGATCAACGTGGGGCCGCTGTAGGTGTTGGCGGCATCCAATTCCAAAGTGCCGGAACCGATCTTGGCCAAAGTGCCGGCGCTCCCGCCACTGCTGTTGCGAACGGGCGCACCAATGATGAGGTCGGATGCGGAATTGCCGGTGGCATCGGCCACGTCAAACGTGGTCTGGGCGGAAGCCAGGTCATAACCGGCACCGGAGCCGGCACTGTTCATATAGGAAGGCGCCGAGCCGCGCACGGTGATGGTGCCGGGGAGGCCCCAGCTATAGTAAGGACCACCGTCCGTCGAGTTGGTACCGGTGAGGATGGAGTTGGCCAGGTAGATGGAACCCGGCGCGTTAAAGCTGATATAGCGGGTGGTGATCCACGTGCTGTTATTCAACACCACGTTACCAGCATAGCCGTTCAGGGCGTTGTTGATGGTGGTGACGAAGGTGGCGCCATTGTTACCAACAATGCTGCGGCCGACCACACCCTGGCTGCCGAACCCGGTGTTTTGCAAGCCGTTGGAGATGGTGCCGCCGAAGTTGGTGAGACTGCCGGTCCAGTTCGGACTGGCGGTGGTGAACGCCGTGGCCCACAGGCCGGGAGTCTGACTGAGAGTCACATTGAGCGGCTGGGTGGCGCCATCGGCAAAGGTGCCGCTATAAACGTTGTTGCCAACCGGAGGTGCCAGAGTGACGGAGACCGGCGAAGTGGTGCTGCCGTTCTGGATGGAGGAACTGCTGCTCAGGTTCAGGAAGGGGCTGAACGATTTATTGAAGCCATTAAGCCAGAGCGTGCCACCGTTCATGGTGAGCGGAATGTTGTTCGGAATGGCGCCGTTGTTAGCCGCGATGGTTTTGACACCGGCAGTGCCGATGCTCACGCGCAGGGCATTATAAGTATTGGTGACCGCCGGTGCCAGCACCAGGGCGGTGGTGGCCGTACCACCGGAGGTTTCCAATTCATAGTTACCGGAGATATTGCCGGTAATGGTGTTGGTGGTGGCGGTGTTATCCTCAATCCGCGCGTTAGCGGAGAGAGTAATGTTACCGGCCCAAGTACCGACGCCTTCCATACGGAGGGCACCGAGACCGTCCTGCCAACCCGTTCCCGCCAAGGTCAGCGGCATGGTGTAAACCGAACTGACCGGCGTAGCCACGGCATAAACCTGGCTGCCAGGATTGACCGTGATGCTGGAGGGACTGCCGAAGCTCTGGGCACCGGCACCGCTCTGGATACGAGCGTAGTTGAGGGTGACCGGGCCGGTGAAGGTGTTGGTGGCATTGAGCGAATAAGCGCTCTGGGCGGCATTGCCCGTGCCCTGGAAGATCAACGAACCGGCACCCGTATACGGGGTGGCGACGGCGATGCTGCTGAGACGATAGAAGATCACCGTGCCGTTGTTGGTGACGATGCCGTTGCCGAGGCTGCCGGAGTCGGCGAGGGCGCCATTGCCGAGCTGGACGGTGGAACCGGAGTTCACGGTGGAACCGCCATAATGGTTTTGGGTGGCGGTGATGAGCAAGGTGCCAGAGCCAGCCTGGGTCAGCGTGCCCGGACCGTTGATCGTGCCGTTGAAGATGGTCGTGCCAGACTCATTGAAGGTCAGGTTGCCGTAGTCGCTGACGGTGCCGAGGATATAACCGGAGGTGCCGCCGTTGCCAACTTGAAGCGTGCCGGCGGCGATCGTAGTACCACCGGTGTAATTGTTGCTGTTGACCAGAGTCAGTTTGCCGCTCCCGCTCTTGATGATCGAACCGAGGCCGGAGATGGGACTGCCGGTGAGCGTATAGTTGCCGGCGGTATCCACGGAAATCTTGGCCGGCGTCACGGTGGCGGCAACGTTAATGTTCGACTTGGTGATGCCGGTATCATCGAAGAGGACGGCATCCGATTGATAGAACTTGTCAGCCACACCGGCGTTCAGCCAGTTGGGATCGGTGTTGATGTTCCAGTTGGTGCTGGTACCACCATTCCACACGAGGGTGGCATTGGCGCCGGTGAAGGCGACCTGAACGTTATTGGCGTTGGTCTCAATGACCGTGGCGGTGTAGCGCGTGAGACTGGACGGGGAAATCACCAGATGGCCGGTACGGGCGAGCAAGTTGCTGACCACGGTGTACGGTCCGCCGGTGTAGGGCGTGCCCCCGAGGAAGTTGAAGACCACCGGTGTGGCGGTATCGAGCGCCAGCGTGCCCTTCGCGAAGATCAAATCATTGGTGGCGGTGGTGGAGGAGGCATCAACGACGAGCGTGGCCCCTGTATTCATCGTGACGTTGCTGGCGGTCAGCGTGCCGACGGCCAGGGTGGAGCCGCCGGAGAGGCTGGCGCCAGATTGCACAACGATCGGGCTGACGGTGATACCATTGCCCTGCAACGTGCCCGCCGCGACTGTGGTGGTATTGGTAAAGGTGTTGGTGGCATTCAGGGTAAGGTAACCCGAGCCCTGCTTGATCAGGCCACCACTACCGGACAGCACGCCACTGAGCGTGATGATGCTGTTGGAACTGTCGAAGGTGGGCGAGCCATTGGTGAGGCGCATGGCCATGGCCGAAGACCAGCCTGCGGGAGCATAGGTGGCGGGCTGCAGGGTGCCGATGGTACCGCCACTCAGAACGATCGTGGCCGTGTTGCCACCGATACCGCCTGAGCCGATGTTGATGTTCCCGCCAAACACGTAAAGGGTGCTGTTGGAACTGGCCAGGGCAGCCGTGGCACCATTGTCATCCACGTTCAGGGTGCGGCAGTTAATCGTGCCGTTGCTGACCGTCATGATGCCAATACCGTCCCAGCCGACACCGAGCTGGTTATTGGGGACGTTGAGCGTGCCACCAAACATGGTGTAGGTGGAAATTTCCGTGGCCCAATGACCGACGCGGACCTGGTTGCCAACGTTGATGGTACCACCATTTTGAACGACGTATCCAGAGAAAGATCCGGGATTGCCCAGCAGCAGGTTGGCGCCGACATTGATCACCGCGCCAGTATTCACGTTCATCAAGCCGTTGGCACTCTGGGCGATGGACAAGCTGCCAGCCGGCAGCGTACTGATGCTGCCACTGCCATCCACGGTCATGCCACCCACACCACGGACGTTGATATCGCCATTGCCGTATTCGAGGGAATTGCCGGCAGCGGTGATGGTGTTCTTGTTGGTAAAGGCATCGGCGCGATAAATATTCAACGTGGCATAGTTGGTAATGGTGCCGGTCACGCTGGGGCTGACGCCGGCAGTATTATTGCCGATCTGCACGGTACCGTTGGCGACGGTCAGGCCGCCGGTAAAGGTATTGGTACCGGTGAGGGTGAGGGTGGCACCTGGGACGAACGCGGTGACACTGCCGGTGCCGCTCATATTGCCGGCATAGGTGGTGCTGGCGTTCTGAAAGAACGTGACAGCCGTATTGTTGGTCAGATTACCAGCGCCAAGTGCGCCGGAGGCACTGCCGTTGCCGACCGTGACGGTGCCGGAGCCATTGAGGCTGCCGCCGCCGGAAAAGTCGTTACCGTTGAGGAGGGTCAGGCTGCCGGAGTTGCTCTTGAACAGCTTGGCACCGCCGGAAATCTTGCCGCTGCCGCCGAGGGTATAATTTTTGGTGGCATTGACGGTGACGGTGGTAGGCTGGACCGTGGCCGTGATGTTGACGAGCGGCGTGTTGGAGCCGATATCGCTAAAGGTGGCATTGTCGCCCTGGAGGAAGACGTCTTTGTTGGCGCCATTCAACCAGTTGGTGGTGCCGGCCACATCCCAGGCGTTGGTCACCCCGTCGCCTTTCCAGACGAGATTACCCGGGGTGCCGGTGACAAATACCTGGATGGCGCCGAGGGCGAGGTTGTTCGTAAATGTGTAAACGTAACGGGACGCGGCGGCGGTGAGAAACTGGGAGGGATCGCCTGAAAAACCATTGCCGTATTTTATGAGCGTGTAAGCGGTGCCGACGACCGGCGTGCCACTGAGGAAGGAGATATTGACCGTGTTCGTGACACCCGCGTTGGCGCTGAAGTTGGTGACGATCAGGAGGTCGTTGGTGCCGCCGCCGATGGCGACGGAATTGGCGAGGTCGAAATTGAGGGTCACATTGCCGCCGAGGCTGAGGCCATCCATCGTGAGAGTGCCGGCAGAATTGTTGCCGCCCGGGCTGAGAACACTGCCGGTGATCGCATTGTAATCATACAGGGTACCAATGATGGTACCTGAACCGGCGAGGACCTGATTGGTGTTGAGGTCGAAGCTGGTGCCGGAAATGTCAAACACGGCGTTGGTGGCAACCGTAATGACACTGGAGGGAAGGGCACCGGTGAGAATGACCTTGTTGCCGCTGTTAATGGTGACGTTGCCGGAGTGGGTGTTATACCCGGAGAGGGTGGTGACGCCATTGTGGGCAAAAATGATGTTGCCTGAATTCTTGATCACGCCGCTGATGGTCAAATCGCTGGCCGCCGCGCCGCGGGCCACGTCCAAGGTGAGCGTTACGCTTGAGCTGATGGTATTCAGCGGGCTGCTAATGGTCGATCCAGCCGCCGAGTTGGTAATATACCAGGTCCAACTGCCGGCGCTGCCGGAGGAACCAACGCGCAATTCGCCCCCGGATGAATTCGGGTTGGGGCCGGGCTCAATGGTGCCATCCACCATCTTCAAACTGGTTTTGTAGTCTTCACAGTCCAGATCCCAAGTGCCGCCATTGATAAATACGGCGGTACCGGCGCCGATGGCGTGGGTGGTGGTGCCGTAAATTTTGCCGCCTGTATTGACGGTGATCAGCGAAGGCGTTAGCGCCCCGCCAAAATCAAGATTGCCGGGGGTGGAAATGGTCATCATTCCCGAATTGACGAAAATCCCGCCCGTGAGGGGCTGGCGGTTGGTCACCAGCAAGGTGCCGGCACCATTCATAGTCAGGCTGCCCGCGCCGGATAGCTGGCCGAGCAGGCCGACATCGCTCGTCCCGGTGATGGTCAACGCATAGCCATTGTTGGTAATGGCATTGTCAAAGGTCAAGGTGGAGGCATCGGACTCAAAGGTTTGCGCTGCCCCCAAGGACAACGGCAGGTCGAAGAATTCAATGCCGGAGGATGCCGTGTTGGTGATGCCGTTGGAAACCCCCAACAACAGGCCGGTGAAGTCAAAACCGCCGTTGGTAAACGTGATGGAGGCAACCGAGAGCCCGGCAATATTGTTGGAGCTGAATTGCTGCTGGGTGTAATTGAAAATCAGGTCATCACCATTGGCCGGAACGGCGTTGGCGAGCGCGGAGTTGGTCCAGTTGGCGGAATCATTCCAATTGGCACTGGTCAGGGATCCGCCACCCCAGTTTTGGGTGTCGGCCTGGGCAGCGGCGCCACCGAGGAGACTGAGCGCAATGATCCCTGAAAGCGGGGTCAGGGAGCGGTTGGTTCGTTTTAATTTCATAAGGGTTTGATGCAGGTTTTTAGGGCTGTTCTGATAGCTGCCGGATGTCCCCGTCCATAGGCACAATGGACGGAGCGCTCCGGATTTAAATTAACTTTCGACACGACCTCCAAGGGAAAAATACGTCAGGTAACATTTGGATTGTTGCACGTTTCTCACTTTACTTATCCAGAATATCAGCTGATAAAAAAGCAACCATACCACATTCGGGGGAGGATTGGCGCCGGGCGTATCAAAATCCGGGCAGTCATGGTTAAAATAGAGTCATTAAAATATGATCATATGCCCGGCGGGCATGGCGCGGGGATCATGGGGTGGTAAGCCGGTAAAAGCGTTGGGGCCAGTTGGTGGCCTGGGGATCATTAAAATTGAAGTTGCCGTTGGTGTCGGCGGAGTTCGTGGCCAATGGCAGCCAGACGATGGGCGGGACCAGATTGGAAGCGCCGAGCAACACATACGCCTGGCCGGCGGTGCCGGTGCCGGAAAGGGCAAAGCCGCCGCCATTCAAGACCCCGGCGCTGCTGAGCAAAGGCGGAACGGGCGCGGAAACGTTGACCGCACTGACATTGGTGGCGCGGCCATAGAGGTTGGTCACGATGACGTTATAATTGCCCGTGGCGGCGGTGGTGACCGCAGCGAGCAGCAAGGTTGCATTGGTGGCCCCGGCGATGGCGTTGGTATTTTTATCATACCATTGATAATTCAGCGGGAAGGTTCCGCTGGCGGTGGCGGTCAGCTGGGCACTGGCACCGGACAGGATATTCGTGGTGGCGGGTGAAACGATAACGGCTGGCAGGGCAGCGACAGTGAGAATGCCGGCGCTGGTCAGCAGGGAGGTGTCCCACACGAGGTTGGTGGCGAGAACCGGGAGGGTTTTGCTGCTGAATGTGCCGCTGAAGGTGGTGGCGTTCAGCAGGTCGAAGCTGTCGCCGGCAGCGAGGGCGTTCGTGGCGGTGTTCGTGACCGTCAGCGTACCACCCAAGGTCAGGGTGCCGAGAGTGGAAATAAGGTCGTTATCCGGGGCTCCGCCTGCCTTGGTGAGTTTCAGGATGGTTTTGGAACCTGCGTTCAAGGTGGCGTTCGCCAGGAAGAACAGGCCGCCGATGGCGCCATCGCCGGGGGCGAGCGTGCCACCGCTGTTGATGGTGGCGGGACCGCCCACGGTGCCATTGCCGGCGAGGATGGCGCCGCTTTGGACGGTGATGTTATTGGTGCTGAGGGAGCCATCCACCTGCAGGGTTCCGGCACTGATGGTCGTGGTGCCGGCGTAAGTGCCGGCCCCGGTGAATTGCAGCAGTCCGGTGCCGCTCTTGGTGAAGCCGCCGGAACCATAAATGCCACCGCTGATCAGCAGATCCACCGGGGCGGCGCCGTTGGCAACATTAAAGGTGCAGGTGCTGACGAGGTTGACCCCGCAGCTGATGGCGGAGCTGTTGGTGGCGCCGTTAATGGTGTAGGTAACGGCTTCGGAGCGCAGTTCGCCGGCACCCATGATGTTCCCAGCCGTCATGGTGAGGCCGCTAACGTAGTTTTCCTTGTCGAACTGGAGCGTGCCACCATTGGCCAGGGTGGCGGAACGGCCGCTGGCATCGGCCCCAAAGCCGTGCGACCCAGTGAATTCGGCGATGGCGTTGTTGCTGACGGTCAGTGCGCCGGAACCGATGCTGCGGGGCGAGTACCAGGGAGCGACGGTGGCAATGACCCGGCCGCCGCTGATCGAGATGGCACCGGAGTTGGTATTGGCGGCGGTGAGCGTGAGTGTGCCGGGGCCGGTTTTGTTCAACTGGCCGGTGCCTTTAAGCGTGGCGCTAATGGTGGCGTTGCCGTTAACGACGATTTGCGGGCTGCCGGAGAGGTTGATGGAGTTGGCGCTGTTCGTAATGTTATAGCTGCCGCCACCGGTGATGTTGAACAGGATGCCGCCAGGTGTAATGTCGTTGAGGATGGTGACCAGACAGTTGGTGGTGGTGCCATTGCCAAAGACGGCGAGCGCCCCGTCGGTCCAGGCGGTGGCGGCACTTCCATTCCACCAGGTGGTGGCGCCGGTGCCCCAGTTATCGCTGCCGTCCTGCGGGCCGGTGCCGGAGCTGCCCGCATCCCAGTTGAGGGTGGCGATGGCGGCGGGCGTCAAGGCACAGGCGGAAGGACTCGCGGCAGAGCTGCCGACGTGGTTGGTGGCGGTGACGGTGTAGCAATAGCTCACCCCGCCGGACAGTGAGGAGTCCAAATAAAAATTGGTGGTGGATAAGCTGGCGATGGGCGTGCCGCCCCGGCTGAGCACGTAACCATCGGCACCGGTTACGGGTGACCAGGAGACGAACACGAGATTGGCTGCCACCGGCGTGGCAACGAGGTTCGGCGGAACGGCCGGGGCGGTTTCGACAATGACGTTGATGGGAGCCAGACTGACGGCATAGCCGGAGTCATAGTACAACCGCGCGGACAACGGATAGGTGCCGCTGGGTAGATTGGTCAAGGTATTGGTATAGGGCGGCGTGGCGGTCTGGCCAATAAGCGTGCCGTTATTGAAGAACTGCACCAGGTTGATGGTGTGGCCGCTGGTGCCAGCGAGGCTGGCGGCGATGTTCACATTGGCCGGAGTCAGGAATTCCTGGTTATTGGTCGGCGTGGTGAAGGTGATCGTTGGCGCGGTGGCAAAGGCGGTGAGTTGCGCGGGGGTCAGGGCCTGATTGAAGAGCTGCACTTCATCCAATAGGCCATTGTAGTAACGGCTGCTGCTGCTGGAATCCTGGCCAATGCAGGTGGTGCCATCAAAGGCGAGCACGGCGGCATTGGCAACATTGTTGGTGGCGCTGGCGAGCACGCCGTTGGTGACCATGAAGAGCCGCGCACGGGTGGGTTCGATGACGAGTGCCACGAAGGTCCACTGGTTGTTGGGCACCACCAGGCCGGAGCTGAAGTTATAAGTGCTGGCGTTGTTATTCCAGGTATAGCGCAGTTCATTGGTGGTGCCGAAGTGCAAGCCATCGGCGGTGGTGCCGCGCCCGAAGAGAATTCCAGACCAGGCATTCTGGGTGCCGTTGCGGTTCACCCAGGCCGTGATGGTCAGGACATTGGAATTCAGATTGATGGGCGGCAGCGTGATGTTGGCGCTGGTGCCGTTGAAGCTGGCGGCGTAGCCGGTATCGGGCGTGGCCCCGGGCTGGCCGAGGATGACGTTGTTGTAGAGACCGTCGAAGCTGTCCACGGAATCCTCGGCGTTGGTGCCGGCGGTTTCATCCAGTTTCCATTGGGCCACGGGCGGCGGCGTGAGCGCGAGGTTGCCGGTGACAGTGACATTGTCGAAGGTGGAGGTGTTGAGCTGATTATAATTGCCACTGGTGACGGCGAGGCCAACGTAAACGACGGGGGCCAGGCTCAGCGTGTTGGAATCCTGGAGGCTCCAGTTGGTGCCATTGGTGGAGGTGTAGCCGGTAACGGTGTTGCCACTGCGCACGAGGCGCACCCAGAGCGGCGCGCTGGCCGGTTGGGAAATAATCGTGGTGCCGCCGCTGCCACCACTGCCGGAGGGTGCCTCATCGCCGTCGTCTTCGTTGGGTTCGCCATACAATTTCAACCCGTAGGTGGCCAGTCCGGCGGAATCGTCGCGGTGTTCAAAGATCGAGCTTTGCGCGCCGCCATCGAAAGCCATCAGGGCACCGGCGACATCGCTGCCAAGGCTGTTACGAATCATGACGCCGGCGAGCGCATTGGAACCGGTGTTTTGATTGGTGAGTACGCGCGCGGTAATGGTGACATCACCGGCGACGGGCTGGTACGCAAATTGAAACTGGTCATTGTCGCCACCGATGCCATTGCCCGAACCAATGAGGGTGAAGGTGCCGGTGTTGGTGCCGGTGGCACCGCTGCCCTGGACCGCGCCCACATCAGCGGACTGCCAGGGGGCGGCGGCAGCCACGGTGGGGAGCGACGCCGCGAAGATCGGCTGGGCGGCATTACCCAAGCCCGTCGCATTGGTGCCCATAACCCGGTAGTAATACTGACCCAGCGGCGTGACACTGCTATCCGTGTAATTGGTCGTGCTGCTGGCAAGTATGGCGAGCGTGGCGAAGTTGGTGCCGTTGGTGGAACGCTGGACGACATAGCCGGTTTCCGTGAGGCCGATGGCGTTCCAGCGAAAGGCCATCTGGCTGGCCGCAATCGTGGAGAATGTAAGCGACCGGACCGCGGGCAACGGCGTACCCGCGATGGTCAATGAATACGGGGCGGAACTGATGCCGTTGGCGGTGACGAAGAGCGGATAGGTGCCGGCCAGCAAGCCCGGCGGCAGGGTCATTTCGGTGGTCACCACGTTGGTGCCGGTCATGACGCTGCAAACGCTCCAGTTGTAGGTGCGACAGTAGAGGACGTTGCCGGTGGAATTGGTAATGCGGGCGATGGGATAGGCGCTGACCATCTGCGAATCGTCGCCGTAGGCCGCGCCTTCGGAGATGCCGTTAAAAAGGGTGCCGGTCACATGGAACGATCCGTCTACATTCGTGGTGACACTCGCGATGTTGGGAATGCCATTGGTCACGGGCGTGCCGCCGGGCTGATAATCGTAAAGCTGGCTGCCAAAGCCGGAAAAGAGGACGGTGCCATCGGGCAGATCGAGCATGGTGGTGCCGTAAGGCGAGGCGGCGGCCGTGCTGCCACCGGTGGGGCTGGTGACCTGTGTAAAGGAATTGGTGACGTAATTATACTCGTAAAAATAGGTGGTTGAGCCATAGCTGGTGTTGGTGCCGAGGGCGCAGAGGATATTGCCGTTAGGCATCATGGCGGCGGGGGCATCCACGGCACCGAGATTGTTGGGAATGTTGGGGCCAGCCACCCAGACGCCGGCATTGGTGGTGCCGGTGGGGGTATAAATGGCCGTATTATTGGTGGCGCCAATATAAAATGCCTTGCCGTTGGGCAGCAGAAAGCCGGGTCCCAGTTCCCCGCCATAACCGTACATGGGCACCGGCACCGTGCCGTCCACGACCCATTTGTTGATTGCAGGAATATAACGCTCGGTGTTCTGCCCAAAGGGGTCGATGGTGAGAATGCTGTTATCGGGCAGCTTCACCCAGGCGGCTTCGTCCTGACCATCGTAGCCGACCGCGGCGGCGGACCAGGAGTTGGAGACAATGTTGTAAATGAGGCAGGGATCGCCGGTGGCAATGGAAGGTTCAAAGACATTGCCGTTGGGGAGGGTTTCGGAAATGGCATCGATGAGATTGCGTCCGGGATCGGGGGCCTGGAGCCAGGAATTGCTGAGCGGATTGTAAACCTCGGCATGGGAGCCACCCGTGCCGTATTCGCCGCCGGCCACGAAAACCCGGCCATCGCGCAATACTTGCGAGGAATAGTAACGCCGCGAATCATGCATGGGGGCGAGCGTGCTCCACGTGCCGTTCAGATAACTGCCGTGGATATCCGGCGTAAGCTGATACCAGGCGGTGTTGCCGCTGTTCTGGCACATGACGGTGCCATCGGTCAGCAGCAGCATCAGGGAAACGCCGCCGGGTGCCTGATGGGCGAGCGACGACCACGTTCCGCCCCGGGCCGGGCCGGGAAGCAGGGCTGCGCAGGCAAGCACCAGCAGCAGGACAATTGACCGCAGGTGACAACGGACAGCAATCCGTTGGGGGAAATCAAGTTGGAGTTGCACGATGACAGGTACTTATTTTCAGTATCATACCAGCACCTTTCAAGGCATAGCATACCACATTTGGGTGAGAATGAAGGCGGGAGGGCAGGAATAAACGAAGCTTGAGGATGGAACGCTGCGGATGGAAAATACGGGGCAATTAACAACCCGTCGAATGCCCCAGCGCGTAAATGAGGACGGCCCAAAACAAAAAGGTGCCGATCACGATGACTTCGCCGGTCACCGCCACGCCCCAAATCACCCTCAATGCCACTTTGTTTTTGGCCGGCAAAAACACCAACCCCGGAAGCAAGGCGGTGATGATAAATAGCAGGAGCCAAAGCTGCTCATCCGAAAAACTGCGGGCAACGATCCGGCCATCCCGCACCAATTGCCGGTAGCCATCACCCCAGATATTGCTGCCCATCGCCGGCGCAACCCGCAGGTGATCGCCCGACTGCGCTTCCAGATAGAACCAGCCATGATGAAGGAAATAATATTCCATGGTCTCCCCGGAATGATCGAGCTCCTTAAAATGAATGCAATCAGCACCCGTCAAATCCGATTTTCCGGTAACCAGATATTCGGTCATGGGACGCTGGAAGGTGGGGATTAAAAAGTGCGCGATCGCATATATCCCGGCCCCGAACGTCACCACCGCACAAATCCGGACGCACCAGGCAAAGATGGCTTTCATGAAATTCAATCGGGATCGCTTGGCAGGCTTCCAAGCTCAACCCGCGTGGGCATTTCGTGAGTTTCGTCTTGCCCGAAAAATTTGCAAGCCATTATTCCCAACATGGGCGGTGTTGGGCGCATCTTGACACTGCCCCCAATCCATAACCATGATCTGGCAGCAAACCGGTCGCACGACGGGCTATCTCCCTCTCCGCCATTGATAAATGGGGGAGAGGGCCGGGGTGAGGTGGTGCTCAGCTTTTTAGCCTACAGAGGCAGCGTCAGGATTCGCCCGGAAGTGTTCCGTTGGCATTCTTGGCTGCGACCTGCATGGCCAGCCGGCCTTTGGCCCTTTATGGAGAAGTGAAAATAAACATCCAAAATCCAACGCCGAACACCCAACATCCAATGGCCACAGCACGGTGGAATTGCGGAACGGCAGCCCTTAAAAATACAGGGCGGCCCGGATGGGCCGCCCTGTTCTGCTAGCAAATACTACTTTTAGATTACTTGTTCAGACTGGTCAATGTGCCGTCGGGCAGGGCTTCAATGACGAGCACTTCAAAGGGCTGAAGCTTGAAGGCCGTGGCCTCGCCGGCGTGGAGTTTGGCGATGTCCACAGACTGGTCCTTGAAGGGACTGACAACGGTGTAGGTTTGCGCGGCCCCGGCGGGCAGCTCGAATACTTTCGCGGGATCAATGTCAATGGACTGCACGCGGGCGGACGGATTGCGCAGGGTCAGGATGCCTTTCTTGGGCGACCACGAGGCCCAGCCGTAAACCTGGCGGTCAGCGGGAGCACCGCCCACCCAGTGGGTGTCCACCAGCGTGTCGGCATTGGCACGCGACCATTTCGCGGCATCGGCGAGGTCATCCCAGTTCTCCTGCGTGAGCAATTCGGGGGTCATGTACATTTCCTGCAACTGGGTGCCGTTGCCGAAGAAGGCGCGAATTTCAGACCGGATGATGTTGTTGGTATCGTAGTTCAGGCCATGGGCACGCTTGGCATAAATGATGCCGTGCAGCATGAGTGAGTTCAGCGGATAAAGGTCGCTGCGGCCAACCACTTCATCATGCACATCGTTGTCTTTATAGGAAATCCAGCGCTCGCGTTCGGGAGCGGTGCCATCCACGAAGGAATGGTCTTCGCCGCCGCGCCAGATGGAATCGGCATACAGGAGCCAGAACGGTGAGGGCCAGGTGCCGGTGGTCTGATTGATATAAATGTCAGGCTTTAGGGAGCGAAGTTCGGCGATGAGTTTCAGCATGGCCTCGAAATCGCGGAGGCCGGCGCCAGTGTCATCGTTGCCATCCACGCCAATGCCGTCGAACTTGAACATGTTAATGCCGCAATTGGTAACGACATTCACGCAGAGGGAACGGAAGCGATCATAGTATTTGGGACCGGCCAGGGAGAAATTGCCATCGCGGATTTCGTAGCCAAGTTCCTTGCCGAATTTGATGCGTTCCTGGTGGGGTTCGCCGTAGCCACCCCAGGGGGAGAGCCAGATGCCGGGGGCGGCACCATACTGGGCGGCCGCCGCCTGCACGGGGGCGAAGCCGTTGGGGAAACCGGAGTGGAATTTCCAGAGGGTCTTGTTGTCGTCCCAGCCGTCATCGAACAGGAAGGAATCCAGTTTGACGCCGCGCTTGACGGACAGTTCCTGGCCAAAGGTGTTGATGACATTCAAGGCACCCTTCTCATCGTACTTGTTGAAGTAGCCGAGGTCGTACCAGGAATTGTAATGCAGATAGGGGCGGTAGGGATGGGCGCGTTCGCGTTCGAGATAGGCGAGGAAATCGCGGCGCAGCTGGCCGGGATGGACAAAGCCGACCACGAGCGAGCAGTCAAAGGTTTCGCCGGTCTGGATGGCCGCGCCCCGGGGCAGGAAACAGCGGACATAGCCCATTTCCGCGCGGTTGATCGAGAGCGGATGTTCCACGCCATAGAACGTGGTGGCATCGGCCACCGGTGAGCCATCCACCGTACCGGTGGCATGGGCGGTGACGTTGGGCGTTTCCAACAGACCCACGGCCTTAAGTGGGAAGCTGGATTTTTCCGCGGTGAGATAAACCCGTTCACGGAGATACCGGGAGCCATCATGCAGGATGGCGTGCCAGGTCACGTGCAAATTGCCATCGGGGCTGACCAGGTCGGCGACCAGTTCCTGACCGGGCAAGCGGTCGGAGTAGCGCGAGGCGGCGGCATTCACTTCGAGCGGCGCGAGGTGGGGCTTGCCGCTGAGTTTGAAATCGCCGGAATGCAGGATGTCGCCATTGGTAAGGACCAGGCTGAAAACATCGGTGCCGAGCTTGACGATCTGGCCGGTCTTATTATCCGTCAACTGGCCGGGCAAAAGTTTGCCACCTTTGGTCTGGCAGGTCAGGGTGACCTGATCATTGGCCAGGGAAAATTCGGCGGCCGACAGACGCGCCACGGGAAGGCCGAGACAAAGGACGCCCAGCGCGGCGACGGCACCGCGATTCAACAAGTTCATTTTCATAGGATGCAAAAAATCATCAAACACAGCCCGGGATGGATTTCATGTTATTGCCTGGCAACAGCTTGTTGGTTTTATCATGCCGAGTCAAACTGCGCGCCCTGCCCGCCCCCGCTCTCCGGATTCAAGCCTAATGTATTTGCGGGTGGTATTTCCTTAAATACCACATTAGGGGGAGAGGGGAATATCCGCACCGAACGCCTAACATCCAATTCGCTCCGCTCCCGCCATTTGACATTCCAAAACCCGTGCTATATTAACCGGTTGGAGGTTTACATGGTAAACTCACCGTCATGGCCAAACGTGCGCCCGGTTGCCCCGCCACCCCCTGGCGCGTGCGTCCGGCACACCTTTGCCTTGCCCCCGCGCGGGGTGGGGACGGCTCGTCCCCACGTTTCCCATTCCGTCCACGTCCCCCGTATAACAGTCATTGGATGTTTTCCTCTTTTCGATTTGAAATCATCCCCGCCATGCGTTGACCGAGCCCCGCACTCCGGGAATCGAAACCCGATTTTTCCCGCCCTCAAGGCTCCATCAAGGCAAAAAACCCAGCCATCGTGCCTAATCAAGGCATATCAAGGCATCCGCTGAAAAATAACAACGCCATCATGGCATCGGCCCTCCATCAAAGAACCGCGCCCCTCAACTCGGCAGGGCAGAGGCGCCCCTCCGCCCCATATTTAAATACCGTGTGGCCAGACTCCGCATCCAGCGCTCTTTCCCAACCAACCGGGAATTCTCCCAAACCCATGCCCCCCTTTGCGTCTTCGCGCCTTGGCGCCTTTGCGTTAAAACCCCAGCAATCAAGGCTTATCAAGCCTCATCAAGGCAAACAACCAAAAGCCCACGACCCTCTTGGACGCTTGGTGCTTGGAGCTTCTCTGGAGCTTGGCGGTTGGAATTTGGAGCTTTTGCGCGCTCAGCGTCAACCACGCCCAATCAAGGCAAAAAACCCGGCAATCGTGCCTAATCAAGGCATATCAAGGCAAACGATGAAAAAACGAAGCCCCGTAATAGCCACCCCCCCGCCAATCGCACGCCGCCATTGGGTGTTGGATGTTGGGTGTTGGATGTTTCCCATTTTCCTCCCATCAAGGCATCCGCGAGAAATCCTCCCCTGCCCCTCGCCTGCGGGAAAGGGAGCAGCCCCTCCTTCGACCGGCCAGCGCCGCCACCTCGTAACCGGCCAAGCTTTTCGGTTGCGTGCGGGCTTGGGCTGATGGCACCATCGCTGGCAGGTATCTGATGCGTTCTACTCTGCCAGCAATCGCCGGTGTCATGGCCCAGCTCGTGCTCGTTTTCGCCGGTGCCCGGGCAGCGGTGGAAAACACGCCGCCGCCGGCCAGGCCAGTGCCGGCCCCCATTCCCATCATCCGCTCGTGGGGCACCGAAGCGGGACTGCCCCAGAACACCGTGACGGCCATGGTGCAGACCCGGGACAAATATCTGTGGCTGGGCACGCGCGATGGTCTGGCGCGATTTGACGGGATGCGGTTCAACCTTTACGGGCTGGAACAGGGGTTGCCCGGGGTGGATATCTATTCCCTGTATGAGGATCATCACGGAGTGCTGTGGATTGGCACCTATGGTTCGGGCCTGTGCTGTCTGCGGCAGGGGCGGGTGGAGACGATTCCCACGCCCAGCCGCCAGCCGGGCAGCGATACGATTCAGTGCATGCAGGAGGATTCCGCCGGCCGGCTGTGGGTGGGCACGGGGGGCGGCCTGCGCTTTTGCCTGAACAACCAGCTCGTGGAATACTCGGCCTTCAGCCGGCTGCTGCATACGCCAATCCGGTGCCTGCTGCGCAGCCGGGATGGCAACACGATGTGGATTGCCACGCCCACTTACGGTTTGATGAGCTATCGGGACGGACGGCTGGACCCCTGCCCGGGCCCGCCCGACCATGAGAAGGTGGTGACCCAGGCGCTCTTTGAAGACCGGCAAAACCGGCTTTGGGTGAGCATTGGCAACGGCATGGTGTTGTGCCGGACCAACAACCAATGGCTGACGTTTAATGAAACCAATGGCCTGCCGTTTGCCTATGTCACCAGCCTGACGCAGGACAGCGAGGGCACGATCTGGGCCGGTTCGCTGGATGACGGGCTTTACCGGCTGAGCGGAACGAATTTCAATGTGCTCCGGAAAAAGGACGGCCTCTCGGCGGATGACATCCGTTCCATGTACTGCGATCACGAGGGCGATTTGTGGGTGGGCACGCGCACGGGAGGATTGAACCGGCTGCGCCAGCCGAAGCTGACGGTGATCAGCGGCGGTCAGGGTTTGACCAATGACTTCACCCGTTCGGTGGCCCAGACACCGGACGGGACGATCTGGGTGGGTACGACGGGGGGCAGCCTGTATCGGGGCGGACTGACCGGCTTTGAGCCGTTCCGCCCTGAACCGGTGGTGTATTTTTACGCGAATGTGGATCCCGTGCTGGCAGCACCCGATGGCAGCCTGTGGTGGGGCGGTTTGGGAGCGCTGCTGCACTGGCAGAACAACCGGCTGGCGGACTGCTTCACGAACGAACCCTGGCAGCAAAACGTGTTCGTCACGGCCTTGCAAAATGACCGGCACGGCGGCCTCTGGATCGGGACGGCCGGTGGGCAGCTGGTGCATCGGCAGGACGGGCATTTTACCGAGTTTCCCAAGCCGATCACGCGGGCGCCGATCACCACGCTGGCGGTGCAGCCGGATGGAACCGTCTGGGTCGGCACGGTGGCCAATGGAATCAACCGGATCAATGAGGGCAGTGATACGGTTTATTCGATTACCAACGGCATTGACCGCAAGGCCTCCATCCGGACGTTTTATCTGGATGCTGACAGCACGCTGTGGATCGGCACGGCAGGCAGCGGGCTGTATTGCCGGCGGAACGGCCGGATGACGAACTTTACCGCCGAGCAAGGGCTGCCGCCGCGGACGATCTCGCAGATTGTGGAGGACGATAACGGCTGTCTCTGGCTGGGGTCGAGCCACGGTATTTTCAAGGTGAGCAAACAGGAGCTGCTGGATTGCGCCGACGGGAAGCTGGGGTTTGTGCAGGCGCGGTCGTTTGGCATGGATGACGGGATGCTGGCGGAGGAATGTTCGGGCGGGTTCTGCCCGGCGGGTTTGAAGACACAATCCGGCCTGATCTGCATTTCCACGGTGAAAGGCCTCGTGTTTCTGAATCCCAACGGGTTGCGCGATGAAAGTCCGCCGCCGCGGGTGCTGCTGGAAGAGGCCCGCTTCAACGGCCAGGTGCAGGCCTTCGCGACCAACCATATAGCCGATGATGTGGTTGAACCCGGCCACCTGCCACCACCGCAGCTGGTGATCACCCCGGGCGGACATGACATTGAACTGCATTACACGGCGATCGAGTTTTCCGCGCCGGAAAAGATCGGCTTCCGCTACAAACTCGACGGCGTGGACAACGGCTGGAACGAGACGGGGTCGCGGGAAGTAAGCTCGCGGCGCACGGCCTTTTATCAGCATGTGCCTCCGGGCGATCACATGTTTCATGTGCAGGCATGCAACTCGGACGGGGTGTGGAACGAGCAGGACACATTGCTGGCGGTGACGGCCCAGCCGTTTTTCTGGGAGACCACGTGGTTCCGGGCGGCAACGATCCTGATTCTGTCGGGCTTCTTTGCGGGCGTACTGTGGCTGATGCTGCGGCGCCGGTACCGGCACCGGCTGGCGCGGCTGCAAACGCTGAACGCAATCGAACGCGAGCGGCTGCGGATTTCGAAGGACATGCACGATCATGTGGGCGGGGTCCTGACCCAGGTATCGCAATTGAGCGACATGGGGCTGAATGAAACCAGTGACAAGGCGCTGATCAAAACCCGGTTTGAGCGCATTGGCGACCGCGCCCGGGTGGCGGTGCAGGCACTGGATGAGATCGTCTGGGCCACGAATCCCAAGAACGACAACCTGGCGAGCTTTGCCGAATATGTGAGCCGGTATAGCGACGAGTTTTTTGAAGGGACGAACATCCGTTGCTGGCAGGAGGTGCCAACCGCCCTGCCCGCCCTGCCCTTGCGCGCGGATATCCGGCATAACGTGTTCCTGGCCGTGCGCGAGACGATGAATAACGCGTTGAAACACGCGCATTGCACGGAGGTGCGTCTAAAAATGAAGCTCGATGAGGGCGAAATGACGGTGGAAATCGAGGACAATGGCACTGGCTTTGATCCGGCCCAGACGGCGCCAGGGGGCAATGGACTCGACAATATCCAAACCCGCCTGACGGAATGTGGCGGCCGCAGCTCGCTGGCCAGTGCGCCGGGCATGGGCACGCGTTTCCGGCTGACCTTCCCGGTTAACCCGCGCAAGCCGGAGCGGGTCAGCTAAGAACCTGGGGAAAGAATATTGCGTGACTGGATATTTTTCATACAGGCTCTAACCCGAATATGGTATGTTCAAAGGAACAACAGATCATTTATGAATAGGCGGAAAGTGAACAAAGCTATCCAAGTTGCCCTGGTGGAGGACGACCCGAACCTGCGCGCGAATCTGATCGCGATGCTGAACAGTTCGGCGGGGTTCGAATGCCAGGCGGCCTATCCGGATGGCAAGTCCGCCTTGCGCGGCATTCCCGCCAACCGGCCCGACGTGGTGCTGATGGATATCAACCTGCCGGGGATGCTGGGCACGGAATGTGTCCGCCAGTTGAAAGACCTGACCCCTAACCTGCCCGTTCTGATGCTGACCGTTTACGAGGACAGCGAACAGATTTTCAAGTCGCTGATGTCAGGGGCAACGGGCTACCTGCTGAAGCGCACGCCGCGGGACAAGCTGCTGGAGGCCATCCGCGAGGTGGATGCCGGCGGCGCCCCGATGTCGCGCCAGATCGCGCGCCGGGTGGTGCAATTTTTCCAGAAGGTCAACGAACTGCCAAAGGACGTGCAGACGCCCTCGGTGGTGGTGAGCCTGACCGAACGGGAAAAGGAAGTGCTGGCGGCGCTGGCCAAGGGTTATGCGTACAAGGAAATCGCCGACCAGCTGAAGATCAGCTTTGAGACCGTGCGCACCCATCTGCGCACCATTTATGAAAAGCTGCACGTGCACAGCCGGACGGAAGCGGTGCTCAAATATCTGGGACGCTGACGGGTCCGGGCCATGAGCCTGGCAGCGGCAATATTCCGGCAGCACGAGTAGGCGCACTTCGTGCGCCCCAGCCGGGCGGCGGTCTTCGCTCCCTTTCAATTTTAAAGGAAATAAATCGTATCATATGAAGTGCAGGCAATTATTCGGGATCATCGCGACCGTCATAGGCGCCCTCGCATATACGACGGGCGCATTAAAGGCAGATGAGGGTGCAACCACGCGACAAAACACGCTGCTGGAGACAGGCTGGATCTTTGAACAGGGCGACGTGACAAACGCGGAAAAAACCGCCTTTGATACCGCCAGCTGGCAGGCGGTGTCGCTGCCGCATTGCTGGGGCTGGGAACAGGCGCAAAAGGGTGAAAGTTATTATCGCGGGCCGGGTTGGTACCGGCGCGAACTGCCGGTGACGCCGCAGCCCGGCAAACGTTATTTCCTCAAATTCGATGCCGCCAGCCTGATTGCGGATGTTTATCTGAACGGTCGGCTGCTGGGAGAACATCGCGGCGGGTTCGGAGCGTTCACCTTTGAAGTAACCACCAACCTGGCCAAGAGCGGCACCAATTTGCTGGCTGTGCGGGTAAGCAATGAGAAGGCACCGGACATTGCGCCGCTAAGCGGCGACTTCAATGTGTATGGCGGGCTCTACCGGCCGGTGCATCTGATCGAAACCCCCGCCGTGTGCTTTACCCTGCTGGATCATGCCTCGCCGGGCGTGGCGTGGTCGCAGACGAGTGTATCCGCAACCCAGGCGGTGCTGGAAGTAACAGCGGAGATTTCCAATGGCACAACGAACGGGCGGGCTTTCACCCTCTACCCGGTGGAGAAGTCAAAACGCGGCCGGTTTACCCTGATCGCCAAAGTACTGGATGCAGCGGGTAACACCGTGGCCAGTCAGCAGCAAACGATTGTGCTGGCCCCGCGCGTGACGGAACCGTTCAGTTTGCAGGTGACCCTGCCGCAGCCGCATTTGTGGAACGGCCGGCTGGACCCGTATCTGTACCGCGCGGTGGTGGAGTTGCGTTCGACCAACGAACTGGTGGACTCCGTGGAGCAGCCGCTGGGCTTGCGTTTTTATCATGTGGACCCGGAGCTGGGCTTTTTTCTGAACGGCCAGCCATATCATCTCCACGGCGTGTGCAAACATCAGGACCGGCAGGATAAGGGCTGGGCGGTAACGGACGCGGATCTGGCGGAAGATGTTTCGCTGCTGAAGGAGATTGGCGCGACAGCGGTTCGCTGCGCACATTATCAGCATAGTGACACTTTTTACCGTTTGTGCGACCAGGCGGGCATTCTGGTGTGGGCGGAAATTCCGCAGGTGGATCAAATTGGGAAGTCGCCGGATTTCGCGGGCACCTCGCGCAACCAGCTGCTGGATCTGATCCGGCAGAACCTCAATCATCCGTCCATTTTTGCGTGGAGCCTGTTCAACGAAGTGCGGCCCGGCAGCGCGGATCCGCATCGTGAAATCGAAGATCTGAATATGCTCGCGCACGGCGAAGATCCGACCCGTCTGACGATTGGCGC
>CAIJGS010000219.1 GCA_903820285.1 uncultured Verrucomicrobia subdivision 3 bacterium | reverse complement strand
TTTACTTTCGCGGTTGTGATTTAAAAGCAGAATGGCTCCTTGCCAAGGAGCACGTCCGGGTGCAATTCCCAGCAACCACACCACTCTTGATACGCCGTGCGCCAGCTTGCGCAGCCGGGTCTCCAAAACGCAGCTTGCCCGGGCAGTACCGGGACGGCGTGCCAATTATTTCCGGGGTCGTGGCAGACAATCAATCCACTTGCCCTGCCAGCAAGCCGATGCTTGAGCGTTACCCGCCGACTCCACCATTTTCAATTGCGGGGAGAATCAGATTCAGGCGAGTTTCATAAGCTCCGCCTCCGTGGGTGCGACTCCCACCCCCGCAACCATCTTATAAATATATGAAAAGTGTTACGGCTGCCCGGCTGAAAACTGCTTGCGCAAGGCCACCATAAGTTCTGCAATAACTGCCCGTGCGAAAGCACCGTTGCCAGCATTTCCACCATTTCGGACCAGTAGCTCAATCAGAGGAGAAGCCCGTTGTCTGCGGGAAGGGTCCCTGCGGACGGCCAACAGGGTGCAAGTCCCTTCGGGTCCGCCAATTTCAGAGCTGACCGCGAGGCCGATTCCCAGGGTTTCGGCGTCGCTATCTCCACTCCAGCGTTCTTTAAAACCACTCGGAGCCTCAACGCGTAGCGTAGCAGCAACGCACTCGGCTTGGGACGGAGAGATCTAGGTGCAACTCCTGCCGCGCTGACCAATTTTATTTGCTGCCGTGGTCGAATATATCAGGCATCCGTCTTCTAAACGGAACGATGTAGGTGAGAATCCTGCCGGCAGCGCCATTGCCAGATAGTGTCAAAGTAGCACGCCGGCCTGTTAAGCCGCGCGGTGTTGGTGCGAGTCCAACTCTGGCAGCCAATTTCATTTTGGAAGGCAGGCAGATACAAGCTGGCTGCACCTGTCTCGAAAATAGGATCGGCACCGCCGAGGTCGGAGCATTACCGACGCCTTTCGCCAATCCCAAAATCAGAACCAAAATCCCTATGAAAATCATCCCATCGATCGTTTGTTTGCTAACCAGCGACGAGGCGCACCTGAAAATACCGGCTCCACCGGTTAATGGCAGCGGGACGAAACCGGCACCCGAATCAGTTCCCCAACCCGAACGCGTCTTATTCGCCAACGACGACAGCCCGCCGGGTTACAAGATTAGGTGGCAACACTGATTTTGCCTCAAACCGTTACTAATGAATCCTATGAAACCAGAACTGCCCGCGATTATCAAATCCCCCGGTCCAAGTAATAAACCCGGAAACCACCATGATTCCACACCGGAAATGAAGCCCGACGGAATGGGCCTGCCAGCGAAGGCTGCGCTGCCCGTGAAGTCGTCAGTTAGTCCATCCCCATCGTTTTACGAAGCGGCTTATTATTGGATTCTGTCGCGTTAGCAACGCGTCGTGACCAACCGCATCACCGTCCCGTAGCTCAAAAGCAGAGCGCCCGGCCGATAACCGGAAGACGCAGGAGCGTTACCTGCCAGGACGACCAGCCTTCGCTCTCCGAGCTTCGGCCGGGCGAGCCAATTAGTCCAAGAATCTAGCCCACGGTTGCATCTCAAAAAGGTGGCCGTGCGGTAGCACCCCGGGTAGCTGAGGCAGATGAGCGCGGCTCTGAAAAAGCCGAGACGTTGGTGCGATACCAACCCCGGGGACCAACCTCAATCAACCCGCATGGGCGGGCTCAAAGGAAACATGAACACACTGCCTGAAACTCAGGTGCGCCTTTTCGCCTCATCCCAAAGCTGGATCGAAGGTGAAGCGGTGCGCCAGCTCTATGCCACCGCTAAACTAGACGGTGTCCGCCAGGCCGTGGGCTTCCCGGATTTGCACCCGGGCAAAGGCGCGCCGGTGGGTGCCGCCTTCGTGACGGATGGCATGATCTATCCGCACCTCATCGGTGGCGACATCGGTTGCGGCATGGCGCTCTTCCAGACGGATCTGGTCCGTCGCGATATCAAGCTCGACCGCTGGCTGGAAACGCATTTCCAACTCGAACACCCGTGGGAGGATGAGGTCGGCGAGGTTCTCGCCGAACACGACCTCGAGTCCACAGAGTTCGATTCATCGCTGGGCACGCTCGGCGGCGGCAATCACTTTGCCGAATTGCAAGCCGTTGAGCAGGTTTGGGACGCGGGTGCGTTTAAGCAACTTGGCCTCGGCAAGCAGCAGCTCGTGGTGCTCGTCCACAGCGGCTCGCGCGGATTGGGTGAATCCATCCGGCGCGCGTATATGGACCGCCACTTTGCCAACGGCATGGCAGCAGAGTCGTTCGCGGCCGAGGAATATCTCCGTGGCCACGACTTCGCCATGCGCTGGGCCAAAGCCAATCGGGCGCTCATCACCCGCCGGTTCGTCGCGAAGATTGGCGCCGAAGCGGAATCCCTTTGGGATGGCGGCCACAACTGCATCACGCGTCACAAGAGCGACGGTGACATTGTGTGGCTGCACCGCAAGGGTGCGGTTGACGCAAAGGCCAATTTCGTGGTCATCCCCGGTTCGCGCGGCTCGTTAAGCTATCTGGTGAAGCCCGCCAGTAATGCCGAAAGTCACGCGTGGTCGCTGGCCCACGGTGCCGGTCGCAAGTGGGCCCGCTGTGAAGCCCGCCTGCGCATGCGTGAGCGCTTCGGTACCAGCCAGTTGATGCAGACGCCGCTCGGCGGCCGCGTCATCTGCGAGGATCGCGACCTGCTGTACGAGGAAGCGCCCGACGCTTACAAGAACATTGAGGGAGTGATCGCCGACCTCGTGGCGGCCGGACTCGTGTCTGTCATCGCAACGTTGCGACCGCTGCTCACTTACAAGACGCGCAAGCTTCGCCGCTAGCGCGTCCTGGTCGCCCTGGAGAATCCGGGAATGTGATGTTAATGCCGGCCGGCGAGCCGGCAACATTGCGTTCCCGGCGACGTCATTTTTTGTCCGTGAATGCAAAGCAGCTCGCGCGCCCAGCCCTTCAAGCTGGTCCTAGCCGGTGCAAGTCCGGCCGCGGATACCAATATTGGCTCAAGCCAGTCGTCCACGTAGCTCAGTTAGATTCAGAGCGCCACCGTGCGAAGGTGGAGGCCGCAGGTGCAACTCCTGCCGTGGACACCAGTTTGCCCCTGAGCCTCAGCCGCCACCGGCGTGGTTTCATAAACCGCTTGGTGGCCGTCCGCAAGGACCCGGTGCGAATCCGGTTGGTCACCCCAATTTCGATGGGCCGAAAGTTGCAGGTTATCCTCCGCACCAAGGGAAGGCCGCTCGCCATGAGAGAGCGCCCGGATGAAAGTCCGGGGCGGGTTCGAATCCCGCTTGGAAGATCCCGTCCTGCGGCACCACTTGCCCATCGTTACATTTTATGACCCCATAGTTCGGCCGCGTTAGAACACCCGGATTCAGCCCGGGACGCATGGGTTCGAGACCCATCGGGAGTCCAACTTTAGACGGGCCGTTGAATTTGGGTTATCTGGTAAAAGTCCCGCATGGCGGGATGAGCGGGTTCGACCCCTGCACCATCAGGCGACTGATGGATTCCCAACTCGCCCTTTGTCCGTCTTTTTGCCGTGCGCCAGTATTTTTCGACGGGTCGCCGGATCGGGTTATCGCTCATAACGACGTGGTCGCTGGTTCGAGTCCAGCCTTCGGCACCAGACGCCGGAGTAGCTCAGTGGCAGAGCGCGGAATCCCCGGTTCACTCTTTATCCGTCGTATTGGCCGTGCGCTGGCACTTTGATGGGCCGAAGTTGTGGATTATCGCCGGTTGTCGGTTCGAATCCGATCTGGCCGCCAGTCGGGCAGTAGCTCAATGGTAGAGCAGCCTCCGCAAGGAGTTTTCCACGGCGTCCCTTGCCCATCCGCAATTTCATCGCGGCGCAGGCTGCGATGATTCAACCGCAACCATCAACCACGGAGGAAGTATGGCAAACAAACATGAATGGGAAGAAACCAGCTGCGAAATCACCAGCAAACGTCGTAAAGGATTCCCGTCCGAAACACAGGTGAAGCGCGGCGTGCGCATCGTGCATGGGTACAAAGAGCTCAGCGAAAAGCTGGGACACAACGACCCTTGCCCGTGCGGATCAGGACGCAGCTTTTAAGAAGTGCTGCCTCCGGACTGGCCGCTATGACGGTGCCCAACGGAATCACTTTTTTTAGGGACTGGTAACAAATCAAAAACACTTTCTGCGGGCCGAAGAACCTGGGTTATCACTGTTAATGACCAACCCCAGGTTCACCAACTTGCCCGCAGTGCAAACAAATCATCGTGCCGGGAGTTGCGGCGCACAAATCGAAAGAAAAACATATGGCTATCAATTATGCCAGGCTCTTTAACCGCCGGGTGACGCCGCAGTCGCAGCCCATCCCCGGTTCCACCCAAGTCCGCAACTCCAATAACGGCCATTCCTGGCTGGTGGATGACTGGACGCGGCTTGACCGCTTCCTAATCCTTGGAGCCGAAGGCGGCACGTATTACATCGGCGAACGCGAAATCGTGAAGCAGAATCACGATGCGCTCATTCGCTGCATCAAGCAGGATGGCCTTCGCGCCGTGAACCGTATCGTAGAAATCAGCGCTGCCGGTCGCGCGCCGAAGAACGATCCCGCGATCTTCGCCCTGGCCCTCGTCGTGACGCACGGCGATGTGCCGGCGAAGGCGCACGCCTTTGAGAACCTGAGCAAGGTCTGCCGCATCGGCACGCACCTGTTCCACTTCGCGGAGTATGTGAATGCGATGCGCGGCTGGGGCCGCGGTCTCCGCCATGCAGTCGGTCATTGGTATACTGACCGCGGCATGGATGACCTTGCGCACCAGGCCGTGAAATATCAGCAGCGCGATGGCTGGTCGCACGCGGACCTGCTTCGGCTCGCCCACCCGCAGGCTCCTTCCCCGCAGCACGACGCGGTTTTTCGCTGGCTGCTTAAAGGCGCAGACTCCCTCGGTGAACGCGAGGTGAAGCGCAAGGTTCGCGGTGAAGACCGGGTGGCCCGGTATGCTCCGGTGGGCGAACTTCCCCAGCTCATCCAGGCGTTTGAACAGGCGAAGCGTGCCACGATCGCCGGCGAAATCGTGAAGCTCATCGGCGAGTTTGACCTGCCACGCGAAGCCATCCCGACACAGTGGCTCAACGAAGCCGTCGTGTGGGAAGCCTTGCTCGAACGCATGCCGCTGACGGCGCTGATTCGCAACCTTGGCAAGCTGTCGAGCCTCGGTCTGCTTAAGCCGTTCAGCGACGCCAAGCGCCTCATTGTCCGCAAGCTGCGCGACGGTATGGCGCTCCAGCGGGCGCGGATTCATCCGCTTGCCGTGCTCGTGGCGCAGAAGATCTACGCCCAGGGCCACGGCGACAAGGGTACACTCAAGTGGTCGCCGGTGACGGCGGTGGTGGACGCGCTGGACGAGGCCTTCTACGCCACGTTCCCAAACGTGGAACCGTGCGGCCGGCCGGTGCTGCTCGCGCTGGACGTGAGCGGTTCGATGGCGGCCTCAAGGATCGCGGGTTCATGCCTCTCAGCCCGCGAAGCAAGCGCGGCCATGGCCCTCATCACGGCGGCCACGGAACCGGAACACGAGATCATCGCGTTCAGTGCCGGTGCCCAAGGCTACGGCGGCATGCATGGCGGTGGCGAACCCGGCATCACGCGGGTGAACCTCTCACCACGCCTGCGCCTGGCCGAAGTCATCAAGCGCATCGAGGCCATCCCGATGGGCGGCACGGACTGCGCACTGCCGATGCTGTGGGCTGCCCGCAACCGGCTGAACGTGGCCGGTTTCATCACCTACACGGACAGCGAAACGTGGGCCGGCACCATCCATCCGGCGCAGGCGCTGCGTCAATATCGCAGCGAGTTCGTCTGTGAAGCGAAGGCGGTCGTTGTCGGCATGACCTCCAACGGCTTCACCCTCGCCGACCCGGAAGACCGCGGCATGCTGGACGTGGTCGGCTTCGACTCGGCGACCCCCGCCGTAATCGCGGACTTCGTCCGGTCCTGACAGACTGGGACGGTCCAGGCAAACAACGCGGACGCAGGCGCCAGCCTGCGTCCGCACTTTAATGTCATATCCCGCTGGCCTGTCAGTTCAGCCAGCGACCAGTACAACCACCGGGGCTGGCGCGATTCCAGCCCGGGATACCATTCCGCATTCGTGGTGAATTTGCAATCATCCTCCGCTTTGAACGGAGAGTTTAATCTGCTAGTGTGATGCTGCACAATACGTTGGAGCTTTTGGGAAGTTCGTTTTGAACGGCCAAAGTGCAACCATGATTTATTTTTCCAATATGTCGCGGCAGCCCTTTCGCTTATCGACGATCAAATCAAATTTGGGGTCCAAACGAAAGACTGTGGGTTTTGCCTCACATGGTCCCAAATTCCTCGATTGAGGCGATCAGGTCGGCCACCGTGACAAAAACACCACGGTGCACGCATTTTCCGGTCAACGCGTCCCCTCGTGGTGGCTCCTGCCGCATCCTTGAGGACTGGTGAATCCGAGTTGCGATATTCGTTTCGGGAGCAATGCGCTATTTTTCCGAGGATAGAAGGATAGAATTTAAGTTAGCCGAATAAGGAATATCCGCACTCAGCAGGCTGCTTAATAGTTGCATTAACGCTTTTCTGGTGATTTCAGTTATTCAACAAAAAATCCAGTGGCGATTGAATGCCGTCTGTTTTACCTTGCTACTGATTTCCCATGAGCAACATCACACTGGTTTTAGAATCAGTCGGGCGTGGTGAGAGCAAGGCCACCCAGGAATTATTTTCGCTGGTCTATGAAGACCTGCGGCGCATGGCGGCGGCGCGGATGGCGAACGAAGCGGCTGGACACACGTTGCAGCCGACGGCACTGGTGCACGAGGCCTGGCTACAACTAGCGGGCGACGGCCAACAGAATTGGGAAAGCCGCCGGCATTTTTTTGGCGCGGCAGCGGAAGCCATGCGGCGGATTCTGATTCTGAATGCACGGCGCAAATCCACATTAAAACGGGGCGCTGGCCTGGCCCCAGTAGATATTGACGATTTGGAAATCAGCACCGCGACACCGGATGAACATATTCTGCTCATTGACGAGGGGCTGTTATGGTTGGAAAAGGAAAATCCGGAACTGGCGCGAATTGTGACGCTGAAGTTTTTCGGTGGATTGACAAATGAAGAGGTGGCGGAAACCTTGGGTATCAGTTTGCGAACCACCAATCGGCAATGGTTCTACGCCAAAATCAAATTATTCCGCTGGATTCGTGAACAGACCTGATGAGCCCTGATTCACAACTGGAAGCGGCCGTTTGTCTGGTGGCGTCGAATGTGCGGGATCTTGCCCTGCGCGCGCAATTTTTGGACGAAGCGTGCGCTGGCGACGAACGTTTGCGCGCGGCAGTGGATGAAATGCTGCTGACCCACGCCGAGGCGGAGAATTTTTTTGCCAAGGGTCGGATGGCGGTCAATTCGCCGGAATTGGGGGAGTTGGCGGCGGCGGCCATCCGGGAGTCGAATGGTGAAATTAATTTCACCGACGAGCACGTTGGCAGCCGGGTGGGCCGTTACCAATTGTTGCAAAAGATCGGCGAGGGCGGCTGCGGCGCGGTTTACCTGGCGGAACAGGAAGAGCCGGTCCGGCGGCAGGTGGCCCTCAAGGTTATCAAACTGGGCATGGATACAAAAAGCGTCATCGCCCGTTTTGAGGCGGAGCGGCAGGCGCTGGCGATGATGGACCATCCCAACATCGCGCGGGTCCTTGATGCAGGTGCGACGGAAACCGGCCGGCCATTTTTTGTGATGGAACTCGTGCGCGGCACGCGTATCACCAAATACTGTGACGAAAACAATCTCGACACGGTTCAGCGGTTGAAATTATTCATCCAAATCTGCCGGGCCATCCAGCACGCGCACCAAAAGGGCATCATCCATCGCGACATCAAGCCTTCGAACATTTTGGTGGCACTGCACGACGGGGCGCCGGTGCCCAAAGTGATTGATTTTGGCATCGCCAAGGCGACGGCAGGCCGGCTGACGGAAAATACACTGTTCACCGCCGTCGAGCACTTTGTCGGCACGCCCGCTTACATGAGTCCCGAACAGGCGGAGATAACCGGGCTGGATGTGGACACGCGCAGCGACATTTACAGTCTCGGCGTGCTGTTATATGAACTGCTCACGGGCCGGACGCCGTTTGACACGAAAGTGCTGTTGCAATCGGGGCTGGAGGAAATGCGGCGGACGCTGCGCGAGGACGAACCGCAACTGCCCTCGACGATGATCACGTCGCTGCGGCGGACGGAACTCACGCTGACGGCGAGTCAACGCCACGCGGAGCCGCCGAAATTGATTTCCGAAATCAAGGGTGATCTGGACTGGATCGTGATGAAGGCGCTGGAAAAGGACCGGAACCGGCGTTACGAAACGGTCAACGGCCTGGCGATGGACATCCAACGGTATCTGGACAACGAACCGGTGGTGGCGCGTCCGCCCAGCCAGCTTTACCGGTTCAAGAAACTGGTGCGCCGAAACAAGATCGTTTTCGCCGCCGGCAGTGCGGTGGCGCTGGCGTTGCTGTTTGGCCTGGGGACCTCCACCTGGCTTTTCATTCGCGAGCGGGACACGAGCCAGCGGGAGATGCGTCTGCGTGCCGAGGCGGAAGACCGCGCCAAAATCACGCAGGCCGTTATGTTTGTCAGCCAGGGAAAATTTGAGGCGGCGGATGGCATGCTCGATGAAGTGAAAACTTTTTCGGATAATCCCACGCTGGATGGCGTGTCCGCGTTCCGGTCGGTGGGCGAATGGCTGGCGCTGCAACGCCGCTGGCGGCCGGCGGCCGACCGCTACTATTCGCTTATCAAAATCGACAAGCTGGATTCGCTGACCCAAGTCGGCATGGATTATGAAGCATTCGGCGTAGTGCTGGCGGAAAGCCAGGACCGCGGAGCCTACCGGCATTTTTGGCAGATGTGCGTGACGAATTTTTCGCCGGTTCCGAACGAAAGTGTTTTCATCGTATGTGTTTTGTTCCCCTTGGACAAGGCGCAGATCGAGGCGTTGAAACCCGCGGCGGTTTATTTTGAAAACCGTTGCAACCCGCCGTCAACCAACCACATCAACCAGTGGACGTACATGCCGATTTCCCTTTGGAAATACCGTTGCGGCGATTACGCCGGGGCGTTGGCATGGAGTCAGCGCGGCCTGGCGCAAAAGGGCAAATTTTCAGCCTGCGATGTGGATTTGCATCTCATCATGGCCATGGCGGAATATCAGCTGGGTGATGCCAGCGAGGCCGATGCTGAACTGGGGCAACAACGCGATTTGGTGGAAGCCAAATTCCGGGCCGGCTTGGATCGTGGCCGGTCGGACGCGGGCTATTGGTTCGACTGGTATTTTGCCAATCGCCTGCTGCGGGAAGCCACGGCGCTGATTGAGGGCAGTTCACCGCCGATGGAAACGGTAAGCCAGTCGTCCGATTGACTTGAAATTCACACCAGCGTCAAACCGGCGCTAAGGGAGCCGGAAAGCTTCGGCCTTCGCCGACTCCAAAATAGTCGAAAAATTTTGGCACACTCCTCGTCGAAAAATCACATGTAGGGGTATAACCATGATTATGTTCAGACAAAACCGGCATTTTTGGGCGCCGCCGTTTTTTGTCAGGCATTCGCTTTTCGATTCCATAACAGCCACGTAATTAAGTGCATGCATTCAGATTCGGAAACAAACAACCAATTTGAGATATCAGTTATGAAAATCCGCCAGGCCGGCAAATCAGTCGAGTAAGCCGCTGCGATCCCACAAACCAATCACCCATTAACCTAAAACAACCCCAAACACCATGAGATCAATAAACCACGACAAGCATCGTTTCCCGATGTTGTTTCTATTCTGCGGCTGGCTGGCTGCCGTCGCACCTGCCGCGCAAGCCGGGAACGGCATAGATACTTGGAGTTCTACCGGCACTACCGCGAACTGGGGCGGCACCGGGGCCGGCGGCAATTGGACCGGCGCCAACACGCCGCCCATCACGGGCGATTCATTGATTTTCGACGCGGATAACAGTACCGGTGGAGGATTGGGAGATATATTAACGGATAATCTCACGGTCGGCGGATCCAATTTATGGACGTTCGCAAACCTCACTTTTACCGTCAACGCGCCGGCCTACATCATCGCGCCGGGCACCGCTGGCGGTCAGGGGCCGGGCGCCGGATTCACCCTGGGCACGGCCACGCCGGCAACGGTGATTAACCAAAACAGCGGCAGTTCGATGTTGGTCAAAGATCCCCTTACTTTGGGACCGGCCAATCAAACAATGGCGTTGAGCGGCGGCGGCAACCTGACGCTCAGCGGTCTCATCAGCGGCACGGGCGGCATCACGGTTACCGGCACCGGCACGCTCATTCTGACCAACGGCGGTGTCACCGCCGTGGCTGCGGAAAATTACACCGGCGCCACGGTGGTCAACGGTGCGACCTTGACGCTGTTTGGCCCGAATGCCACTACGAGCGCCATTTATAAGAGCAGCAGCCTGACCATTGCCAATGGCGGCACGGTCATTGTTGGTGCTGACAATGCTTTGGCCGGCTCCGCCGGCACCCTCGGCGCACTGCCGATCACCAACGGTATCGGCGGCACGCTTACTTCCTTGAGTACGGCGGACGCCGGGGTCGGCACCTCCACGCATATCCGCGGTCTGCTGACCTTAAACGGCGGAACCCTGGCCAATGGTGGAACTGGCAATCAGCCCGCCTTTGGTTCTTGGGACTTGGACGATGGCGTGGTGGTGGGGGCGGGCACAGCCACGACCTCCGTCATCAGCGCCCTTAACGTGGTTCCGGACCAGGCCGGTGGAACCGTCTTCAATGTTGGGGTCAGCGGGGCCAGTCCGGATCTGGATGTGCAAGGCACCTTGATCCGCGGCACCAGCCAGGCGGATACTGGCATCATCAAGCAGGGGGCTGGCACCATGCAGCTTGATGGCATCAACACTTACACCGGTCCCACCACGATCAGCGCGGGAACTTTGAGCATCAATAGCAGCAGTTTGTTGGGGGGCGCCACCGGCACCTATGGCGGGTTGATTACCAACAATGGGACGCTCAATTATAACAACGCGGCCACGCAAACATTCTCGGGCGCCATCATGGGCACTGGTTCAATCAATGTTAATGCCGGAACCTTGAAGCTGGTTGGAGCTAATGCTTATACCGGAGCCACCACCGTCGCCAGCGGAGCGAACCTCACCGTTGTCACCGGCGGGAGCAGCAAGAGTCCCATTTCGATGGCCGGCGGAACCACCTTTTCAGAAAACGTGGTTACGGTCGGCGGTCAGTGGAGTTTGACCAACAATCTGACCTTCGCAGACAGTTCCCCGGCCATGGTGATCAATTTTCTAAACTCGTTGAGCCCCACCGTCGCTCCGCTCGCGATCAACGGCAACATCAATTTTGCCAGCACATTAACCCTCACCATCAATGGCAACGCCCTGATCCCCACCGGCACCTATCCGCTCATTACCTGGACCGGCACCGCTGCCGGCACCGCGCCGACCACGGCGAACGCAAACGTGACCATCAACTTGGCCGGGGTGGTTGCGACGGTGGTGCAGAGTGGCAATACGATCAATCTGGTCGTTACCAGCGGTACCGGTCCGGTGGCTTGGAATGCCGGTTCCGGGACTTGGAATACGACCTCCGCCAACTGGCTGGGGGCGCCGACCTATAAAGACGGTGATGCCGTGACGTTTCCGGACACAACCGGATCCAGCCCGCTCACGGTAACGCTCAATTCGACCGTGGCTCCAAGCTCGATTCTGTTTACCAATAACGCCTACAATTATGTGTTGTCCGGCACCGGCGGCATTTCCGGAACAACGGCGCTTACAATACAAGGCTCTGGTTCGCTCACCCTAAGCACCGCCAATAACTATACCGGTCCGACTACCGTGAACAATGGCACCTTAACCCTGGACTTCACGCCGGCGGCGGCTCCGGCGGGAGGCATCATTTCTGCCTCATCGGCTTTGACCCTGGGTAATGCCACTTTGAACATCGTGGGTAACACTGCCACTCCCAGCAGCCAGACATTTGCGAACACTACCTTCACGGCGGGCAATGGGGTGATCACTTTTGGAAATAATAATCCGACGCTCAATTTGGGTGCCACCTTAACGGCGACTAAAGGTGCTACCATCGAAATCCCCGCCACGGGCGGAACCGTTTCCACCTCCGGCGCCGGCGCGGCCGCCGGGAATGTGCTGGGCACGGCGGTGGGAGCCAATGATACGGCGGGTTTTGCGACGTTTGGGCTTTCGGACTGGGCGAGCTCAGCCGGCGGCACCATCCAAGGATTGAGCTCGGGGGCCGGTTATGTCACCACGATGGGCGGCACCGGCCAGGGACAAAACATGGACGTGCAGGCGACCTATACCGCCGGCGGTAACGTCGGCACCACGACGCTGCGCTACAATACGCCGGGCGTGAATACCGTCAATGTCAACGGCAAGTGGATTGTTGTGAACGCCATTTTAGTCACCCCCAACATGGGGGCGCAAAACACCTACATTTGGAGCGGCAATGGCGCTCCGGGTGGCGGCCAATATTTTGCCCAATATTCAACTGGCAACGCGCAGCAATTATATCTTTGGCAGAACAACGCCGCAGGTTACTTCTATGACAACGGCTCGCTGGCCAACGGGCGAAATGGCGCGGGCGCGCCGCTGGCTTATATTCAGGCCGGGCTCGGAACCGTTATTCGCGGCCCCAGCGTCTATACGGGCCTGAGTTACTTGAACGGTGGTTTCACCGTCATCACGAACGACAGTTGCTTGGGCGCGTCCGCCACGGCCGCTCCGGTCGTGTTGAGTAGCGGCACCATTGTGGGCAATTCAACCATGACCCTGGACAACGGCGGGCTCAATCCGCGCCCCATTCAATTGCTCAATCAAGGTGGCGGGCTGGCTGCCACCGCCAACACCACTTTAACGGTGGATGGCAGCATCAGCGGTGGCACGGGCCCGTTGATCATTGGCATTCCGGCTTCCGCCGCGAACGGAAATGTGGCGGGCTTGCTGCCGGGTAGCGGCCCGGGCACGGCGAACACCACACCGGTTTATGCCACCGGCAAAGTAAGCCTGACGGCGGCCAATACTTATACCGGCGGCACAGTGTTGGACTCCGGCGTATTGAGCATTGGCGGCGGATCGCTGGGCATCGGCGGAGTGACCTTTAACGGCGGCACCCTGCAGTGGAACGGCACAGGCCCGGATATTTCGGCGCAGAGCGTCACCATCAATTCCGGCGGGGGGACGCTGGACGTTAATGGCAAAACCATAACGCTGGCGAATGCCATCGGCAATAGTGGCGGCGGCGCGTTGACGGTGATCAATTCCGGTGCGCCGGGTGTGGGCGGATTGTTTTTGAACGGCGGAGTTTCCCATACCGGCGGTACGACCGTGGCGGCGGGCGCGGTCTTGGGCGGCGCCGGCACGCTGGGCGGCAACATCACCTGGAGCAGTGGTTCGTATGCGACCTTGAGCAGCAGTTCGCTGCTGACAGTTTCCGGCGCGGTCACTTTGAATGGGCCGACGGTAAACGTCATCGCCTCCGGGCTGACCACCGGGGTTTATACGCTGTTGACCGCCACGGGCGGCATTACCGGCGGTTCGACGGTTAATGCCACTCCCGGTGGCACCGGGGTGGTCGCCACCGGCTATGCCGGCACGGTTTCAATCAGCGGCAACTCGGTTATCCTGACGGTTGCTCAATCCGGCGTGACGGAAACTTGGACCGATGTTAACAGCGATCAAAACTGGTCCGAGGCGAACAACTGGAGTGGAACTTTCGTGCCACATCGTGCGGGTGATGTGGCCACATTTGGCACCGGCGGCGTGGGTCTGCCGGTGAATTTGGATCAAAACGAAACGGTGGGCGGCATCGCGTTTGCCAATGCCACTTCCTACACCGTCGCGGGTGCCAACACCCTGACATTGGATGCCTCCGGCCACGGAGCCGCGATTGGCGTGACGGCGGGCACGGCCAATGCCATCAACACCCCGGTCGCGCTGAACGACAACGTTACCGCCTCGATTAATTCTGGCGCTGCCCTGACACTGGGTGGCGTCATCGCCAATCAGTCCACGCCCGAAACCTTGACGGTGAACGGCGGTGGCACGATGATTATCACCAATGCCAACACCTTTGGCCCGGCGGCTGGCACGGTCGGGACAATCTTGGGCGGAGCCACCGTGCAGGTGAACAAGAGCACCTCGCTGGGGGCAGGCGATGTGAACGTCACCAGCACTTCCACCTTGCAGGCGGGAGCGGCCGGCGTAAATCTGGCGAACAACCTCATTGTGGCCAATGCCAACACGGTTTCCGTGGCCGGCGGCGGAAATAATCTGACGCTCAGCGGCGTGATCAGCGGCAACGGCAGCCTGACCGGAACGGGAACGGGCACCGTTACCGTGACTGGGGCAAATAACACTTATGCCGGTGGCACCGTGCTGAATTCCGGCGTGCTGGGCATAGTGGCGGACGGCGCGGCCGCTGGAAATTCCGGCAGTTTGGGAGTGGTGCCGGCATCCGTCGTACCGAATAATATCAATCTAAACGGCGGTGTCTTGTTGGGCGGCTCAACGCTGACATTAAATCCGAATCGCGGCCTTGGCATCGGGTCGGCCTCGATTGCCAACAATGCTATTACCACCGGTTACATTGACGCCGCCAGTGGGCAGACCTTCACGATTGCCGGCATTATTGGCTCGGCGGGCAATGTCGGCACCAACAATCTCACGATTAACAGCCAGCCTGGCAGCACCGGAATGGTGGTGTTGGGGGGCGCCAATGCATTCAACGGAACCAACATCATCGCCGACGGTGTGGAACAACTCGGAAGTTCATCGGCCTTGCAGGACGGCACGCTCTTTTATAACAATCAAGGCGGCAGCTTGAGCTTTGGTACGCTTAAGGCCGCAACCTTGAACGGTTTAATCGGTTCGCAAAATCTGGCGTTGATCAATTCCACCGGTGCGCCCGTGGCCCTGACGATTGGGGTCAACAACGCCGGCGGAACCTTCTCCGGCAATTTATCGGGAACCGGTTCGTTGATCCATCAAGGGTCTGGCACGGAAATCTTGTCGGACGCCACCTACACCGGCGGCACGGTGGTGGAAGCCGGCAACGTCATCTTCAACCATCCCAATATCGTCGGCAGCACCTTGGATCTTTCCGGTGTTGTTCAGTATGGATTTGCCGCCAATGTGGTTATTAATGGCGGTTCGCTGACTTCCACCAAAGGCATCTATATCATATCAGACACTGGTTATACGGCCACGTCCGGGGTTTATAACAACCTCTGCACCTTAACCATCACCAACAACGCTGTCGTCACCTCCGCTGCTGATGCCAATGGCCGCGCCATCAGCTTCGGCCGGGGCAACTGCCGCCCGGGGATCGGCCATTTCTTGCAAGTGGGCGGAGGCATCGGCGACAACACGATGGTGACCGCTCAAGGCGCATTGGATATGTACTATTCCTCCGGTGGCAGCACCGTTGGCAATTGTGCCGTGAACTTGCTTGGTGGCACTTTGGTGGTGAACAGCATCCAGCAAACCACCGGTGGCGGCAATCAAACCGCGACCATTAACTTCAACGGCGGCGTCCTGGCAGCGGGAACGAATGATCCCGTCAGCGGCGATTTCCTGCCCGCCTTAAATTATTTGACGATTAATGTGACCAACGCCGTGGTTCCGGCCTTCATTAGCAGCTCGAACTATACCGTCACGATTGCCACCGCGCTCAAGGGCGGTGGTGATGCCGGCCTGGTCAAGCAGGGTTCCGGTACTCTGGTTTTGACCGGGGCCAATACTTATACCGGAATCACTACGGTGAGCAACGGCACGCTCCTCGTCTCCGGGGCGATCAATAATGGGAGTGAAAACTTTGCGGTGAACGACGGAAAAGCCTTCGGCGCATTCTATAATGGTTCGAGCACTCCGCAGGTTGGTACCGTCACGCTGGGGCAAAGCAGCGGTTCGATGCTGGTCTTCACCAACCTCTCCAGCACCTCGGCGGCGGCAGTGCATGTGGACTACCTTAACTTAAACGGTCATTGCACCGTCAAGATAGCGGATGCCATCAACTTGACGGCGGGTAACGAGTATCCCCTCCTTCAAATTGGCGGCGGCATCAACACCAACAGCGGCAACGGTTTTAGCCTCTCGCTGCCCGTTGGCGTCACCGCAACGTTGACCAACGATCCCAGTATTATCCCCGGATTCCTCACGCTGGCGTTGAATGTGTCGAGCATTGTTGCCTATACGCCGCCGGTTACCTTCACTGGTGTGACGATTTCCGGCAACGACCTCGTGCTCAACGCCACGGGCGGCAATGCCGGTGATGTGGTCACGGTTTTGAGCACGACCGACCTCACCCTGCCCGTCGCCCAGTGGACGATCGTAACCACCGGAAACTACGATGGCAGCGGTAATTTCAGTTATACTGTCACCGGGGCGTTGAATTCCGGCCAACCGCAACAATTCTACCTTCTGCAAGGGCAGTAAATGGCTGATGAATTGCTGCTTAAAGGTCAGGGCTGACAATTAACCGCGCCCTAAAGTTTGATGAACGATCAGGCGTGAGAAAGTCCTTAGGAAATTGAATGAGTCCATTATGGGGGGCTTGTTCAGAGCCAAGCGGGGTGTCGGCTTTTGGGTGGCCGGCACCTCGCATTTTTTCCGGTGGATTAGCCCGAACAACCCTCCGGCGGGAGGGCTGGCGGATGGGTTGTCACCAGAACTGGTTAGGCAACAACTGCTCTCGATCGTGTAAAGTAAACAAAAGTCACATGAAAAAAATACGTTCGATCGGCGGCGCCCTGCTTGCTGTCTTCAGCCTGCTAATTTCCCCGGTCACGGTATTTGCCAACATCCCCGGCGGCGGCACGGGCACCGGGCCGAACCTGACGGTGGTAGATAATGGCAACGGCACGGTGACGATGGCGAATGGCGTCGTTTCAATTCTGGTATACAAGTCGGGCGCCTCCATTTCCCAGATCAATTATACCTACAACAACGGCACCGGTACGCAGACACAAAACCTTTTGGCTGGCGGCAAGAATGGCGGCACGTTCTATTGGGAGTTCGGCGGCTGGGGCGGCAGTTCCTGGGCTTATTCATTGGTGACCAACAACGGCAGCTATGCGGAAATTGATTTGTTGTGCGACTCCGCAACCAACGGTCTGGTGGACATCCACTTTTCCATGCTCCGCGGCTCGCCGGGTTTTTATGTGACTCCCATCTGGAGCCATCGCGCTCAGGACGCGGCGATGGGCACCGGCGAGGAGCGGGACAACATCTACATTGCGCCATATTTCGATTGGATGAGCGTGAATGATCAGGTGCAACGCGAGTATGGCGCCAACGCCACCTACACGCCGGCGGATTATTCGCCGCAGGAAAATTCGCTCTGCACGTCCGGTCCGTTGCAAGGGACCTATGATGACAAATATAAATGGAGCGCCGAGTTCAGTTCCGAACGGGTCTGGGGCTGGAGCAGTGTGAGCGATGCCAGTTACGGCCTGACCGGGCAGAACGTGGGCATCTGGCATGTGGTGTCCAGTTGGGAATTTTACAACGGCGGGCCGATGAAGCCCGATTTAAATGACGCGCCGATGGTCAACATGATCAACGGCGGCCATTATTATTTTGGCAATGACAGCGGTTTTGCCGCCGGCGAAACCTGGACGCGCGTGTCCGGGCCGTATTTCATTTATGTGAACAATGTCGCCAACACCTTGACCGACCCGGTGCAGGCTTCGCAGGCGTTGTATGCGGATGCGAAGGCGCAGGCGGCGGCCGAGGCGACCGCGTGGCCGTATAGCTGGATGAACAATCCCAATTATGCCTCGGCGGCGCAGCGCGGCACCGTGACGGGGCAGATCATTATCAATGACGCCTACAATCCCAATGCCTCGGCCTCCAACCTGTGGGTCGGGGTTGAGCAGCAGCCGGCGGACACCATCAACAACGTTTACGATTTTCAGTTGTGGGAAAAGCCCTACGAGTTTTGGACGAAGACCGACGCCAACGGGAATTTTGTGATTTCCAACGTGATTGCCGGTAATAATTACACTCTGTATGCCTTTGGGCCGGGGGCGACGGGGATGTTTATGTCCAAAAATCAAAACGGCGGCAATCCGGGAGTTACCTATGCTTTGCCGGCCACGCCCTTCACGGTGGCGGTAACGGGCGGGGCGACGAACAGTTTGGGACAAGTGACATGGACGCCCATGCGGGTGGGGCCAACGGTTTTTGAAATCGGCTATCCGACCCGCCGGGCGGACAAATTCCGGCACGGGGATGACTACTGGGTGGGCGACGTTGGGCCAAGTCCGACCGCGCCCAGTCCGATCTGGAACAAGTTCATGGAATTTCCCTATGACTTCCCGAATGGCTTGAATTATGTGGTGGGCGCGAACCGCTGGAACACGGACTGGAATTATGTCCAGTCGGTTTATCCGGATGCCTCCGGCAACAATGCCGTTTCCAGTTCCACCGTCACCTTTAATCTGGCCGCAAATCCAGCCGGCGGAGCCACGGCGTCGCTGATGATGGGCATCGCCTCCGATGACAACAGCCCCATTTATGTGACGGTCAATGGAACCCTCTTGAGCGGCGGCAATGCCACCGGCACGCCGGAGACCTCCTTGCCGACGTCTGGTTGGTTCCCGAACAACGATATTAGCGACTCCAACATCCGCGAGGAGAACCATGGGGGGTATTCAGACGAACGGCTCACCTTTGCGGGCAGCCTGCTGCATGCCGGCAACAACACCATCAACTTTAGTTTTCGCCAGGCCGGCGGTTCGGGTTTTACCCACCATTTCATGTATGATTACATACGATTGGAATTGACCGGCTATGTGCCGCCCGCGCCGGCCGGCGTGACGGCTTATGCCGGCAATAATGCGGTTTTGCTCAGCTGGCCGGCGGTGGCCGGCGCGACCAGTTATAAGCTCCTGCGCTCGACGAGTTCCGGCAGCGGTTATGTGGCCATCACCAATGGCGTGACCGGCCCGGTCTGCGGCAGTGGCCCGGCGAATGCGACCTTTGTGGATCATACGGCGGTCAACGGTACAACTTATTATTATGTCGTGCAGTCGGTGAACCCGATCAGTGCCAGCGCCAATTCAACGCCGAGCGCCGGCGTGACACCTGCCGCGGGGATCGCCACCGCCCTTCCCGCCACGCCGGCCGGTCTCACGGTGACGAGCACCAATAATGCCGTTACGTTCACTTGGAGTGCCGTCCCCGGCGCCAACGTTTACACCGTCTATCGCGGCACGGTGGTGAACAAGCTTGGGTATGTCCCGTTTTACATCACGCTTAATAACACGACCACGGGAACCACCTACACGGATACTTCGGGAACGCTCGGGTGCACCTACAGTTATTACATCAACGCCACCAGCGCGGGCGGGACGGGTGGCAACTCCGTGGCGGTTACGGGCAAGCCCGTGCCACCGCCACCCGCCAGCGCGCCGGGCAATGTGATGCTGGCCGACACCATCACGCCCACGAATCAAACGGCGACTATCACCTGGTCGGCGGTCAACGGAGCGGTGGGCTATATTCTTTACCGGGCCAACAGTCCGACGGGGCCGTTTACGTTTCCGGCCAACTATGTTCAAAGCGTCACCACCAGCATTTACACCGACGGCGGTTTGGCGACGAATACGCTTTATACTTACCTGGTGGTGGCGATGAATGCGGGCGGGGTTTCGACGAATTCGCAGATCGTCAGCACGCCGCCGGCGGCTCCGATCAGTTTGTACCCTTATCCGGCGAACGGGCAGGTGACGTTAACCTGGCCCGCCGCGGTCGGGGCGACCAACTATGTTCTCAAGCGCGGCACCAGCAGTGGTGGTGAAACCACCATCGCGGCCACTTTGACCAACACCACCTATGCCGATACCAATGTGCTCAATGGTACGACCTATTATTATGTGGTGACGGCGGTGGGTACGGGCGGCGCGAGCATTAATTCCCCGGAAGCCAGTGCGACGCCCAGCGTGGGAGCCGGTTTGCCGCTGGTCTGGAGCGGCGCGGTGAACGCCAACTGGGACATCAACACGACGGCCAACTGGAACAGCAACGGGGTATCGTCCCTTTATCAGGACGGCAAGATGGTGCAGTTTGACGACACGGCTTTGGGGAGCACGTTGGTGAATGCGGCCGCCAGCGTCAGCCCCGCATCCATTTTGGTCAACAATGCCACCCTCAATTATACCCTGACCGGCAGTCCGATTGGCGGCTCGGCGGCATTGACCAAAGCGGGCGCCGCGATCCTGACGTTGACCAATGCGTCAAAACTGGAGAGCTATACCGGACCAACGGTGGTTAATGGCGGCACCCTGGCGCTCGGATTTGCGAACAACGGCGCATTGGAAGGAATTTATCTGAGCAGCGGTTTGACGATCAACTCCGGCGGCACGGTGGTGGTGGCCAGTGACAACGCCCTGGCCGGGGCCACTTCGGCACTGGGCAGCCTGCCGGTGACGATCAATGCGGGCGGGTTGATGACCAACTCGCCCTCCGCCGACAGTGGGGCCGGCAGCTCTTATCATATTCGCGGTTTGCTGACGCTGAATGGCGGCACCCTGGGCGGCGGTGGAAATAATGCCGGCAACGGGATCAAATATGGGGATTGCGATTTGGATGACGGGGTGTTGGTTAATGGCGGAGCGAATCCTTCCACCATCAATGTTCTGGATCTGGTTCCGAGCCAGGCGGGCGGGACCATTTTTAACGTGGCCAACGGCAACGCCCCCGGCGGGGTGGACTTGAATGTCAGCGGCGTGACCATCAAGGGCACCAGTCTGGCGGATACCGGCATTATCAAACGCGGCAACGGCACCATGCTGCTCGGCAATGCCGGCAATACGTTTGCCGGGCCAATCATTGTCAGCGGTGGAACGTTGTGGGCGGGAGCCAACTCCCCGAACGGCGCGCCCGGCGCTCTGGGGACGGCCAGTTCCGCCATCATCCTGGGAGATGCCAACACGGTGAGCAGCAATGCCAGTCCGGCGTTGATGATTGATGGCCCGTACAACATTGGCCGGGCGGTGGTGGTGACGAATCTGGCCACGATGGGAACGTACACGATGGGAGGCAGCACGGATGACAACGCGATTTTCTCCGGACCCATTACCGTCAACGAGCCGCTGACGATTGTGGAGGCGGCCAACGCCGGGACGAATGCATTGACCCTTAGCGGCGGGCTGACCGCCGGGACCAGCGGTTTGAAAACGCTCACCTTTGCCGGTCCGGGCAATGTGAACGTGAGTGCCACCGCCATCAGCAACGGCAGCGGTCAGTTGGCGGTCAATGTCAGCGGCGGCACGCTGACGCTGGGTGCCGCTAATAGTTACACCGGAACGACGACGGTAACCGGCGGACTTTTACAGGTGACGGGTTCCATCGCCGCTGGCAGTTCCGTCACGATTGCCGCCGGTGGGGTGCTGGCCGGTGCGGGTGCCATCAACGGACCGGTTGGGGTGCAGCCGGGTGGCGTGCTGACACCGGGCGGGTCGTTGAGTTCATTGAGCACACTGACGTTTGGCGGCTCGCTGACACTTTCACCTGGCAGCACAAGTGTTTTTGAAATCAGCCAATCACCCCTGACGAATGATGTCGCGAAGGTTGCCGGCGTGCTGACCTGTGGCGGCACCTTGATTGTGACGAACATTAGCGGGCTGACGCTGGCGGTAGGGGACAGCTTCAAATTGTTTAATGCCGCGAGCTACGGTGGCGCGTTCACAAATGTGCAACTGCCGGCATTGGCTGCCGGGCAGGCCTGGAATACCAATGCATTGGCCACGGCCGGGGCAATATCCATCGTGGCTTTGACCGCGCCATTGTTTACCAGTGTCCAGCTTGAAAACGGGCAACTGGCCATCAATGGATCAGGCGGTCCGGCGAACTGGAATTATACCGTCCTGGTGGCCACCAATCTCTCGGCGCCGCAATGGATACCAACTGCCACGAATCATTTTGATGCGGCTGGAAATTTGAACTTTACCAATTCGCTGAACGCTAATTCACCGGCCCGTTTCTACCGGCTGCAGCTCCAATGAAATTATCCCCAATGAGTCCGTTCATTTCCGCCGCATCATTTTTAAACTCGAACAACCACCTCTCGCCATCCGCCCACGTGATGAAAAAACGATTTGTACTGCTGGCCCTATTCATTTTGAACATTCCGCTTTTTGCTGGGGAGGCACAGCGCGTGGAACTTAATTTCAACCACGCCTGGAAGTTTCAACTTGGCGACCATGTCGGCGCCGAAGTTGTGGGCTACAACGATGCCCAATGGCAGGACATTGGGCTGCCCCATTCGTTCAGCATGCCGTATTTTGCCTCCCCCCGATTTTACACCGGTTACGGCTGGTATCGGAAGCATTTTACGGTGCCAACAGCATGGGCAGGCAAAAAGTTGTTCCTAGAATTGGACGGTGCGTTTCAGGATGCGGAAATTTTCATCAACGGCCAGCGCCTCGCGGAACACCGGGGCGGGTATTCCGGTTTTTCGGTGGACATCTCTGACGCGGTGAAGCCGGGCGACAATATTATAGCGGTGCGGCTTAACAATCTTTGGAATGCCCGGCTGGCACCGCGCGCTGGGGAACACGTTTTTAGCGGCGGCATTTATCGCGATGTGCGGCTGGTTGTGACCGATCCGCTGCATGTCACCTGGTATGGCACGTTCGTAACCACGCCGGTAGTTTCAGCGGAATCCGGCACGGTGAACGTAAAAACAGAGATCCGCAATGACGGCGCGGTGGCGAAGGAATGTGGGTTGCAAACGGACATCCTTGATCCCAACGGAGAAACGGTCGCCAGCGTCACATCCACACAAATGGTTGCCGCCGGAGCAACGGTGATATTTGATCAAACGACCCCGCCGATCTCCCAGCCGAAGCTGTGGCATCCCGATCATCCGTTTCTTTACTCGGCGGCCGGTAAAATTTCCGACGGCAAAAAGCTCACCGATAATTATGCAACTTCCTTTGGTTTCCGCTGGTTCAAGTGGACGGCGGAACAGGGATTTTTCATCAATGGCGAGCACCTCTATCTTAAAGGCGCCAACGTGCATCAGGATCACGCGGGCTGGGGCGACGCGGTGGCCGACAGCGGATTTTTCCGTGATGTGAAAATGGTGAAGGAAGCCGGCTTTGATTTCATCCGTGGCTCGCATTATCCGCATGATCCGGCGTTTGCGGCAGCGTGCGACCAGTTGGGGGTTTTGTTTTGGTCGGAAAACTGTTTCTGGGGCATGGGCGGTCGCGCGCCTGACGGATTTTGGAATGCCAGCGCATATCCGACAAATAGCAATGACGAACCGATGTTCGAGCAGAGCGTGAAGGACAGTTTGCGCGACATGATCCGCATCAACCGCAACCACCCGTCCATCGTCGCGTGGAGCATGTGCAACGAAGTGTTTTTCAGCGAAAAATCCGTGCTGCCCAAGGTGAGAATATTGCTCACGCAGCTTGTCGCGCTCACCCATGAGCTGGATCCCACGCGCGCGGCGGGCATCGGCGGCTGCCAGCGCGGGGGCTTGGATAAGCTCGGCGACGTCGCCGGCTACAACGGTGATGGCGCGCGCATTTACATCAATCCGGGAATTCCCAGCCTAGTCACGGAATATGCTTCCACGCGCGCCGTGCGCCCCGGCCGATATTCGGCGGAATTCAAGAATCTCCTCGAAGGTCCGGGTGACCGAACGCAGCCGCAATTCTGGCATTATCCGTGGCGCAGCGGAGAAGCGCTCTGGTGCGCGTTTGACCATGGCACCATCGCGGGCGATGAAGGCCATACCGGCATCATTGACTATTTCCGGTTGCCGAAACGCGCCTGGTATTGGTATCGGAATGAATACTCCCGTATACCGCCGCCCGCATGGCCGGTTGGCGGCACGCCCGCCGCCCTCAAGCTTTCCGCCGACAAAACCACTATAAAATGCGCCGATGGAACCGACGATGCGCAAATGATTGTGACCGTCGTGGACGCGGGCGGAAACGCGTTGAGCAATTCGCCGCCAGTCACGTTGACGATAGATTCGGGTCCGGGTGAATTTCCAACGGGCCCGGCCATCGTGTTCGCACCGGATTCCGATATCGCCATCCGCGACGGTCAGGCCGCGATGGAATTCCGTTCCTACTATTCCGGTAAAACAACCATTCGTGCCACCTCGCCCGGACTCAAAGACGCGGTGCTCGCCATCACCACGCTCGGCGATCCCCAATTTATACCAGGCAAAACACCGGCGGTGAAACCTCGTCCGTATGTTCGTTTCGGAGGTCCGGTGGCGAAAAATTACGCACCCACGGCCAGTTCGGCATTCGGCATTTATAACCCCGTCCGCGCCAGCAGCGAGTTGCCGGCGCATGCCGCAAGTTTTGGCAATGACGGCAACGCCACCACCTTCTGGCAGGCGAACGATGGCGACTCCAATCCATGGTGGCAGGTGGATGTGGAACGTGCGGTGACGATGGAGCGGGTGAAATTGACCTTCCCTGCGGAAGGTAACTATCGCTATCAAATTGAAACGTCGGGCGATGGTTCGCATTGGACGCGGGCAACCGACCAGACCCAAACGGCCAGCAAGGAAAGAATCCGTACGCAGGTGTTTACCATGCTTCCCGAAGCGCATCTGCTGCGCTTGGTGTTTTCGGGGCAACCCGCCGCGCTCGCCGAAATTGAAATTTTTGGCCATTTGACGGCACAATCAACTCCTCCAGTCAAACGCGACTGATCCCAATGGAATTATTAACGAGATTTATCCGCCGGACTGGCCATTTGCAGTATGCCGGCAATAATGGGGTTCCCCGGGAAAATTACTTTGTGATTGGTTCACTAATCTGGTAACTCGTCTGTACCCAAGGTTACGGAACCCAGCCAAACTATATGAAAACACCAAACAAAACCAAGTATTGTATTGCCACTGGCCTGATGATGGGCGCATCTCGACACTGCCCCCGATTAGTTGGTTTTCCAGAGTTCGTCCCAATGGTTGTTTTGTCTGGCTTCGGTGAGGGCGCCCAAATGGCGCATGCCTTTGGGCGTCCAGAACTGGCCCGGACGTTTGAAGCGGCATT
>CAIJGS010000218.1 GCA_903820285.1 uncultured Verrucomicrobia subdivision 3 bacterium | reverse complement strand
CCGCGCCGTTCCATTGGAACACGTGCAGGTCGGCACCGTTGCCATGGTAACCGGCACCCGGGCTCAGGCTGACATCCGCCAGCGCGGTCACCGCACTGTCACCCGCCACCGATTTCAAGGTGATCTGATAAGCACCCGCCACCTTGCTGAAGCTGTTGGTGCTGATGGGCGCATACGCGGACAGGTCGCCCAACCCCAGCGTGCCCACGCGGGTGACATCGCTGACGGAATCAAAATTCAGCGCGATCTGACTTTGACTGGAATTCGCCGGTTGCTGAAAAACCAGATTTGTAATGCCATTCGCCAGATTGTCCGGCGTAATGGCCAGCGCATCGCCCACCACGGTGGGGTTCACGGCGGCAATGGAGTCGATCACCGTATACGTGCCGGCCACCGGCTGGACGCGAACGTATTGAATCCACGGCAGACCCGATTGCTTCAGATCAAAACCCGTGCCGCCGGCCGCACCCGTGAATTCATCCAGTGCGCTCGCGGTGGTGGTGCCGCCGAAATTCATGCCGTACACGGAGGGATTGAGCGGCTTGGTCGGATTGAGTTGTTCATCCGTCCAGGCGTGATTCGTTTCATCCCAGCGATAGGCGTCGTCCGGATACAGGGCGCCATTGTTGGTGAAGGTGAACCAGTTGGTGCCGTCCTGACTGACCGAGACCAGCGTGGGATGACCATAGAAACCGCTGCTTAGGGTGGCGATGTCCAGATCGGTGCTGTCCTTGATGGTCCCCCCGCCGGACGCCGAGAAGAAGGAGTTGCCATAGACGATGAAATCAACGCCATACGGATTGTGCGGATCATCATAGACTTTGCGGCCAAGTTTCACGGTGATCTGACCGCCGTTGGAGATTTCCGTGATCACCTTGCTGCCATTCGCATCGGTCCAATACGGTGGCTCCACAATTTTCGTGCGGTTGGTGGTGCGGGTGCCGTAATAATCATAAAACTTCAACGTCGGCCGGCCGAGCACCGCCGTGGGATCGTTGTAAGGACTGGTCGTATACACGCCGCTGGAACTCACCACCTGCGCGCCAAAATCATTGGTATTGGCCACGTAGGCGGCGGTGGTGCCATCGGGGGACGGCGGCGCGTGCTTGTGGAGATTGTAGGGCGCGTTCGTGGCCGGTTCATATTCGCCGGCCGCCACGGAAAAGCCGATCCATGAACCATTGGTCAGCAGCAGACCGTCGAGTCCGTTTTGGGAAATTTCCCACTGCCCATGGACACCGGAATAGGGGGCGCTGATATCGTCCGCAGTCCAGTATTGATTGGTGCCCCGATTGGGCGAGGCAAGGAAACCGCCGGCATCGCCGGCTTCATTCCACGTTTCCCAGTTTGGGCCATAGAGCCCCGCCCAATAGAGATCGCCGCCATTGATGGGGCGGGCGGCATCCACATCCACGGTGGCGGCGGTCAAGGCGCCGTTGGTGATGAAGTTGGTGGTGGTGCCGTCGGTGATGCCGATGACGCCGTCGCCGCTCAGGTTGTAGCCGAAGCCTTCCACAAACGTGCCGTAGGTGTTGTCTTCCACGGCATAGAAGCGCGGGTCGGCTGCGAGAATGGCGTTGAGCATCTGCGTGGCATTGGGCGTGCCATTGAAGCGATAGCCCCAGACCAGGGTTTTGTCGGCGATGGGAGCCGGGACGGAGGAGTAGGCGGCGGATTCCGGAGGGCTCCATTCAATGGTCAATGCGGCGCGGTTGGTACCGGTGCCGGTCCAGAACGGAATGTCATCCAAAGTGATGGCGTTGACGGACGAAACAACGGACAGGCCGGCCAATGCCAGCGTAACGAATAACTGCTTTTTCAATGCTGATCTTTCATTTGGGTTCCGCGCCCAAACGCGGGCGCGCAACAACTTGCGATTGAGAGACCAGCGCGAAGCTGAAAGAATTGGATGTGAAAAGTCCGGGCCGGAAAAGCAGCAGGTATGACGCCCGCCGATTTTTCACCCGTCCT
>CAIJGS010000217.1 GCA_903820285.1 uncultured Verrucomicrobia subdivision 3 bacterium | reverse complement strand
GGTGGAACACGCGCCATGCTTCGGAGGGGGAACGCATTGAAAAGATCGTTCAATGCTTTGCAGGCAAACGCCTGACCTACCGCCAGACCACCCAAACTTCATGCGTTTGCTAAGTACACAAGCCCGCATGACTGACATCAACAGAACTGGTGATGGAAAAAGACCCGGTTAAGTGGGACATTAGGGCATACACATCCTTGCACCCGTGATTAATCCGCGCCTCACCCCCTCCCCTGCTCGAATTTCCGCAACCAAATCGTTTTGGACGAAGCGCTTGTTGACTCTCACCGTCTGGCTGCTAACCGGTTGGCTGGCCTGGGGAAACCTTGCGGGGGGCGGCACGGGTACCGGCCCAGCCGTGACTCTGACGGACAGCGGCAGCACCGTCACCATTGCCAATGGCATCATCTCCCTCCTCTGCACCAAGTCCGGTGCCACCATCAACCAGATCAATTACACCTACAACAATGGCGGCGGCACGGTGACCAATCAGGTGCTGTCTGGTGGCAACAACGGCGGTCAGCTCTATTGGGAATTGGGCGGCTTTGGGACCGGCAGTTACACCTACACGCTGGTCTCCGACCCCGCCAGCAACGGCGGGGCTTACGCCGAAATCAGTCTGCTCAGCAGTTCCGGCACGAATGGTCTGATGGAGGTTCATTTCTCAATGTTACGCGGGTCCACCGGATTTTATGTTACCGCCATCTGGGGGCATCGCAGCACGGACGGCCCCATGGGCATGGGTGAAACCCGGGACAACATTTACGCCGGCTCGATCTTCAACTGGATGAGCGTGGATGCCACCCGCAATCGCGTGATGGAGGTTTCCGGCGGCTCCGCCATTGGCGTGCAAGGTGCACCGGTGGAGGTCTCCCTCTGGACCAATGGCATGTATGCCGGCCAGTACGAGGATAAATACAAGTACAGCGCCGACCTCGGGGTGAATCACGTCTGGGGCTGGAGCAGCGTGGGCGTCGCCGGAAAAAATGTGGGCCTGTGGAACATCTCCGCCAGCTCCGAATATTGCAATGGCGGCCCGCTCAAGCGTGAACTGATGGAGCACATCGGCACCACCATTCTGAACATGCACAACGGCGGGCACTACGGCATGGGCTCGGACGGCAACTTTGCCAACGGCGAAATCTGGACCAAGGTTTATGGGCCGTACTTTATCTATTGCAACAACGTCACTAATACGCTCACGTCCACCAACCTCGCCGCCCAGGCCCTCTACAACGATGTCCTCGCACAGGGCGCGGCCGAACAGGCCGCCTGGCCCTACTACTGGTTCACCAATGCCAATTACGCCCTGGCCGGCGGTCGCGGCACCATTACCGGCAAGTTCGTGATCAATGACAGCGGCAATCCGAATGCCTCCGCCGGCGGCCTGTGGGTGGGCGCGATTCAACAACCGTCCACCACCACCGGCACGTATGATTTTCAGCAATGGATGAAGCCCTACCAATTCTGGGTGAAGACGGATACCAACGGCAACTTCACCCTGCCCGCCGTCATCGCCGGAGCGAACTATACGCTCTATGCGTTTGGCCCCGGTGCACCGGCCATCTTCATGTCGCAAAACCAGACCGGGGGCAATCCGCCGGTGCTGCGCGATGTCCCAGCCACGCCTTTCTCGGTGACCGTCACTGGCGGTGCCACGAACAATCTGGGCACCATCACCTGGACCCCGGCGCGCGTGGGACCGACCGTCTTTGAAATCGGTTATCCCAGCCGCGTGGGCAACAAGTTCCGGCATGGCGACGACTGGTGGGTCGGTGAAATCGGGCCGAGCCCCGCCTATCCCAGCCCCATCTGGAGCCGCTGGCTGGAATATCCGTTCGATTTTCCGGGCGGACTCAATTATGTGGTCGGCTCCAGCCGTTGGAACACCGATTGGAATTTCATCCTTCCCGTGGTCACCGACAGCGCGGGGAATTACAATAGCTCCACCGCCACCATCACCTTTAACCTCGCCACTGCGCCCACCAACGGTGCGCAGGCCTGTTTATATCTCGGCCTCACCTCGGACTATTATTCCGCCATTATTCTGACGGTGAATGGCAACAACCTCGGCAGTGTCAGCGGTGTCACCGGCACGCCCACCACCAGCATCCCCACGAGCGGTTATTATACTGGTTACAGCGATAGCGATTCCAACATCCGCGAGGGCAACAATGCCGCCGCCTCCGATGAGCGCATTACCTTCCCCGGCTCCCAACTTCATGCCGGCGCAAACACCATCACCATTGGCATCCGCCAGATCGGTGGCAGCTACTTTGCCGACCACGCCATGTATGATTACCTCCGGCTGGAATTAACCGGCTATGTCCCCCCTGCCCCGGCGAGTGTCATCGCCTATCCCGGCAACAACTGTAATCTCGTCTGCTGGCCGGTCACGCCAGGGGCTACCAGCTACAACCTCCTTCGCTCAACCACCTCCGGCACAAATTACGCCTCCATCACGAATGGGGTTACCGGCCCCGTTTGCGGCAGCGGCACCAACAACGCCACCTATCTGGACACCACGACGGTCAACGGAACGACGTACTATTACGTTATCCGCTCTGTAAACCCGACCGGCAGCAGTACCAATTCGCCGCAAAGTTCTGCGGTAACACCCTCGGCAAGCATCGCCGCCACTACGCCGGCCGCCCCCACCGGCCTGACTGTCAGCGCCACCGGTCATCAAAGCGTGTCGCTGACCTGGAACCCGTCCGCCGGCGCAAGCTTCTACTCCCTCTGGCGCTCCACGCTGGTGAATACCGGGGGCGGCTCCTCCAATACATTGAGCACCATCCCGCTCAACAACACCAATACCGGCACCACCTTTACCGACAATGCCCTGACAGACGGCAGCATTTACAGCTATACCATCGCAGCGACTGGTCCAGGTGGCACCAGCACCAATTCAGCGGCGGTGATAGGCGTGCCCCTGCCCGCCGCCCCAGCCACCTCGCCCGGCTCGCTCACCGGTTCCTTCGTGACGACCAACATCACTTTGAACTGGTCGGCCGTTTCCGGGGCGGTTGGCTATGCGATCTATCGCGGCACCAGCGCCAGCGGTCCGTTCACCTATCTGCAAACCATCACGGAAACGACCTACAAGGATTACGGGCTGAACACGAACAACAACTATTTCTACAACCTCTACGCCATGAATACCGGCGGCGTTTCCACCAATGCCACCGTGGTCGTCCTCGGCGCGCCCATCGCACCGGGCCTGAGCGCCATTGCCGGCAACACCCTGGTAACCCTGAACTGGAGCGCCGTGGTGGGAGCCACCAATTACATTTTGCAAACCGCCACCACCACCGGCGGACCTTACACCGCGCTGGTGAACACCACAAACACCACCTTCATCCAGTCCAACCTCGTCAACGGCATGACCTATTACTACGTCGTCTATTCACAGGGTCCCAACGGGCAAAGCCCACTCTCCACCGAAGCCTCGGCCACGCCGTCGCTGGCGGCAGGAGGATTTTTCTGGATCAACCCCGTCACGAGTGCGGCGCAAAGCTGGAATGTGAATGGCAATTGGAACATCGGCACCGCCTTCCCCAATGGCGCGCAAACCATTGCCACCGTCAACTCGGCCATCGCCGCCGCGCAAACCATCAACTTAAACCAGGCGATCACCGTTGGTTCGCTCAGCCTCGGCACCGGCGGCGGCGCCTTCACGCTGGCGGCGGGTGGCGGCACGCTGACCTTCGATAACACACCCGGCACCGCCACCCTGCTGGAAATGCCCGCCAGCAAAGGTGATATTATCTCCGCCCCCATCACGATTAACGGCAGCCTGCTGGTGACCAATTCCTCCACCAATACGTTAAGCATTTCTGGCAATATCACCGGCACCGGCGGCACGCTTTCCCTTTATGGCAATTCCACTTTGAGCGGCACGGACAGTTACGCCGGCGGCACCACACTGAACAGCGGCAACCTGACTTTTTCTGCGGGCAGCGCCATCCCCGCCACCGGCACGCTAACCTTGAATGGAAACGCGACCGTAAACGTCGTCACCGCCAACGGTCTGCCCAGCGTCCTGATCAACGGAACGAATGCCATCACCGGTAACGGTAACAGTGGCACGGGCATTGCGAGTCTAAATGAGGCAGGCCAACTCACCCTGTACGTGAGCGGCGGCAGCAAGGTGTTTGACCTGACCGGCTCGGTTTCCGGCAGCGGCACCCTCACGCTCGGCAGCGCGGCCATGACCTTGCGCTTGAACGGCACCTCAGGGAATGGCGGCACACTTTTCAATCTCGGCACCGGCGCCAATTATTGCAATATCCGCAACGGTCCGTTTGGCATTGCCTTGGGTGGACTGGCGGGCGGCGCCAACACATTTTTGCAAGGTGCCAGTTCGGCGGCCACCACGGCCACGTTTACCATCGGCGGGGCCAATGCCAGCGCCCGTTTTGACGGCACCATCCAAAATGGCGGTTACACCGGCAACCCGGCTGTGGTCATTGTGAAAACCGGCACCGGCACCCAAACCCTGACCGGCGCAAACACCTACACCGGTGGCACCACCATAAATGGCGGCACCCTGCTGGTAAGCAATCTCACTGGCAGCGCGACCGGCTCTGGCACCGTCACCGCGGCCAGCGGCGGCACGCTCGCCGGTAGCGGCATTATTTCCGGCAACGTTACTATCAACGCCGGCGGCACCCTCGCGCCCGGTAATGCCACCACCACCCTGACCCTTGGAAACAATCTGACGCTCACCAGCGGGAGCACAACGATCATGCAACTTTCGCACTCCCCCACAGACAGCACGACCGTGTCTCTGAGCGGCACGCTGAACGCCGGCGGCACATTGATCGTCACCAACGCCGGCGGCACTGCCTTGGCAGCCGGGGACACTTTCAATCTCTTTAATGCCGCCAGTTATAGCGGCAGCTTTGCCAGCGTCATCCTGCCCGCGCTGGCAACGGGCCTGGCCTGGAACACCAGCACCTTGAATACCAGCGGCATCCTGTCTGTGGTGGCGGCAAGCAAACCGGTTTTTGGAAATCTGTCCGTGACGGCGAATGGCTTGAATTTCTCCGGCACCGGCGGCGTGGCAGGTGCCACCTATTATTTGCTCGGCTCCACGAACGTGACTATCCCGGCTGGCAACTGGACCCGCTTGCTCACAAATCAGTTCGATGGCAGCGGCAATTTCAACTTCACCAACAGCCTCAAAACCAACACGCCGCAGTCCTTCTATCAACTGCAGGTGCCGTGATCGTTGTCAGTTCAAGGTGACGATGCGGAAGAAACACGCCGACGGCATCACCGCGTTGGTAGTGCCTCCCCCGGCTGCACCGGCACCACCCGTTCCGTCCGAAGTTGAACCACTCCCCGCCGCCATCACCGCCGGGGCGATGAATTGATAGGTCGTGTCCGTCGGAATCACCGTCTGGACATCCGTCCAGTTCACCAGGTCGCTGGAGGACTGGATCACATAATGCCACTCCGGCACGCATGTCATAATCGCCTGGAACGAAGCGTTCGCATATTGCCAGCCCTGCCATTGCACAATGGGCGGCGGGCCCAGCGGCACATAGGTAAAATTGGTCATCACCACCTCCACCGATTGGTTGCCCTGGGGCGGCGTGCCGTTATCCAGCCAGAGATTGATGTGCACCTGCTCGCCGCCCGCCGGCGGAACCCCCAGCGCACAATTCCACGTCGCCAGAATGTTCGTCGCCGCCGGCGGCGAAACGTACCGGCCGTTCAGGCTTTGATAGGCCACATTCGTAGACTGCCAGGTGAAACTGTGCGTGGAATTCGTGATGGTAACCGGCAATGAAAAATCGAGCGTCTGCCCATAGTTATATGGCGAAATGGCATAGTCCTCCACATCGTTCGGGCCATAGGCGTATTCCCACCGGGACTGCTCGATGTCAATTTCCCGGTAGTTATAGGCGGCATCATCACTCCACGTGAACATGCCCAGCACCACGTTCGAGCCCAGCACGCTCACCGGACTGTTCACGCTGAAACGGTACTGCCCATAGCCAAGGCTGCGGTTGTTGATGATCTCCGGACACAACCACTCGCCGTTGGTGTAGGTGATTTTGAGGTGCAGATATCCCAGCGCATCCACCCAACTGTTGTTCGTGCTATCCGTGAAATAATTCGGCCCCGGCCCACCCAGACTGTTGCCACTGGATTTCAACGACCAAGTATAACCGGAGAATTTCAGCTGGCGCACCGCCGGATTCGTGCGGATCACATACGCCTCCGCCAGGGCATCGGCGGGAATCACCAGCGCATTGGTCCCATTGCCGCAGGGCGCGCTGTAATTCGATGGCACCACCACCGCGGCAATTTCCGTCGCATTCGTATCCGAGGGAACCGTGGTGATATCCGCGCTCCAACTGCCGTTGCTCTGGATCGTGGTCAACTGGCTGGCGCAATAGGGTTTGCTGTACCAGCCGCCCGCCACAAAGATGAGCACTGCCACACTGTTGGTCGCCGGGTTGACATTGCGAACATAGCCTTGCAGATTGCCAAACGTGCCAAACGGCGGCGTGTTCGTAACCACAATGATGGGTGAAGCCGCACCGGTAGAAAACACCTGAATAACCAGCAAAAACAATGATGACACGAAAACGCGAAACCGGGAATCAGCC
>CAIJGS010000216.1 GCA_903820285.1 uncultured Verrucomicrobia subdivision 3 bacterium | reverse complement strand
ATTACCACTATTTGGTGGAACAGATGGAGGAACTAAAAAAGCAACCGGCCATCCAGCCGCCGCTCCTCACGGGAAATGATCTGATTGAACTCGGCGTGCCACCCGGACCCGAGCTGGGCCGGTTGCTGGCAGATATCCGGGAGCAGCAGCTCGCCGATGAATTAAAAACCGCCGAAGAAGCCCGGCAATGGTTGCGCCTGAAAATGGCCGGTGACATCCATTAACAACCACTTGGAATGTAGGAGCCGACGTCAGAAGGCTCAAATATAATTGGGGCGATTTTTTATTTGGAGCCTCCTTATGCCGGCTGCCATTTCTTTTCAGCCCTCGTCCCCGCCATCCTCCAGCCTCAACGCTCCATCCTCGTTTCCATTCAGTGCCCGCCGTGGCAGTGGCCACCGCAACATCCGCCACCGCCGCCGCGCGATCCGCCCGAGTCACAAGCGGAAGATTCGCCACCGCTGCCGGAGGCCGCGAACACGGAAAACTTTTTGGACAGCTTCGTGGACCCGCAATGCGGGCATTTGGACCCTTCCCAGTTGGAGGAACGTACCAGCACCTCGCTATCGCGCTCGCAACTGCCGCAATGAAATTCGTAAATTGGCATGGAGAAACAATAAACCGGACCGCCAAAAACTCAAGTGTTGTCACAGCGGCATCCGCCGGACGCGGGCAAAACAAAAAGCGGGGTCAATGGACCCCGCTCAAAGTGGTACCGATGGACACCCCGGAGGGCGTCGCAGAAAATCAGGCCTTCTTGGCTGCCGCGTCTTCCTTCTTCCAAGTGCGCTTGGGCGCCTTGGTGACCAGGCCCTTTTTCAAGGCCGAGGCCGCCACGCGGATATAGCGGACTTCGCCACTGGGCATGATGGCCTTCACCCGCTGCAGGTTCGCGAAGAACCGGCGCTTGGTGATGGCGGTGACGTGCGTACCGATACCGCCGCTCTTCTTGGATTTACCAGAGCGCCAGATGATACTGCCCTTACGCGGGCCCTTACCAGTGAGTTCACAAATGCGTGCCATAAACTTATTCTAAAATAGGTTGGCTACTATAGCAGCCATTTCGAAAGAGACAAGCCCAATTTTCGGCTATTTTGACGCGGTTGGGTGGCGGCGGTTGTCCTGCCTTGGGAGCGGGGTGGGCCAGTTGCATAAAATTTTCTTGGCTTTCCCGGCGGGTAGTGTTGTCTGCTGCGTGTGAACACGAAATCATTTCGCCCGTTTTTCTGTCATCTGGTCATCACCTGCCTGTTGCTGGGTTTCCTGCCGTCGGCCGGCGCCGACCCGGTCACGGAAACCAACACCGATGGCGTAGCCAAATCCCTGGTCAAAATATTTGCCACCGTGCGGTATCCGGATCTCTACAAACCCTGGAGCAAAGGCCAGCCGAGCGACATCACCGGCACCGGGGTGGTGATTGATGGCAAACGCATCCTCACCTGCGCGCATGTGGCGCTGTTTGCCAGCCAGATCCAGGTGCAGGCCAATCAGGCCGGCGACAAGGTTTCCGCCAGCGTTGAATTCGTGGCGCCGGGCATTGACCTCGCCATTCTGAAACTGGATGACGAAACTTTTTTCAATGCCCACCCGGCCCTGCCGATGAGTCAACAACGCCCGGCGACGAAGGACGCGGTAATGGTGTACGGGTTTCCCGAAGGCGGTAATACCTTATCCATCACCAAGGGCATCGTTTCCCGCACCGAATTCACCGCCTACAATTACCCTGTGCATGGCCTGCGCATCCAGATTGATGCCGCCATCAACCCCGGCAACAGTGGCGGTCCGGCCGTGGTGGGCGACAAAATGATTGGTCTGGCCTTCAGCCACCTGAGCAAGGCCGAAAATATCGGCTACATCATTCCCTGCGAAGAGATTGAACTGTTTTTGCACGACATCGCCGATGGCCATTACGATGGCAAACCCGGCATGTTTGACTCGTTGCAGACCCTGGAAAATCCCGCGCTCCGGGCCTTCCTGAAAATTGGTGCCACCGTTCAGGGCATGGTGGTCTCCTCACCTTCCGGCAGCGGCAAAAATTATCCGCTGAAGCAATGGGACGTCATCACCCGCATCGGCGAAATACCCATTGATGACCAGGGCATGATCAAGCTGGACGACAATTTGCGCGTTCATTTCCAATATGAGATCCAGAACCTGGCCAAGGACGGCAAAGTGCCGCTGACCGTGGTCCGAGGTGGCAAGGAAGTTTCCCTGCAGCTGCCCGTGCCGGTAAATCCTTCCATTGTGCTGCCGCATTTGGGTAATAACTATCCGTCCTATTTCGTGTATGGACCGCTGGTATTTTCCGCCGCCACGCGGGACTTTTTTGGTGCCATCTCCAGTGGCGATTATGGCGATGAATATTTGAAAGCACTCGTGTTCCGGGAAAGCCCGCTGATCACGCGCTTTGCCAGCCAGCCGGCGTTTGACGGCGAACAGCTGGTCATTGTGCCCGCCCCGATGTTTCCGCATAAAATTGCGGAAGGTTATTCCAATCCCTTCACCCAGATTGTGAAAACGATCAATGGCGTGCCCATCAAAAACCTCGCCCACCTCGTGCAAACCCTCCGGGATTCCCGGGATGAATTTATCACCATTGAATTCTGGGGCGACTTTTCAGAGCCCATGGTCTTCCGCCGCAAGGAAATCCTGGCCGCCACGGATGACATATTGACCGACAACGGCATCCGCACCCAGGGTTCGGCCGACATGATGGCCATCTGGAACGCCAAGCCGGCCAAGTGATTGGATACTTTTTGGGTCTGTTGCTTGGAATTAAACGCAAAGACGCGGAGTTCGCAGAGTGGCGCAAAGAAGGGAAGCTGGCAGTTTTCCTATCTCTGCGAATCTCAGTGCCCTCAGCGTCTCTGCGTTAAGCCCCGGAAGGCGCCGACGATCACAATTTAGGCGTGCACCGGGGCCGGATCGCACCTATCTTTTGCGGGCATTTTATGGCTACCTTAAAACCTTTTGCCGCGCTGCGGCCGAAATCCGAACTCGCGGCCCAAATCTGCGAATTGCCCTATGACGTGATGTCCTCCGAAGAGGCCCGCGCCATGGCCGCCGGCAATCCGCTGAGCTTTCTGCATGTCAGCAAGCCGGAGATTGATCTGGCGCCCGGTACGGACCTGTATTCGCCCGCCGTTTACGCCAAAGGCCTGGAGAACTTTCAGAAACTGATCGCCCAGACCGCGCTCCGGCAGGATGAGCAGCCGGCGTTTTATCTCTACCGTCAGATCATGGGCAAGCATGCCCAGGTGGGTCTGGTGGCGGCGGCGAGCTGTGAAGAATATCTGGCCAACATCATCAAGAAGCACGAATTCACCCGGCCCGACAAGGAAGACGACCGCGTGCGCCACATTGAGACGCTGAATTCCCAGACCGGCCCGGTGTTCCTGACCTATCGCGCGGCGGAAAAGCTGGATGCCTTCGTTGCCCGCAAAACTTCCGAAATCCCCGCCGTGGATTTCACCGCCAAGGATGGCGTGCGCCACACCTCCTGGACCGTATCGAGCGCCGAGGAAATCCAGTTCATCGAATCCCAGTTTGCGCAGATTCCGTACCTGTACATTGCCGACGGGCATCATCGCAGCGCGGCGGCCGGGCGCGTGTTCCAGTCGCGCCACGGTGTGGGCGAGAGCGGCACATTTCTGGCGGTGATTTTTCCGCACAACCAGATGCAGATTCTCCCGTATAACCGCGTGCTGAAAGATCTGAACGGCAATACGCCGGAACAGCTGCTGAAAAAGCTGGAAGCCGTATTTACCTTCCAGCCCGGCCGGCCCACGCCCACGGCGAAGCACGAGCTGGGTTTCTTTTTTCAGGGCCAGTGGCACACCCTGCATTTCAAGCCTGAGTTTACCGCCACCAGCGATCCCATCGAACGGCTGGACGTGACGATCCTGCAAAAGCAGGTGCTCGCGCCGGTCTTTGGCATTGATGATCCGCGCACGAGCAAGCGCATCAACTTCGTCGGCGGCATTCGCGGCACGGCGGAGCTGGAAAAGCTGGTGAACAGCGGCGAATACGCCTGCGCCTTCAGCATGTTCCCGACCAGCATCGAAGATCTCATGAGTATCGCCGACGCCGGCGGCATCATGCCGCCCAAGAGCACCTGGTTTGAACCCAAGCTGCGCGACGCCATGTTCTGCCACCTGATCTGAGGTGGCAGCGGCGATGGCCCGGGGAGCCGCGGACAGGGAAAAGTATATGATACCGCTCGCCCTCATCCCGGCGTGGACTCGCTCGCGCCTGCTCGCTCGGCCCTGCGGGCCTTCGGCTCCGCCGAATTCCTTTCGCCGTTTCCCAAACGGCTCAAGAACTCCCCCGGGGAGAAGAAGCAACCGTTGCCGCGTATTTCGCGAATCAAGTTGCTGGATTGGCCCGACGGGTGGACGAACAATAAGAAAATGTGCCAAGGAAAAATCCTCTCACAGGAGGAGAGGACACTGGTGAGGGCGAGCGTTGCCACTAACTTTCTCGGCCCCCAGCTCTTTTTTTGCGGGCTGGTAAAACTAGACCGGCGGGAAGTTTGGGGTAGATTGTCCGCCACGTAGCATGCACGAGTCTAAAACGCCAGCCAGCTCCCCGCCGAATGACGGTCCCTACGCGGTATTTCAAAACGCCGACTTCGTGCGGTATCTCACCGCCCGGTTCATCGCGGCGTTTGGCGGGCAAATGTTGGTGGTGACGGTGGACTGGGAATTGTACGAACGCACCGGCTCCGCGCTCGCGCTGGGCTTCGTGGGTCTCTCCATGATGATCCCGATGATTCTGCTTACCCTGCCGGCAGGTCATCTGGCTGATACATTCAACCGCAAGAAAATCATCCTGGCCATGACCGGCCTCATGGCGCTGGCCAGTCTGGGGTTTACTTTTGTCTCGGCGTTTACGGCGTTTAACAATCCGCTGTTCAAGTATTTAGTTTATCTGCTGCTGGTGGTGGCGGCGGTGGGTCGCACTTTCATGTGGCCCGCCAGCGCGGCCTTCATCAGCCAGCTCGTACCCCGCCATCAGTTGCCCCGGGCGGTCACGTTTAACAGTGGTGCCTTTCAGTTGTCATCCGTGCTGGGGCCGGCGATGGGCGGATTGCTGATCTGGCTCACCCACGGTGCTTGGTTGATCTATGCGCTGAACACCCTTGCACTCGTGATTTGCCTGGGTCTGGTGGCCACGATCCGCCATGAACACACGGCGGCACCCCGGGAACCGGTTTCATTGAAAAAACTCGTCATGGGATTTCAATTCGTTTACACGAATAAAATCATTCTCGGAACGCTTTCGCTGGATATGTTTGCCGTGCTGCTAGGGGGTGCGGTTTCATTGCTGCCGATTTTTGCAAAGGACATTTTGCACTCAGGTCCGCACGGATTGGGCCTCTTGCGCGCGGCCATGCCGATTGGCGCGGTAATCTGCGCGCTCATCATCGCTCACCGGCCGCCGCTCCAAAAGGCCGGCCGCGCCATGCTCGCCTGTGTGGCCATCTTTGGTGTGGCCACCATGTTGTTTGGCTTGGTGAACCGCCAGTGTCTGGGCGGCTTTATTCCCTGGCCGGATGAAGTCTGGTTCTGGCTGGCCTTTCTGCTGCTGGCCTTGTGCGGGGCGGTGGATAACGTGAGCGTGGTGGTGCGGCAAACGCTGGTGCAATTGCTGACGCCGGATGAAAAACGCGGACGCGTCTCCGCCGTGAACAGCCTGTTCATCGGCACATCGAATGAACTGGGCGGCTTTGAATCCGGCTTCACCGCGCAATTGTTTGGACCGATGATGGCCAACACCATTGCCACAGGAACTATTGTATCAACGGTGGTGGGTGGCTTCGGCACAATTGTGGTCGTGCTGATCGTGGCCCTCGTCTGGCCGGAAATCCGCCGCTACGGCAAGCTGTCCTGAATTCAGTTTAGGTTGGGCCAATCAGGAAGTTTCCCTCATAGTGGCCGTCCGCAAGGACCAAGGACCGGACGCTGGACCGGACGAAAGCATGCTTTCGTCCGGGCCAACGGCCGATCCAGGGTTGATGGGTCGGGTTGGTTTTCATGCGGTTACGAGTTCGCGGCTGGCCGCGTAGATGCGGGTTTGCCGGCTGGCCTGCCGCAGGGCGGCGCGGACCTTTTCCTCGAACAGCACGGGGAACACCAGCAATGGGTAAAACGACACCCAGGCGAGGGCGGCGGCTTCGTTGGCGGCCCGGCGCACGGGAGCGTTCAGCGCAGGATCCGAGTTGGTGAACAGTTTTTCGCTCAACAGCCGGTTTTTCAACCGCTCGAACTCATTTTCCTGGGCGGCACGAAAAGGGACAGCCGGGAGGGGCCGCACCTCAAAGTGCAATTCGGGCCGGAATTCGGCATTCAGTTTGGTCGGTTCATTCATACTTTGTTACTTTTTACTTTCTTGGTTTGGTTGCATTAACGGTTAAAACAAAAAACCCGCGACTGCCTTGGCAATCGCGGGTTTGAAAAATTCTTTATCAAATACGTATCAAGACTTCAATCCCACGCCGCCAAAACGACGAGACATACGCTGCCAGCAGGACATATGGCCCTGTACCGGCGCGGTCGTCTTCAGTTGTTTGGTGAACGTGGTGTTCATTTCTACGCTGATATGAAACACCATTCGCGCCGCCTTGTCAAACCGTTTTATTCCTGCCGGGATCGCCGGGGCGCATCTCGACACTGCCCCCGATTAGTTGGTTTTCCAGAGTTCGTCCCAATGGTTGTTTTGTCTGGCTTCGGTGAGGGCGCCCAAATGGCGCATGCCTTTGGGCGTCCAGAACTGGCCCGGACGTTTGAAGCGGCATT
>CAIJGS010000215.1 GCA_903820285.1 uncultured Verrucomicrobia subdivision 3 bacterium | reverse complement strand
TTGCACCGATGGACACTGGTTCACCACGCAAAGCAACATTCCCGCCCCTACCATCGCCTCCAGAAATGACACTCTCACCGTCACCGGAATTCGCTTCGGTCAGCCCGGGAACGAGGTCGGCGAAACTTGGAAATTTACGGTACTGGCCGACCGCATTGCGTGGCAGATTACCCGAAAATATTCCAAGGCGGCCACGCTGGAGGACGCCGCGTTTCCCGAATGGGATTTTCGCAACATGTCCGCCTGGACTGGCGGCATGCTGGATAACGGCGGTGTGGTCTGGAACAAATATTTGGAAACCCCCAACGCCACCTACGGCGCCCATGCCGGAACGGTAACGTTCTGGAACCGCGCAGCGAATGATTGCCTGCGGATCACTCCCACCCTGCAAACGGGGCAATCCGGTACCGTCCGCTTCTCGCACCAGCCGAATGATATCTTCTCGTTTAATTACGTGGCCAATGACGAAGAGTTGAAACCGAAACACGATTTGCGCCGCTATTTGTCGGACCGTCAGGATCTGTGGTCACCATTCCCCGTCAGTGCGGGTGAAGTCAGCGTGGAGTTTACCTTGCAGGCGCTCGCTTATGATCAGGCGTATGATCGCGGCACGTTTGTAGGATTGGCGGGCGGCGATATCCGTGAGTTGCTCAACACCGTGGCCCGGTACGGAGTCATTGACCAGCACCTGACTGGCGGCAATGGCTGGCGCTCCGGTTACATCTGCCTGCACGAACAATTTTTCGGTCAGATCGGGGCCGCGCTGGATCAGCCGGATTACATTGCCAATTATTCGGCCGCGCTCGATTACTATCGCGACCACGCCATCGGCCCGGACGGCCGGGTTAAATCACGCTGGACTTATGATGCCGGCGACGCCATGCCCGGCACTTATGATTCCCTTGGCTTTTATGAGGCCCAATGGGGCTGGCTGATGGATTCCCAGCCCGACTACGTGATTAATGTGGCCGAGCAATTTGCGCTGACAGGCGACCGCCACTGGCTCGCGGGCCAAAAGACAGCGTGCGAAAAGGCGTTGAATTTTCTGATGCGCCGGGAAGTTCAGCACACCGGTCTGGTGGCCATGATGACCGATTCCACCAAGGCACAAAGAGGCAGCGACTGGATTGATATTATCTGGGCTTCCTACGAAAACGCCCTGGTCAATGCCGAACTCTATAACGCCCTGACGTTGTGGGCGGACGCCGAGGACGCTCTGGATGAGCCGACCGAGGCGGCCGCCTGCCGCGATTTCGCCGCCCGGCTCAAAACCAGTTTCAACCGGTCGATCTATGAAGGCGGCTTCTGGAATCCGACCAACCAATGGTATGACTATTGGCGCGATAAGGATGGCTCGATCCATGGCGACAATCTGGTCACCCCGGTGAATTTCGCCGCCATTGCCTATGGCCTTTGCGATGATCCAGCACGGCAGAAAGCCATTCTCGACCGGATCGAGACCGAGATGCAGAAGGAGAATCTATTTGCCTGGCCGCTCAGTTTCTTTCCCTACCAACCGGAAGAAGGCGCCGGCAGCAATTTCCCCTACCCCAAATATGAAAATGGCGATTTGTTTCTATCCTGGGGTGAGGTAGGAGTACGCGCCTATGCCACCTACGATCCGGCACTCGCTCTGAAATATGTCAAAAAGACCCTGGCCCGCTATGCCGAGGACGGCTTGTCCTTTCAGCGCTACCTCCGCTCATCACAAAGCGGTGCCGGCGATGATATTCTGGCGGGCAACTGCCTGCCTATCGTGGGATTGTACCGCGACATTTACGGCGTCCAACCCCGGCCCAACCGGCTTTACCTTGAACCACACCTGACCGCCGAACTCAACGGCACCAGACTCCGTTACCTGCTGCGCGGCCAGCCATATGAAATTGATCTGAGCACCACGAATAGCGCCATCATTGCCGGGCCATGTACGCTATGCGCCAGCACGCCATTCGGAGTCAATGCCACCGCCATGGGGTTGGAATACTTCCGGGGCACAAACACGGATTGGGCGATGTCCGTAGCGCCGGCAACCGCCCAGCCTTTGACGATTCAGATTGTAAACTGGCCCGACGATCCTGACGCGCCCCGTCAGTGGATAGAATCATCACGGCAAAATAAAGGAACCACGGTGCATCTGGTGAAGCATCTGCAACCCCGCGCGCGTTACGAGTTGAAGGCCAATGGTAAAACCATCACCTCCTTGCAGGCCAATCAATCCGGCCAGGTCAAATTCAAGGTTTCGCATGGCGATGCCACGCCTCAGTCGCTTGAGCTTTGTTTGGCTGCCAAGAGTCATTGACGATTAATGACTTGAACTTGTCGATTGTTCAAAGTACCGCCGGCGGTCATTCTCCCTTTTTAAAATAAGTGAGACGGCGATTTACCCCGATGACCCAAACCAGCCAATATTTTGCCGAATTGAAACCTTGCATTCATTTCCCGAGTAGGATATTTTTTTCGTCCCTTTGGCGCACCCATAGCTCAATTGGATAGAGCGGCTGACTACGGATCAGCAGGTTATAGGTTCAACTCCTATTGGGTGCACCACTTCTTAAAGTCTATAAATTCAGAGGCATGCTTCACCTCAACTTTTCAAACATTAAAACAGGCAAATTTCCGAGCCGCCGCTTTGCTGCCGTTTTTTAAGGTCCCCGCCAGGTTTCGGCAATCCGTCCGTTAGATCAGCCGCCGGCAAGGCTTGTTCTGACAAATAGTCAGACGCTCCGATGCGCCTCCAAACGGCAGGATATTTATAGCATTTTCCGTGACGGATTCCTTGCCCAAACGAACCACCTGTCTTGAAACTCCGCTTGAACCAAAAACCAGGCGGCGTAATATTTACCCGGCATGAGTCAATTTGGACAGACCCTGTTTGGTGGCGGCCGGCTAATGCGGCTGATCCTGACGCTGGCGGTGTTGCTGTTCGCAGCCGTCATGCCTTTGGCCGTTGACGACTGGACCTTGAAGCGGGGGTTGTTCATGGCCGGTTTGGAACTGATGTGCGTCGCTTTGGTGACGGGATTCTGGCTGCCGCCGCGCTGGCGTCAACGGGCCTTCCGCCTGCTTACGGCGCTGGTGTTTTTGGCCTATGCGGCCTACGTGATTGACGAATTTTTCTTTTCCCAAAAGCCGTTTCACTTCATCGGACATCACCGTGGGGCATCGCCATTCAGCGCATTGATGGGCTTTCTTTGCATCGGGGTGCCCTGCCTCTGGTATACGCTCTTCGGGCGTTTTACCCTCCACGAACCACCGCCGCCAGCGGCGGACGAGGGCGATGATTGGGATGAAGAAAAGACGGAGGAAGCGGAAGAAAACAAGGCCGTCGACACCAAGCCCAAATCCCCATGACACCCAAATGCCCCAAATGCGGTTCGATCATTTACAGCCGCCGCAATGTGCTGTGCGGAGTTTGCGGTGACCGGCTGCCGGAGGAACTCCTATTCACACCAACGGAACGGGCGGCGGTGGAGAAGGAGTTGGAGGAATTGAAGCAACGCGAAAGGGCGGAGCGGCAAAAGGGGCAGGACAACTCACTTTGTTCGGACCCATATTCGGGAGGCCTTTAACAGCGAGCCACCAAACACGCGTACAGAATAGTGACCGGCACCGCCAGCCTGAATGCAGCCCAGCGCAAATCCGCTTTCCAGCGCGCGCGCCCCGCCTTATGCTTTTGCCATGATCATTCGTAATTTATTTACCATCCTCGGGCTGGCCGCTACCTGCCTGTTTACGGACTGCGCGACCGGATCCGAATCCGCGCCAACGGATATTAACACGCTGACCAAGGCCGAAAAGGCCGCCGGCTGGAAGCTGCTCTTTGACGGCGAAAGTTTTGCCGGCTGGCATAATTTCAAGAAGGACGGCGTGCGCCCGGGCTGGCAGGTGAAGGATGGCTCGCTGATTTGCGCGGATCCGCATAACGCGGGCGATATCGTCACCACCAACACGTTCGGCTGGTTTGAACTGCAACTCGATTACAATATTTCCGAAGGTGGCAACAGCGGCATCATGTATCATGTGACGGATGAGGGCAACGCGGTGTGGCAAACCGGACCGGAATTTCAATTGGAGGATAATGTGAAGGCGGCCGATCACATCCGCTGCGGCTGGCTGTATCAGCTTTATCAACCGCCCGTGGATCCCAAGACTGGTCAAACTCTGGACGCCACCAAGCCGGTGGGTCAGTGGAATCACGTGCGACTGCTTATCAGCCCCGAAAAGTGCGTGCATGAAATCAACGGGGTCAAATATTTTGAATACGTACTGGGCAGCGATGATTTCAATGCCCGGGTGGCGCAGAGCAAATTCGGCAAGATGCCGTTTTTTGCGAAAGCTTCCAGCGGGTTCATTGCCTTGCAGGGTGATCACGGATCGGTTTCCTTCCGCAACATCAAGGTGCGGCCGCTGACAGGGAAATAACGTTTTCCGGACTTTGGTCGTAACGAGGTTTGATTATTCAAACCTCGTTAACGGCTGCCGGAATTGAGGCCGCCACCCCGCCCCAATATCAGCGGCACACTTGCTCGGCGAAATCCACGGCTTTGGCGCAGAGGGGCTGCCAGTCGAGTTCGGCTTTCACGCGGGCGGCGGCAGCGGCAGCTTGGGGCAGCCAGGCATTCACGGGCGTATCCAGCCAGGCCAGGATGTTGCGGCCGAAACTTTCGCCGTTGAATTCCGCGATCTTCACCAGCGGATCATTTTTAAAATAGCCGCGCACACTCTTCATGGGCGTGACCACGGCGGGCAGGCCGGTGGCGGCGTATTCCACAATCTTCGCGACAAAGGCGCAATGCGTGCCGGCGGATTCTTCGTAGGGCACAATGCCCACATTCGCGGTGGCAAGCTGGCGGGAGACTTCCGCGTAGGGCGTGAACCCATTGGCTTCAAATTTGAAATTGGGAATGGCCTGGGCCACCGCCAGAAACTTCTCTAGTCCGGCCGTGCGCCGGCCGACAAAGCGGAAGACGGTCTCCGGGCGCTGCGCCACCACCACTTTGACCGCATCCAGCGCAATGCGGCCGAGGTGATGGGCATCGAAGGAACCATGCATGACCACCACGGGAGCGCGCTCCGGCGACGGCGGACCGGTACGCAGTGGAAAGGCCGCGGCATCGTAGCCGTAATAGATGGGACAAATCTTTTCGCGCGGATACCCCTGCCCCGCCAGGCGGTCGGCGAATTCATCCGAAATGGCGCATACGCCGTCGACCTTGTAGCGGACCGGCAGCGAGATTTCGTAGCGCATCAGGGCATGCACCAGCGGCTTGGGGGCAATGTAGGACGGCCAGGTTTCCATGAAGCCCGTCAGGAGGTCGGGGAAATTCATTACCACGGGCAGGCCGAGGCGCTTCTTCAATTTACCGGCGGCCACGGCGGAAATGGCGTGCTGCGAAAAAATCAGATCGTATTTTATTTTGCGCGCGGCGGCGGCCACCATGCGCTCCAAGAAAAAGGGATAGGCGAGATATTTTAAATTGCGGCCCTTCGCGTAACGCCCCATCTGCCACATCGCAAACGAATGCAGATGGATGTTGAACTGCCGGGCCACCGCCGCCGCGTTTTCAATTTGCGGGCCAAACACATGCACCTCGTGG
>CAIJGS010000214.1 GCA_903820285.1 uncultured Verrucomicrobia subdivision 3 bacterium | reverse complement strand
CGCCGGTGACGGTTCGGTTGGTGCCGGCGGCGGTTAACTGGCCGGTGACGTTGAGGCGGGGGAACGTGAGGTAATGGCTGGCGGCGGCGGGGTCGGCGGCTTTGCGGGAAACACCGTTGGTGCCGAAGATGACGAGCGGTTTTTTTGGCGTCAGGTTGAATTGAAAGGCGATATCCGTGCCGATGGTGGCTTGGAGTTTGATATCCTCATAAGTGGCAGCTACGGCGGGCAACCGGCGGAGGGACCAGTTGCCATTGCGGACATCCATGGTGTTGGTGGAGGCGGCGGCGTCCCAGCCGGCGCGGTTTAATTTTTCCTGCCAGCGGAAGGTGCCGGAGGTTTTATCCACCAGGGCCATGTGGGCGAGATAGATCTGATCATTGCCGAAGGCGGACGAGGGGACTTCATTGGTGGTGCCGGGTGGTACGAGGGCGCGGCGGAAAAACGTGGCTTGGAAGCCAAAGGCCGACTGGTCGGTGCCGGTGAGATGACCGGTGATGTACCACCATTCGATGGCAAACTCGGGGTGGCTGCCGTGATCGCGTGGAAAAGTGAACTGGCGGCCGGGTTGGGGAATAGCAAAGCCGTCGGCTGTCTGCGTGGGGAGAGCATTGCCTTGAGCGGATGGGCTGCCGACGGCCAGGGCCAAGGCCATCGCAGCGGTCAGGCACAAATCTTTCAAAAGAGTCATCGGTGTCAGTTTTATTCTTCGCGTTCGGCGGGTAAGCGGGCGGCCCAGCGGCCGACGAGCCAGCCGGTGAGGGTGGCGCTGGCCAGGACTAGAGCGGCGAGGGCGGCGAGTTGTCCCCACGGATAATCGGTTTGCAGCGTCCAGCCGAAGGTTTGTTTATTGATCCGGAAAATCAGCAGCCAACCCAGGCCCAGACTGGCCGCAAGCCCCGCCAACACGCCGGCGGCGGCGCTGAGCAGTCCTTCCCAGGCGGCGGCGGCGGCGAGTTCGCGACGGCGCAGGCCGAGGGCGCGCAGGGTATTGAGATCGGCCCGGCGTTCCCAGAGGAGGCTGGCCATGGTCAGGGCGAGACCGGCCACGGCAACGACGATGCCGATCAATTCGAGGGCGTAGGTGACGGTAAAGGTCTGGTGAAAAATCCGCAGCGATTCGCCGCGCAGGAAGCGGCTGGTGAAAATGCCGAGGCCGGGGTGGGCGGCGCGCAGTTCCGCGCGCAAGGCGTCCACATTGGTGTAGCCGGGTTTCAGGGAGACAATCACGCTGGCGGCGAGATCGTTATTGTACCATTGGGTGAATTGATTCCGTTCGATGAGGAGCGAGCCGCGTTCGTTGCCGTAATCGGCGAAGATGCCGGCGATGGTCACGGGGCGGAAACCGTCCGGGGTGGGCACGTTCACCTGATCGCCTTGATGCGCGCGAAAACGTTCGGAGAAGGCTTCGCTGGCCAGGGCGAGCGCGGCATTGCGCGCGGGATCAAAGACGGCATCGTCCTTGGGTTTGGCCAGCCAGGCGGGCTGGGCATGATCGCGGAAAAAGGCGAGGTGGTTGCCGATGAGGAGCGTGCTAAAACCGTCCAGCTTGATTTCCATGACCTGCATGACGTTCGCTTCCTGCACGGCCGGATGGGTGATAATGGCGTTCCACGTGGCGGGGGAAATGCGGCTGGGTGAAGAGGCGGTTTGCTCGCCATCGCTGGAGATAAAGAGATCCGCCTGGAACGTCCGGCTAATCCAGCCGCGCATGGTGGTGTCGAAACTGCCCACGAGAATGGCCATGCCGGCGGTCATGCCAATGGCGCAGACGAGGCTGGCGGCGAGCAGGCGGTGACGTCCGCCGGGGGAACGCAGATGACTGCACGCAATTTTCAGGGGCAGAGAATCTGGCTTGAGCCAGACGCCCAACCGTCCCAGCCATGACAACAGAGTGCCGGCAAAAATTCCCGCACCAAAAATCCAGCACAGGGCGGCACCGTAGGAAGCAATCGGAAAACGGCCGCCGCCGGATAGGCGGATGGGTGGAAACCAGATCAGTCCGATACCCAGCAAGATAAGCCCCAAACCGAGCCACGGTTGGGATAGGAATTTCCCTGCCGGATCATTGGCCGTGCCCGCCCGCGCGGCCATCTGGGCGGGCGGTGTATTGGCGGCCACGCGGGCGGGTCGCCAGCCGGCCAGGGTGCTGGCCACCACGGCAAGAGACATGGCCAGCAGGGCTTCGCTGACATCAAACGGCGCGAAGTCGGCGGAGTTGGAGTAGTAGAGAGAATTGACGGTGCGCGCGACGAGTTTGACGGCGAGCTGGGCACCAAGCCAGCCGAGGCCCAGGCCCAGCAGACCGCCAAGCAGGCCGACACTGGCGGCTTCCGCCAGCCAGGCTTGTTGAATCTGGGTGGAGGTGACCCCGAGGGAGCGGAGCAGAGCGATTTCGTTGCGACGCCGCACCACCGCGCCATCCAGACCTTGAAACACGAGGTAGAGACCGACCAGCAACGCGAGCAGCGAGAGAATGGTGAGATTCAAACGAAAGGCTTGCGTCATGAGTGCGGCGCTGTGGCGGCGATCATTGGGCGCACTGATCATTAACTTGGGCGCGCCGGGCAATCGGGCGGCTTGCAAAGTCGGTTGAATGTCGGCGCGGATTTGGGATCGTTGTGGGCTCTCACCCAGGATGAATTCGATGCGGTCGACCTGTCCGGGTTTGTCGGCCAACCGCTGCAAAGCGGGCAAATCCATGATGAGCAAGTTGACCGGGGCGGCGCCCGTTTTGGGATTGGCGGGGATGATGCCGGCCACGGTGAGGGTTACGGGATGTTCGTTGATGATCAGGGCAAGGCTGCCACCGGGGGCAAGGTGGTCGCGTTCAGCCAAGGCGGTACTGATGAAAACGGCGTGGGGGTCTTGGAGCACGGGGGAGAACCGGTTGGGTGGCTGACCGGGCTGATTGGTGGCGGTGCCGAACCAGTTCGGGGCCTCGGTGTCGGGGTTGGCCAGGTTGATGAGCGAGGGGAGGTCGAGGCCCAGCAACTGAAACGTTTCACGGGAGCCAATGGTTTGGCGATCGTCCGGGATGGGTTGGACGGCGCTGGTTTCCAACACGGGCACGAGTTCGACGGGCTGGCTGCCGAGCAAACTGCGGATGCCGGCGAGCACGGAGTCGGGTAGCGTGCCGACCGGGGCGGTGATGATGCCGTCGCTTTGCGAGGTAATGATCCCGGTAAAATTCTGGAAGTTTGCCACGGCGGCGCGGTTGGCGAGGCGGATGGAGAAAAATGCCGCCACCCCGAACGAGAGAATCAGGAGCAGGAGCAACGACGACACTGGGGCCAGACGCCAATGCCGCCAGGCGAAGCGTGTCCAGAGAATCCGCAGTATGGCGGGGGTGGAAGCGGCCATGTCAGTCCTGGCGTGGCGGAGTGGCGATCAGGCCGTCCAGCATATGGATTTCGCGATGGCAGATGCTTGCGGCGTCCGCACTATGGGTTACCAGCAGCAGAGCGGTGCCGGTTTCATCGGAAAGTTCCTGCAACAGTTGGAGGATGATCGCGCCGTTGCGGGAATCCAGATTGCCGGTGGGTTCATCGGCCAGCAAGACGGACGGCGTGTTCGCCAGGGCGCGGGCGATGGCCACGCGCTGCATTTCGCCGCCGGAAAGCTGGCTGGGGAGAGCGTGGGTGCGGTCGGCCACGCCGACGCGTGACAACAGCGAACGAACCCGGGCGGTGCGCGCGGCCCGATCCACGCCGTTTAATTGCAGAGGCAGCTCCACATTTTCGGCGGCGGTCAAAGTGGGCAGCAGGTGAAAAAATTGAAAGATGGTGCCAATGTCGCGCCGGCGGACTTCGGTGAGGCCATCGGCATCCAAGGTTTCGAGGGCAATGCCGTTGAAGCGAATGCTGCCGCCATCCGGTCGGTCCACACCGCCGAGACAGTTGAGCAGGGTAGATTTGCCGCTGCCGGACGCGCCGGTGAGGGCCACGCGTTCGCCGCGGTTGATGCTCAGCGAAACGCCGCGAAGCACCTGGCGTTCGCCGTAGGATTTCGTCACGTTGGTGGCGGTCAACACCGGGGCGGGTGTGGGAATGGCGGTGGCGCCTGTGTTCACGGTCATTATTGTGAGTGATGTCTTTGGTTGCTGGCTGGCATTTTGGCCAGTTAAGGGTTGCCTTGGTCAGGGCCGCTCCATTCCGCCAGAACGCATGGCAGGCAAAATAAGCCGGATCGGCCGCAGGACAAATTATTTGTTGGTTGCCGGGGTGGATTTTTCAGCGTGTCAAAATGCCGGGTATGGCCGAATATTATAGCAGTGGCAGGTAAAATATACAGATGGTTCTGCGGTCAAGAATGTTAGATGGCCCCGCGGCGGGCGGGGACGGAAAACTTCATTGCCAATAGTCCGGGAGCGCCCTATAACACGAGCATGAGCGAACCCACCATTGCCCAAAAATCACCGTTTGTCCTGCCGATGAAAGTCGGCTCCTATTATTTCTGCACCTGTGGTCTTTCCAAGGGGCAGCCGTTTTGCGACGGATCCCATAAAGGCTCGGCCTTTGCGCCGAAGAAGGTGGATATCACCGAGGATAAGACGGTCGCCTGGTGCGGTTGCAAACATTCCAAGAATGGCGGGTTCTGCGACGGCAGCCATGCCAACTTGCCGTAAGGCCGGTCGAAGAATTGCCCGGCTTGGGTATGATCATGAGCCTGGCCCGCGAGTGAAGTGATCCACCGGCAAACTGACGCCGCCGTCATTCACGGGCTATTACAGACTCCCGGCATGGCGCCTGAAGCCGCACTGAAAACCGCGCAAAACGTTTCACTGGTGATCCATACCCCAGTGGTTCCAGCTCGCGTGCAAGATCTCATCCAGTACCGGACCAATGACCGTGGCGCGCCGTTGATTTTCAAACAGCTCGTTATTTTCGGTCACCGTGATGGTTTCGGTGCAGGTTGTTAACATCTTGGGTTGCACGTTCCCCGCAATCCGTTTTGCAGCGGTCGCTCGATTTGGGAACTTTTTCATCAATCTCACCCTCGGTCGTAATGGAATATTTTGCAACCCACAAATTTTGTTTTTGGCGGTGCCAGATATGGCTGGCGATCCGGAGGCTGGCAAGGGCGTCGGTGCCGGTAAAATATGTCATTTGATTGTAACTTTGAAAATCGGAGGTGAACCGGTATGCTGGTTGTTTTAACCGACACCTGACACCTGTATGGCGGACGGCCTTGCGGCAAAACCATTTTTGAACCGGGAACTGAGCTGGCTGGAATTCAACCAGCGGGTTCTGGAGGAGGCGCTTGATCCGGCCAATCCCCTCCTGGAGCGCCTAAAATTTTTCACGATCGCCAGTTCCAATCTGGATGAATTCTTTGAAGTGCGGGTGGCCGGGCTGAAACAGCAGATCGAAAGCGGCAACTCCGCCCGCAGCGTGGATGGCCTGACCCCGCCGGAAATCTTTGCCGCCATTTCGCGCCGCGTCCGGAAGATGGTGGAGGATCAATACACCTGCTGGCACAAGGAACTGCAGCCGGCCCTGGCCAAACACAAAATCCGGCTGCTGGAGATGGGGGAACTTGAGCCGGCGGACCTGGCGTGGCTGAAGACTTTTTATCTCAATCAAGTTCATCCCGTGCTGACGCCGCTGGCGATTGACCCGGCGCATCCTTTTCCGCAGTTGCTGAACAAATCGCTGAACCTGATCGTCTGGCTCGAGATGCCGAAGAGTGGCATTCCTGCCCAGCATCTGGCGGTGGTGCAATGTCCGGCGATTTTGCCGCGCCTCATTCAATTGCCCCGGGAGGATGGCCGGCGGGATTATGTATTTCTCGGTCACCTGATCGGACATTTTCTGGCGGACCTTTTTTCCGGTACGCAAGTCCTTGGCTACTGGGCTTTCCGCCTGACGCGCAACAGCGAGCTATACGTGGATGAGGAAGACACGCCAAATCTGCTCAAGGCGGTGGAGGAGGAATTGCACAAGCGCCGGCGCGGCCAGGCGGTGCGGTTGGAAATTGCCCATGACTGTCCGGAGCAAATCCGCGACAACCTGCTGCAAACCCTGAACCTTACGGCGCAGGATCTGTATCTGGTTAGCGGGCCGATGAATCCGGCCCGGCTGATGATGCTCTATCAGGGCAGCCATTCGCCCGAGTTGCGCGATGCGCCTTTTACCGCTCCGGTCGCCCCGGCGCTGAAGGATCAGCCGGATATTTTTGCCGCGATTGCCAAGGGTGACATTTTGCTGCATCACCCGTACCAGAGTTTTTCGAGTGTCGTCCAATTTCTGGAAACCGCCGCCACGGATCCTGATACGCTGGCCATCAAGATGACGCTCTACCGCACCGGCGGCGATCCGCGCATTGTCGGCGCACTGATGAATGCCGTCAGCAACGGCAAGCAGGTGACGGCGGTGGTGGAATTGCGGGCGCGGTTTGACGAGGCGAACAATATCGAATGGGCGCGCAAGCTGGAAGAAAACGGTGTGCACGTGGTCTATGGTCTGGTGGGCTACAAGATTCACGCCAAGTGCGCGCTGGTGGTGCGCCGGGAGGGGTATCGCATCCGGCGTTATGTTCACCTTGGCACGGGAAATTACAATCCCACTACGGCCCGCATTTACACCGATCTCAGCCTGTTCACCTGCCGCGAGGAATTCGGGGAAGACGCGACGAACCTGTTCAACCTGCTGACCGGCATCTGCCAGTTTCAGGGCATGAAGAAGCTCATCGTGGCACCGTTTGAATTGCACGGGAAAATACTGCAACTCATTGCCCGCGAAACCGCCCATGCGCAGCGTGGTCTCCCGGCGCGGATCATCGCCAAGTTCAATTCACTGGTGGAACCCGGCATCATCCAGTCGCTGTATGAAGCTTCCCGGGCCGGGGTGCGAATTGAACTGATTGTGCGCGGCATCTGCTGTCTGCGGCCGGGCGTGAAGGGCATGAGTGAAAACATCACCGTGCGAAGTATTGTGGACCGGTTTCTGGAGCATAGCCGGATTTATTATTTCGAGAACGCCTGCCAACCGGAGGTATTCGTGGGCAGTGCCGACTGGATGCCGCGCAACCTGTTCCGCCGCATCGAAGTGCTGTTTCCCATTGAGGACGGCATCCTGTGCGACCGGGTCATACGGGAGATCCTTGCCGTGACCACGGCGGACAACACCAAGGCGCGGCAGCTTGGGCCGGATGGAATCTATCGCCGGGTGGAACGTGCCGAGGGCGAAGCTCCGCGCCGCAGTCAGCAGGATTTCATCAACCTGGCCGAGCCGAAACCGGTGAGAGCCGTCAAAGAAAAGTTTCCCAGCGTGGAGCTCGCGGCATCGCCGTTTGGCAAAAAGAAGAAGAGTTGAACTGGTCGGACTGCGTTTCCACGCTTTCCAAAGTCAGGGCTGGCCGGTTAAATTCCGGCGTGGCCATTTTGTGCATTGAACCCGTCCAATCCCTCGACTCACCGGAACTAGAAATCTACCGGACCCTCCGCCGGCTGGATGAACATGAGCGCAAGGGTGTGCTGGTGGCGGCCAACAACAAGGTGATCAAGCGGCTGCTGGTCAGTGATTTCACGGTTCTCTCCGCCCTGGTGACGCCTGCCTGGTTTGAAAAGCTGGAAGCGCAACTGCGGGCGCGGCCGGAGGAGCAGATCAAAGTCTTCATCGCCGAGGAACCGTTGCTGGAAACCATCACCGGGTACAAAATGCATCAGGGCGCGCTGGCCGTGGCGAAAATTCCACTGCGGGCGGATTTTGAAACGCTGTTGCAAAATGCCCCGCGTCCGTTGCTGCTTGCCGCCGTGGAAGGCATTGCCAGTGCCGAGAATCTGGGCGCGGTGGTGCGGAACTGCGCGGCGTTTGGCATCCATTTTTTGATCGTGGGCGAATCCTGCGGCAGTCCATTTCAGAGGCGGGCGGTGGCGGGTTCCATGGGTACCATCTTTGCGCAACCATTGGTTCAGGTGCCGAACCTGGTGGCGACGCTGAACGCCTTGCGCGCCCAGGGTGTGCGGTGTCTGGCGGCGCATCCGCGTCCGGATGCGCAAAAGCTCCCGGCCACGGATTTGCGGGGGGATTGCTGTCTGGTGTTTGGTGCGGAAGGTCCGGGACTGACGGAACAAGCCTTGGCGGCCTGTGATGGCATGGTGGAGATTCCGATGCCTTCGCATATGAATTCTTTAAATGTCGCCGTGGCCACCGGGGTGTTCCTTTATGAGGCCGTCCGCCAGCGTGGATAATGGCGTTGGGTCATGAGGAAAATGTCCGGAGGCTGTTAGCGATGGCCGGATTAAGCGCTTGTTTGGCAGGGGGAAAAGTTGCACTTTCAAACGCAGCAATGAATTCTTACCGAGCCAATTATCTGCGGCGGATATTTCCCGGTTTTCTGCTGCTCCTGTTGCTTTCGGGATGCCACACACCGCCAGTACAAACTGCCAGCCGGCCGCTGGCTCCGGGCATTGATGTTTATTTGGTTCCGCTCGATGATTTCAGTTTTGATTACACAGATTTCCTGGCGAGTTCGCTGAGCAAGGAAATGGGGCTGCGAATCAAACCAGCACTGCAGATGGGCACGGCCGGGCTGACTCCATTTCCGGGGACCAGCCAATATTCGGCGGCGGCCATTATGAAAATGGCCGTGCCAGTAACCGCCGATCTGCCTTACCGCCGCACCAATACGGCTTACATCGTATTGACGAGCCGGGACATTAATATGGACAGTCATGCCCTCCATTTTGTTTTCACCATCCACAATCGCGGGATGAGAATCGCCGTGGTTTCTGCCGCCCGATTGTTTCTCAGCCAGGCGGGTGGCGTGGCAGATCGGGAAACTGTAAACCGCCGCATCACCAAGATGGTGAAGCGCAGCATTGGCGACGTTTATTATGGTTATCAGCGGTCAGCGGATATTCATGATTTAATGTATTCACCGATCATGAGCCTGGAAGATGTGGATACGATCGGTAACGATTTTTTGAAACGCAAATAGGAAGCGCTTTGGCAATTTTTGCTGAAGCCGCTGCACGAATACGTTTCAACCCGCGAAGTGCGCTCCGCTCGTTGGCGGAGTCGAACGGGCGGATAGGTATTTCTCCATGTCCCGAGAGAGCAAGTTCTGGTCCAGGGGTTGATGGTCCCCCGACCAGAACTGGAAGAATGAAGCCTTTATGCAGGTTACTGGCTAGGCCAGTTAAGCTCTATACCCGTGTATAAAGCATATGACATGCCAAGCTGAAGACTGGCTTAACTCCTGATAATTCAGGTTTTTGACAACTGTTAGCGGATAATTGATGGTCATTTTTGTCCTGCCATGGCAAAAAAAATCACAAAGCCATGTTGCCAGCCAAGTGGTGGCGGCTGGATGGCGGTCTTTGAAACCTGCGGCTGGCCTTATGCCGGCCATTATCTTAGGCTGGCCGAAATCCTATATTTATATGGCCGATTCCAAACGCATCCCCGTTGAAGGCGGACCTGGTCTGGCGCAAAACCCGTTTGCCGCGCTTTCCAGCGACGGCCTGCCGCCCGGGCCGGAACATCCGCTGGTGGAAGCTTCGCCGGCTACCAAGCCGGCCAAAAAATCACGGGGCCGGGTGGATATTCTCCGTGTCAAAGCCGGGCGCGGGGGCAAGACTGTGACGGTGGTCAAAAACTTTGTGGGCATTGGCCTGCCGGAAAAGGAACAACTGGCCAAGGCGATGCAGCGGGCCTGCGGCACCGGCGGCACGGTGAAGAACGGGCAGATTGAAATTCAGGGGGACAAACGCGAGGAAGCCGCGCGGATTCTGCGCGAGGCGAATTTTCAGCCGGTGTTTGCCGGCGGGTAGTTCCTTGGCGGAGCGTGGCGGTGGTGAAACCCAGCCACAGCAACATGGCTTGCAACGGCGTGTGGAGCAATTCGAAGCGGCTGAACGTTCGGATATTGCTGCGGCTGGTCTTCGACACAGCCGCGCTCCGTCATAGAAGAATTCTGTAATCCGCCCGTCCCATGCAAAGACCCTTTTTGGCATGACTTTCCGGTCGGCGGCGGCTATCGTTGCACCGCCTTTTTCGCCATGCATAATCCCATTATTGCCGCCCTTGATGTACCCAACGCCGCCGCCGCTGTTCAATTGGCGGAACTGATCGCCCCCGCGGTGGGCGCATTCAAGATCGGCGGTGAACTGTTCACTGCCGCCGGCCCGGACATCGTCAAACGCATTCGTGCGACCGGCGCGAACGTTTTTCTGGACCTCAAGTTTCACGACATCCCCAATACGGTTGCCAAATCCGTGGCTTCGGCCATCCGGTTGGATGTGCAGATGCTCACCATCCACACCAGCGGCGGCGGCGAGATGATGCGTGCGGCGGAAAAATCCGCGCAGGATACGGCAAAGCAACTCGGCGTGCCGGTGCCGCTCCTGCTCGGCGTGACCGTGCTGACAAGTTCCAATGGGGCCACGCTCGCGGAAATCGGCTGCGAACCCGATGTGGAGAAACAGGTGTCCCGGCTGGCCCTGCTCGCCGCGCAATCCGGCCTGCGCGGACTGGTCTGCTCCCCGCTGGAAATCATCGCGTTGCGGAAAATCATTCCCGCCCACGTGCAACTCGTCACGCCCGGCATCCGCACCGGCGCGGAAAAGGCGGATGACCAGAAACGTACGCTAACCCCGCGCGCGGCCATCGCCGCCGGCGCGAACTGGCTGGTGATCGGCCGTCCGATCTACGCGGCGGAAAATCCGCGCGCGGCGGCGGAGAAGATTTTGGAGACGTTGCGGTAAACTTTTTCGCTGGTGATTTTGCCCGGCGGGTCTGAGGATAGGCCGGGTTATGAGTTCTGGTGCCAGTGGAATGGTGAAGCCCGTCGCGGAAAAATCCTTTGCGCTGGCGCTGATGGCTGCTGTGATTGCGGGGGCCTGCACGTTTCTGAACGTGTATTGCACCCAGCCGTTGCTGCCGCTGTTTCAGCAGATTTTTCACGCCACGGAGGTGTCGGTAAGTCTTACGGTTGGGGCGGTCACGCTGGCGGTGGCGCTCATGGCACCCATCACCGGGTTGCTGGCGGAGACGGTGGGGCGCAAGAAAGTCATCGTACCCGCCCTGTTTGCAATGGCGGCGACCACGCTGCTCACGGCTACGGCAACCAACCTGCACACGCTCATTCTCTGGCGGTTTGCACAAGGACTCTTCGTGCCCGGGGTGATTGCGGTGATCATCGCCTACATCAACGAGGAATTTCCCGGTCGCGCCGGCACGGTGATGTCCGCCTACGTGGCGGGCACGGTATTTGGCGGTTTCATCGGCCGGTTTCTGGCCGGGCTCATGGCTGCGCACGGCAACTGGCGCATGGCGTTCGTGGTCCTGGGAATTTTGGATCTGCTCGGCGCGCTGGCGGTGCGGCGCTGGCTGCCGAAGGCGGTACATTTTGTGCCGGCGCACCATGTGATCAAATCGGTAGGCGACATGGGGCGACATCTGCGGAATCCCCGGCTGCTGGCGGTTTGCGGCATGGGGTTCACCGTGCTGTTTTCGCTGGTGGGGCTATTTACTTACACGAATTTTTACCTGGCACGCGCGCCGTTTCATCTCAGTCCGGCGGCGCTGGGCAGCATTTTCTTTGTCTATCTGCTGGGCTGTGTGGTGACGCCGCTGGCGGGGCGGTTTCTGGATCAGCATAATTTCCGCCGCACGGTGCTGTGCTCGGTGGGACTGAACTTTGCCGGGCTGTTGCTCACGCTGGTGCCATCGCTCTCGGCGGTCATCGCGGGGCTGGCGGTATTTTCCACGGGCGTGTTTATTTCGCAATCGGCGGCCACGGTGTTGACCGGGCGCGTGGCCAAGACGGCCCGGTCTGCCGCCGCCGGGCTATACGTGACGTTTTATTACACCGGCGGCAGTTTGGGGACGGTGGTAACGGGATGGTTTTGGCTGCACGGTGGCTGGCCGGCGTGTGTGGGGCTGTTTGCGTGCGTTTGTGTGGTGACGCTCGTACTTGGGCTGGTCTGCGGCCACCCGTTGCCGGATGAAAAGCCGGCGAGTCCGGTGGTGGATATTGCGGGATAAAATCCCGCCCGCCACAGCCCCGTGGTGGCCGTACGCCAGTACTGGTTGTACGCAAGTACTACTTCGCCGGAGCAAGGTCGCGCGGGGCAAACTTGACCACGTAATACGTTGCCGTATTGGTGCCGATGTTGCGCAGGCCGTGCAATTCGCCGGAGGCTTCAAAGATGATGCCGCCGGGGCCGACGATATTGGTCTGGCCTTCCTGCATGGCTTCGACGGTGCCGTCCCGGATGATCATGAGTTCTTCGGCCGGATG
>CAIJGS010000213.1 GCA_903820285.1 uncultured Verrucomicrobia subdivision 3 bacterium | reverse complement strand
GGTTTTGCCACCATCCAGAAATATCTCGATGCGCAAATGGATGCCGGCGCCAAGGTCATCATTTTGTGTGAGCCGGCGGCCAACAAGGTGTATTTCTCGCCCAACCAAATCGCTGAGAGCTATGACGTTTTCGACCGCTATGTGATGCGGTTCAATCTGGCCCTCCGCCAGCAACTGCGTGCGCGCGGCGTGGACCTGATTTTTCACGACTGCGGCGAACTGCTCGACGGGATGGTGCAACGGTTTGCCACGCTTGATCCGGCGATGATCAGCCTGGGCAGCTCAAGGCTGCTCTGGGAGGACGCCAAGCTACTGCCCAAGTCCACCGTGCTCTACGGCAACCTGCCGACGAAGCAATTCTACTCCGACGCCTTGGTGAGCGTGGACAAGGTGCGGCAACTCTCCGCTGATCTCATCCGCCGAATGCGTGTGGTGGGGCATCCGTTCATCCTGGGCAGTGAATGCGACATCTTGAGCGTGCCCGGCTGCGAACAGACCATCAAAGCCAAGGTGGAAGCGTTTTTACAAACCAACTGATACAAATTTTGCGATGCACTATAAATCCCTTGCCATCTCCGACCCGTTGGAACTGACCTTCGGCCTTGCGCCCAAACCCGTCACCACCAAGAGCGGCATGGTCATTGGGGGTGGCGCGGTCTATCCAGAACTGAACTTCACGTTGCCGCCGATGACCATTGACGCCGGCACCATGTCAGAGGTCCGACGCAATTACGAACAAATCATCGAAGGCGCGCTCCGTCGCGCGGCGGACTTGGAGACGCCGGGCGTGGTCATCGAATTTGAGACGCTGCCGCCCATGACAGAACATCCGCAATGGGGCTTGGACATCGCCAAGATTTTGCTCGAAGGCATGGCGAAGGAAGAAGACCGCAGCGGTCTGAAATCTGTTCTGCGCATGACGCCCAATGATAACCGCGAGTTCGAGCGTCCGCCATTGATGCGGCGTGGTCGTTACTGGGACGCGATGCTGGAACTGTTTGACGGCTCAGCCGCAGCCGGTGCGGAGTTGTTGAGCATCGAATCCGTCGGCGGCAAGGAATTGCACGACGAGGCGCTGGTCAATGGCGATTTGGCCGCGAGTATTTTCTCCCTCTGCATCCTCGGCGAACGCGACATGCGCTTTCTCTGGACACATCTCCAGAAGATTGCCGACAAGCACGGCGTGAAATGCGCCGGTGATACCGCCTGCGGCTTTGGCAACACGGCGATGGTGCTGGCGGAGCAAAAGATGATACCGCGCGTTTTCGCCGCCGTGGTGCGCGCCGTCACCGCTGTGCGTTCACTGGTAGCCTACGAATGTGGAGCGGTGGGGCCGGGCAAGGATTGTGGCTACGAGAACCCGATTCTCAAGGCCATCACCGGCTTCCCGATGGCGATGGAGGGCAAGACCTCGGCCTGCGCGCATTTGAGTCCGATGGGCAATTTGGCTGCCGCGTGTTGCGACACCTGGTCCAACGAATCGGTGCAGAACATCAAGCTGCTCGGCGGAATGGCACCGACCTGCTACATGGAGCAACTTGCCTATGATTGCCGCCTGATGAATACGGCCCGCAGCCACGGCAAAGCCTCCGCCCAACAGCTTCAGCGCTGGCTGGTCGAGTCTGATGTGGCGACCGATCCGCAGGCGTTCATCATCTCGCCGGAATCCTCCATCGCTCTGGCCAAGGCCATCGTGGGGAGCGATTCACACTATCATGCCGGCGTGGCGGTGGCTCGCAAGGCGGTGGAATTGCTCCGCGGCGCACACGAACAGCGCAAAGTGCGCATCGCGCCCAATGAAGTCATCTGGTTCGATACGTTGCAGGACACCTTGGACGATTTGCCTGAAAGTGAATCCGAATTCATCGGCCTGCAACTGACGCTAGCGGACAAGGCCAAATTCCTGCCGATGGAATATGGACTGATATGAAAACACTCTTCCTGCCTCTAACCTTGCTGGTGATATTTGCGCTGTCGCGCATTCCGGGCTGTCTGCCGGAAAACTTCAGCGCCGCCTACGCGCTGATGTTTTGTGCGGGGGTGTATTTTCCGGGACGGCTGGCGTGGTGGCTGCCGTTGTCGGTCATGCTCGTGACCGATTTGGGCATCAACCTGTATTACCAGCAGGAGTTGGGTTTGTCGGTCTTTGGGACCACGATGCTGGTTTGTCTGAGTGCAAACTATGTCGCCTACGCGGCGTTGATCTGGTTGGGGCGACGGTTCAGTTCCCGAGACAAGCTACTGACAATGCTGGGCGGCGGCTTGGTCGGGGCGATCCTGTTCTATATCCTCACCAACACGGCGGCCTGGTTGTTTAACCCGTTCCACAACCTAGAATACACGCGCAGTTTGGCGGGCTGGTTCACCGCACTGACCAAGGGAACGGCGGGATATCCGCAAACTTGGGAATTCTTCCGCAACACGATGATCAGCGGCGGCTTATTCACCGGACTGTTCGCAGGTGCGGTGAAATTGAACGAAGCGGTTGAGGAGCAACCTGAAGAGGAGCCTGCCGAAGAAGAAGGCGCGGACGGAGAGCATGCCCAAGCGTAACGGTGGATCACGTTTCCTTCTGCGGGACTGTGGAAAGGATACGGGGACGGCACTAAGCATGCACCATGAAGGCGGCTTCAGCCAGCAGTTGGGTTGGTTCACGTGAGGTCAACGTCGATCCCAACGGCCATTTCAGTCCGCTGAAAAAGGATTTCACCGCCCACCGGGTCCCATAACCTTTTCGTTTCAGGTATTTCTCGCTCATCCAGTTCCGCCAAAATCCACTACGTGTGACATCTACCCGTTGCTTGGCCGGTTTGATCATGCTTTCTGCGCCCCAGTCCAACCGGCACTGGGTTGAGGATTGATCCGTGCATTCCGAAAAATTGGCCGGGCTTCTCTTTGAGCATGTGCCAGGCAATCTCGCGCAGCCGCCGCGCCACAATCACGATTGCCTGATTGCTCTTCTTGCCGCGCGCCTTGTGAAGGCGGTATAATTGCCCAAAATCACTGCTGCATTGTATGGCCAGCCGACGTGTTCATTTTCCGCTTTCTGCTTTCGCCATTTCGGCATTTTTTAATTCGTATTCCTCCAGCGACGGCAATTTCATCAGCGCCCGTTTCGCATAAGCGCGGTGCACCGCTTTGCTGTTATGTCCCAAGTTTTCCATTGCGAACCGTTCGGGATAGCCGCACTTCAAAGCGCGCTCGGCCCACGCATACCGATACGAATGCAGCGTGACACCGTTGATACCCAACTGGCGGCAGCGCGACCGAAACTCCGTCGCCCGGTCGCCCGCGCGCACCGTGGCGAGGTAGGGGAATAGGTAGCCTTCCGCCGGCAGGTCTTTCAGCAGGTTCAACGCCTCCGACCCCAGGCGCACGATCACCGGCACCTTCGTTTTCTTGCGCGTGAAACTCACCGTGCTGTTTTCCCAATCCACATCCTCGCCCTTGAGCATGGCAAGGTCGCCCTGACTGCCGCCAAGGTGCCAGCACAGTTGATAAAAAACCTTCCGCTCCGCGTTGACCTCCGCCGCGAGAATGGCCGCGTGTTCCTCCGCCGTGATGGCCCGCTTCTCCTTGAACACCGGCCGCGGCCATTGCAGCCGGGGAATGACCGATTTCAGCAGCCATTCCATGCCCAGCGCATGATTATGAATCCGCCGCAGATAAACATTGCTGGACACCTTGCCATCTGCCATCGCCTTGTCGAAGTGTTCCGCTCGCGTCTCGCAGACCGGCAGATTACGGATGCAATCGAAGTTGGGATCCTTGATGGCGATCTCCCAGCGCCGCCGCGTCTCGTCTTTCTTCTTGGCCACGATGTTTTCCATGACCTCCTGCCATGTGCGCGTGCCGAGTTTGGGATCCGCGCCGTTCATGTAAACCCGCGCCAGCGATAGATTGAAGTGCGGTTGAATCTCCGATTCATTGTGCGCCTGCAACATGCGTTGCGCCTCATTTTTGTCCGAGGTCTTGAGGCTGGTTTGTTGGCCGGTGATTTTGTTTTTCAGGTAGAAGACGCCCCACGGGCGCTGGACCAAACCGTATGCTTGTTTCATTGGTTCACTCATGGTTGTGAGTGTGTCAGGAACGGCATCCGTCGCGTAAGCGAACTCTGGACGAGCTATAGCCGAACAATAACAGAACTTTGAACGAGCAGCCAAACCGGTGAAGAATCCGGTGAAACTCTGGCCCCCGACCCACCTAAACCCCTGTAGAATAAAGGGTTTAGCGTGGAGGCGGGAGTCGGAATCGAACCGACGGATGAGGCTTTTGCAGAGCCCTGCCTTACCACTTGGCTACCCCGCCTAAGGGGAGGCAGAGAGTATGTTCATTTGGCTTTGGGTGCAAGTCGAAATCGTCGGAACTCGCCGACAAATTGCGGCTTCTGAGTCGGAATGGGGTGGCACTAAGCTGGGTGGCTCAGCGGGTGTGGCCGAGTTTGGTGCGGTGTTTCCAGAGGTCGCGGGGTTTGAAGATGCCGAGGGGGGTGATGATGCCGGTGATGAGGTCGGCGGGGGTGACGTCAAAGCCGGGGTTGCGGGCGCCGCTGGTGGGGTTGGCGACGCGGACATATTCACGCCGGCCACGGGGATTGATGCCCCAGGCGCCGAGGACTTCGTGTTCGTGACGTTCTTCGATGGGGATGTCGAAGCCGCGTTTCAGGTTCCAATCAATGGTGGACAGGGGGATGGCGACGTAAAAGGGGATGCGGTGCCGGTGGGCGAGGACGGCTTTGGTGTAGGTGCCGATTTTGTTGGCGACTTCACCGGTGCGGCCGAGGACACGGTCGCTGCCGACGATTACGAGGTCGATTTCGCCGCGTTGCATGAGGTGGCCGGCGGCGTTGTCGGCGATGATGTGATGGGGGACTTTTTGCTGCGCGAGTTCCCAGGCGGTAAGGGTGGCGCCTTGGGAGCGGGGGCGGGTTTCGTCGCAGAAGACGTGGAATTTTTTACCGCCGGCCTGGGCGGCGTAGAGGGGGGCGGTGGCGGTGCCGATATCCACGAAGGCGAGCCAGCCGGCGTTGCAATGGGTGAGCACGCGCATGCCGTCGCGGATGAGCTTGGCACCGTGGCGGCCGATGGCTTCGCAGTGGGCGACGTCGTCGTGGGCGAATTCCTCGGCGGCGGCGAGGGCGAGGGCCTGCTGTTCGGCCACGGTTTCGCCCGGGGCCATCTGGAGCAGGACGCCGTTCATGGCGTTGACGGGGTCAACGGCGGTGGGGCGGGCGTCCTTGAGGGTTTGGTACACCTGTTGGGTGTGGGCGGTGAACTTGGCGAGGTTGCTGCCGCGAAAGGCGCGGACGCCCTGGGCGAGGCCATAGGCGGCGGTGGCACCAATGGCACCGGCGCCGCGGACGATCATGTCGGTGATGGCGCGGGCGGTTTCGCGGTAATTTTTGGTAGCAACGATTTTGAACTCGTGCGGGAGGAGGCGTTGCTCGATCAGGAGGACGGAATTCGAGGGGACATCAAAGGCGACGGTACGGAAATGTTCCGTCCGTCCATGGACGGTGACATTCATTTTAAAACGCTGCGACGGTCTAGCGGGAATCGCTTTTGAGGCGGCGGATCTTTTCCTTCATTTCCTCGTAACCGGGCTGGGCGCGGAGTTTCTTGAGGTCGGGATCTTTCACGAGCCAGGCAAAGTCGCGATAGCCGAGTTCGAGGGCGCGGTTGAGGGCATGCAAGGCGAACTCGAAATTATCGGTGAGGGAATAGCTGCACGCGAGATTATAAAATACAATGGGGCTGTCGGGCATCAGTCTGGCGAGCTGTTCGTCAACTTGCAGGCCGTCCACGAAGCGGCCGCGCTGGGTATAATGATCACCGAGGAGTTGGAGGGCGTCCACGTAGGCGGGATCACGGCGCAGGATTCCCTCCATGAATTCTATCTTGGTATCGAGGTCGCGCTGTTCGGCGCGGTTGACCTTTTTGCGGCTGTTGTTTTTAGTCGGCATACAACAGCCCTGATTTTTTCCGACCGGGGCGTACAAGTCAAGCTGCGGGGGAACATAAATAAGGGTGGAGTCCGGGCGGGGTTCCCCCTTAAATTGGCTGCGTAATGAATTGTTTTGTCACCGGAGCGTCCGGTTTTATTGGCGCGAACCTTGTCCATGAACTGGTTGCCCGGGGGCACCGGGTAAAAGTGCTGTTGCGGCGGGGGGCGGATGAACGCGGGCTGGCGGGGGTGCCGTTTGAGCGCGTATCCGGCGGATGGGAGGACAGGGCGGCGCTGAAACGGGGGTTGGCGGGGTGCGACTGGTGTTTTCACATGGCGGCGAGCTATCAGCTTTGGCTGCGGGATTATGTGCCGATGTACGCGGCGAATGTGGATGGGACGCGGAACGTGATTGAGGCGGCGCAGGCGGCGGGGTGTGCGCGCATTGTTTATACGAGCACGGTGGGGTGCATCGGATTGCCAAAACTCGTGGACGGCCGGATCGTGCCGACGGATGAAGACACGCCGGTTTCGGAAGCGCAAATGAGCAATCATTACAAGCGGTCAAAGTGGCAGGCGGAGGTGGTGGCGCGGGAACTGGCGGCGGCGGGGGCGCCGGTGGTGATTGTGAATCCATCCGCGCCGGTGGGGCCGCGGGATGTAAAACCGACGCCGACGGGGCAGATCATTGTGGATTTTCTGAACCTAAAACTGCCGGCTTTTCTGGATACGGGATTGAACTGGGTGCATGTGCGGGACGTGGCCGTAGGCCATATTCTGGCAGCCGAAAAGGGCCGGGTGGGGGAACGATATATTTTAGGCAATGCGCTCGGCAACTGGACCATGGAACAGACTTTGGCCGAGCTGGCCCGGATTGCCATGGTGCCGGCACCGAAGATGAAGGTGCCGTATTGGGTCGCCCTGGCGGCGGCACATGTGAATGAAGCGATGGCGGGAATCACGGGCCATCCACCGAAGGCACCGCTGGCGGGGGTGCGCATGGCGAAGTACAAGATGTGGTTCAATCCGGCGAAGGCGATCCGGGAATTGGGGCTGCCACAGACGCCGCCGCAACAGGCGTTTACCGACGCGGTGACCTGGTTCCGGGCGAATGGGTTTGTGGCGAAGGTCAAGCGGTGACGCAATGTTGGCCAACATCCGATAATCGAGGGGGGAGGGTTGATGGTGGAGGATGGAATTAAAATAGGGGAAACATCCAACACCCAACATCGAACGCCCAACCTCCATTGACGGACGAAGAGGCGCGTCGGGAGGCGGTGGGCGTTGGGATGGCATGCCGGGGCTGGGCGGACGGACACCCAACCGGCCATACCGCGCGAATGCCATTGGAATGACCAGCCTGCCTTTGGCTGGTACATTGAAACGGCATGAATGCCGCGCGCCGCTCGCGCTTAATGCGGATGACGGGGTTGTAGGAGGTCAATAATCTGGTGGCTATTTTGGTAACTTGATTCGATTTATATTTGATTCTGGATTTACCTTGATTTACCGCGATTTGCTTGGATTTTGAAGCAAGAATCAAGGTTGATGGTGATGAAGAATGTGGTTGCGTAGCGGTTCGTGCCACCGGATGAAAAGAGAATGATGCGAGTTTGATGGTATTGGCTCCTCACCCCGGCCCTCTCCTCGTTGGGCGAGGAGAGGGGGAACAGGTTGCCGCGTTTGGTGTCGGCCAGGCGGGTGGATGGTTCACGCACCTTGAAATCCGGGGATGATGGTTTCATGGCAGTTGGGTGAGTGAAATTCATATAGGTTCGCCCTCGTCATTGGGATCGGGTTTTAAACCTTTTTTCTTCCGCTCCTTTTCTTCGGCGGCGATGGCGGCGAAGGTTTCGGGGTAGAATTCTTCGGTGAAGAATTCGTCCTCCTCTTCGGCTTCCTCGGTTTCGGCTTCGGGCTTTTCTTTGGCCTTCTTGCCGGATTTGGTTTTGCCGTCCTTGGTCTTGGTGGCTTTGCTCTTCTTCTTGTACTTGGGGTCGCGGATGGGCGGGTCCGGCGGGATGTTGGGCTCCGCCAGGGCCCATGCGCGTTCTTCTTTGGATTCTTTGCACTTCACTTCGCGGTCGTGGAGTTCGGTACGGCGCTGGTGCATGACTTGCTTGTTGAGGCGATGCAGGGCGTCCATTTGGCGCCAGATGTCTTTGGGCGGCGGGCCGTCCAGGGGGATGCGGGCCAGTAACGCGGCGTAGCGGGCCATGATGGTGTTAGCCATATGGCTGGCGAAGGAGCCGGCGGTGGCGATGCTGGCGAAGATGTCGCGGGTGTGGAGTTCGATTTCTTGCCTGGCGACCCAGTCGAGGTAGCCGCCCTGGTTCCAGTTGGAGAGGTTCTGGGGGCTGATGGGCTCGCCGCCAAAGCCTTCCTGCAGGATGGCTTGGACGACGGGGAGCTCGTTCAGCCAGTAGAGGATTTCCACGCCGTGGATGCCGTTGTGGAGTTTTTCGTTGATTTGGTCCCGGATCTTTTGCGGGAGACGGGCGATTTTGCCGATGCGGCTCATATTAGTTTAAGCGAGGGTTGTGGTTGAAGGGACGAAAGGTGGGACTGGG
>CAIJGS010000212.1 GCA_903820285.1 uncultured Verrucomicrobia subdivision 3 bacterium | reverse complement strand
GCGCGGCGTTCACGCCGCTTCAACTTGCGAATGGCCTGATGCCAATCGCATGACGACATACGTTCGCACGGTGAAGCGGCGTGAACGCCGCGCGCCGGGGCAGAATGGGCGCGCCACGCCCTGGTTGCTACGGCCCTCAGGTGCGTCCCAACATCGCCTTGATCGGCCCGGTAATCCCCTTCGCCAAGAGATACCGGCCAAACTCCGGGTAACTCAATTCATCCGCCATCAAATCCATTTGCCGCCGGACCAGACTTTTGCTTTTGGGCAGCGCCTTCGCCAGCAGCCGCTGACCCAGTTTGGGGAACAACATCCGCCGCAGCCGGTTTGCCTGGCGAAACGTGTCGGCAATCTCGGCATACCGTTTCTGATACAATGCCAGCGCGGATTTTTCGCGCCCCGTCAAAATCGCTTCCCGGGCGCTCTCCGCCGCGTAAAAGCCGCTGAGCATGGCGAACGCAATCCCCTCCCCCGTGATCGGCTCCACCAACCCCGCCGCATCACCGCAGAGCAGCACGTTCCCCTGCCCCGGCACCTGGCGGAAATCCCCGAACGGAATGAAATGTCCTTTGATTTGGCCCGGTGGAATGGCACCAAACCGGCTCTTCAAAAAGGCTTCAAACTCCGCGCGCATTTTGGGGCTCGCCCGCAATAGCCCACCTACCCCGGCGGTCAGCGTATGGCGCTTGGGGAACACCCAGCCGTAACCCCAGTCCAGCACCCCGAAATAAATCTCCGGATCCGGGATCAACGGGATGACCCGCGAAATGGGCACCTCCAGTTCAAACCCGAACCCGATCCGCTCCTTGCTGAACGAACTGCCAAACACCGCCTTCGCCACCGCGCTGTTCACGCCGTCCGCACCGATCAACAGGTCATAGCCAATCGTCTGACCGTCGGACAGCGTCAGGCGGGAATGCGCCGTGTCCACGGCCTGCACCTGTCTTCCGAGCAATAATTTTGCTCCGCACGATTCCGCCAACCCCAGCAGATGCGCATCGAACTCCCGGCGACAGGTAAAAAAGATGTCCTTGTAATCAGTGAGCGAATTCAGCTTTTGCCGCTGATAATAAAATTCCGCCCCGCGCGAATGATGTTGAATGACCGGACTCCAGTCCGCCTGAAAGACCTGTTGAAACGTCTTCCGGCTGCGCAAGGTCAAAAGTCCCCCACACAACTTGTCCCGAGGAAACTCGCTTTTATCAATCAGGCACACTGCCACGCCCGCCGCCGCCAGGGTGCGGGCCGCCGCGGAACCCGCCGGTCCGCCGCCGACCACCACCACTTTGAATTGTGCCGCGCTTGCCGCCATGTGATTTGATTTGGCCATCCCGAAAAGAATGGCAGGCGATTATGACGGATCGGCTCCATTTGTCATTACCGGAAAAAGGGGGGAACGAAGAAGGTTACCGATTCGCCGGGCCGTTGTGCCTAGACATGCGGAAGCGGCGTGAACGCCGCGCTACGGTGCGCGGCGGTGATGAAAGCCAGCCGCAGCAACAACGCCAACCCCGCCCGGTGAATGGCCCTCAAACAACCGCGCGACTTTGAACCTTTGCCTCGGATTCTCTGTGTTCTCTGCGATCTCTGCGGTAAAATTCTTTGGCGTTAAAACCCTGCCGCTTGGCGGCGGGAGCTTTTCGCACGTCGCCCCGCCAAAAACCGGGCTTTTCTCGCTCCCCGGCCTGTGTATATAATACCCGCTCTTTATGAGCAAAACTGCATTATTGTTCGCCGGCCAGGGCGCCCAAGTCGTGGGCATGGGACAGGACCTCGCCGAAAAATTCCCCACCGCCAAAAGCTGGTTCGAGCGCGCCAACACCGCCCTCGGCTACGATCTCACCGCCATCTGCTTTACCGGGCCGGAAGCGGAGCTCACCAAGACCGAACACGCGCAGCCGGGCATTTTCCTCGCCAGCTGGGTCGCCTTTCAATTGCTCAAGGAATCGGTGCCGAACCTCGCGTTCGACGCCACCGCCGGCCTGTCGCTCGGCGAATTCACGGCGCTCACCGCCGCCGGCACGTTCAGTTTTGAGGACGGTCTGCGTCTGGTGCGCCAGCGTGGCAAGTTCATGCAGGAAGCCTGCGATGTGACCAAGGGCGGCATGGCGGCGATCATCGGTCTGGATGAAGCGCTCACGCGCGAAGCCTGCGCCGAAGCGGGCGTGGTGCTGGCGAATCTCAACTGCCCCGGCCAGCTCGTCATTTCCGGCGAAGCGGACAAGATCACCAAAGCCTGCGAACTCGCCAAGGCCAAAGGTGCCAAACGCGCCCTGCCCCTCCCCGTGGCCGGCGGCTACCACTCGCCCCTCATGGCCAGCGCCCAAACCAAGTTGCAAGCCGAACTCGCCCGGGTGACCGTGAATGCCCCGCTAGTGCCTGTGATTTCCAACGTCACCGCCCAGGCCCACACCACCCCGGCGGAGATTTCCGCGCGCCTCGTGGAACAGGTCTGCGCCTCCGTGCGCTGGGAGGAATCCATGCGCGCGCTGCTGGCGCAGGGTTACACCCGGTTCATCGAACTCGGACCCGGCTCCGCCCTGAGCGGCTTCCTGAAGCGGATTGATAAATCCGCCCAGATGCTGAACGTCGCCGACGCGGCCAGTTTGGAGGCGACGGTGAAGGCTCTAACCGCTTGAGTCTGGTTTTGCCGCCGGTGGCGAAATCCAAAACGCGCCGGTCAACATCAGTCCGCAACCAGCCAGCACGGCTAGAATCCAGTGGGAAACTGCAAATAATGGTTTTGCATATTCCGCACTTTGCCAGTCCAGATTGAGTCCAATCAGCATTAACAGGGACGTCACGCCCCAAACTACAAGTATCCCCGCCAACCACCCGCGCTGGGTCAGAGTCAGCTTATGCCAGTGGCAAAGCGGGAGAGCGGCGGCGATCAGGTAAAACCCGCCAAAGTCGTTCAAAGCACATTTGGCATAGATCGCACCTTGGGTCGCCAGTTGGCTTAAACTGGTTATGGCAAACACTGATTCGTATTGGCCGCGGCTCAAGGTGTAGAAGAGCCATTCCACCCGGCGCGGATAGGCCCAGTTCACCGGCGGCGTGGTCATGGACAGGATCGGCAATAATAAACAAATGCTAAGACCGGCCAGCCAGAGCAGGGCGCAAAGACAGGCCGGTTTCCAAGCAGTGAAACATTCGCGCGTCTGAATGAATAGGAAAACCCAAGCGACCGAGACGATGGCAATCAGGGCTTCCAGAAACCCTTCGGAGGATCCTATCATGTGCCAACCTAATTGCCCAAGTTGGTTTTGGGCCAGGTAAGCTGTCCATAGGATGATGGCCATGCCCAGAAGCATATTTCGGCCCAGGTTGCGATCTCCCATGGCCAGTAACCCTGCCAGTCCCAAGGCAGCCGTGATCAAACACTGGCTCTCAGTCAAAACCAGCCCATAAATGAACGCGGCCAGGTACAAGTAACGCCGCTGGTCCGGCGCAAAGAACCAGCGCGCCAGAAGAACGATGGTCAGGGCAAATAACAAAAGACTCAGCGGCCAGGGATCGGCCAAAACCACCTGGCTCCAGACGCAACCGTCGAAGCCAAAGCCCAGCCCCGCCGCCGCCCCGCAAACCAACCGGAATGCGGTCTGTTGTTTCGGGGCGGGCGGACCGGCATATTCAATCATCCGCCGCCCGACACTGGAAACCAAGAGGGCGATCAGACCGCAGGTAAGCGCTCCCGCAGTGGCGGCGCCCACGCCCATGCGCCAAGCGACGTTTGAACAAGGGATCAGATGGATAAATAGCCAGCCATAGATGACCCAGAGTGGATGGCCCGGCGGAACAGATGGCCCCGGATACATCGCACTCGTGGCATAAATGCCGGAATATTCCAATGTTACCTCCGGTGCGAGAGTGAACAGATAAACCATCAACGCCACCAACGAAGTGAGTCCGCATGCCGCCCAATCCACCGGTTGGAAAAACCGGCAGGGTTCCACCGGGTTGGCCGGAGATTGGGGGACATCCATTATGCTCACACTACCGGATAGACACCGGTGTAGCCTAATTTGTATAACAGCCTCCGAAAAATAATGGAAGATATTATTGCGGTTGGCGAATTTCGGGCCGTTCGCGGCTTAACTTCTTAATTCCGTAATGCCCGTATTTGACATTATAAATCCTGTGCCATATTACCCCGTTGGAGGTTTACATGGTAAACTCACTGTCACAGCCAAACTTGCGCCCGGATGCCCCGCCACCCGTTGGCGGGTCCGTCCGGCACACTCTTTCTTTGCCCCATTCCGGAACCCGCCCCGCACGGGGTGGTGGGGCATTGGATGTTGGGCGTTCGATGTTGGATGTTGGATGTTTCCCATCTCCCCGGCAATCAAAGCAAATCAAGGCTTATCAAGCCTCATCAAGGCAAACGGCGAAAATTGCAAACGCCGAGGTGGGGCGCGGTCACCAGACTGCCCGCCGTGCCTGCCCCCGAGAACGGGAAGCCGATTCCCCAGGCAAATCCAGCCAAATCAAAGTAAATCAAGCCAGTTCAAACCTGTTTCCCTTTCACGTGGCTCGTATTTCGCGGTTGCCGCGCCCTGTCTGGGAACCGCCGGGGTACCAGCCCTATGGGCCTGGAGAAGATCTGGGTGGCATCCTTGTGCTCGCGCGCAGCGGTTCACCCCAGGCTATAACCACGCGGGCATCCAGCCTCAATCCGGCGTCAAAACCCGCAAAAACCCCTTTAAATTCGTGAAAATCAAGATATATCAAGAATCAACCATCCGCTGGAATCCAGACTCCGCCCGCCCTCCCCAGCCCCCATCTGCGGACATCTGCGTCAATCTGCGGTTAAAATTCCCCGCCCCAATTTCAGCCGTTTCGCGAGATCAGGACCTATAGCCTTGGGTCAAAAACCCTTTAAAACCGTGAAAATCAAGATATATCCAGATTCATCCACCCGGTCCCAAAAACATTTGGCCGCCGGAACCACTGCGAGCCCGGCGGCCAAACCCCAATATTCCTTGATGGAATAAACTTCCGGGTCACCCCGGATAGTCCTTACGGATAGACCATGCGATAGAACACGGTGCCCTGGCTGGGATCCAGGATGATGTTCACGCTGTTGGTGGCCGTGGATCCGCCCACGGTGAACCAGGCGTTGGTGTTGTTCACCAGACCGATGTTAACGGAGTTGGTCTGGGCCAGCAGACGCCAGCCGGTGTGATCCGCCGGCCAGCTCAAGGTGAGCTGGTTGCCGTTGACCACGGACACGAGGTTCGTGGGCGTGAGGTTGACGGTGGCCACCACGGACAGCGTGCCGCTGGCCGGGTTCCAGGTCCAGCCGAGGCCGCTGCCCAGTGCCGGCAGGTTGGTGGCGCTAAACGATCCGGCGTAGCTGGCGGCATTGAACAGCTTGAAGCTGTTTCCCGCCGCCGGGGTGCCCGCGAGGTTGGTCACAGTGAGCGTGCCGCCATACGTGAGGGTGCCGCCGACATTGAGCAGATCGTTGGCTGGCGTGGCGGCATTGATATCCAGTGTGGCGCTGCCCTGCAAGGTGACGTTGCTGGCGACCGTCAGGGTGCCCACCACCCCGAGACCGGCCGGAGCAATCGCACCGCCGGCCTTGACCAGCACATTGCTACCCAAGCTGCCGGTGCCGGCCAGCGTACCGCCGCTGGCGACCGTCACGGCGGTGGTGCCGAGCGAACCATTCACCGCGAGGGTGCCGTTACTGATGGTGGTATTGCCCGTGTAGGTACTGGCCCCAGCGAGCGTCAGCGTACCGGCACCCTGCTTGAACAACCCGCCGTCCGGCGTGGTGCCCAAGGTGGCATCGTGCACCAGCGGAGCGGTGACGGTGATGGCAAAGCCGCCGTCATCAATCCGGGCGCCGCCGGCCTTGACCGTGGTGGTCAACACACTCGGCGCGGCCGGCACGGTGATAAAGGTGGTCGAATTGGTGCGCGCCTGCATGAGGCCGCCGTTGAAGTTGATCGCGCCGGTCTGGCCGGTGGCGGCGTTGCCGAAGGCCTCACCCGTCATCTGGAGGGTGCCACCATTCAGGTTGAGCACACCATTGGCATTGGCGGAGTCGGATGAATTGCGCGTCATGTTCAGGGTGCCGATCTTCAGCAGGCCGGTGCCGGAGAGATTCACCGTGCCCGCGCCGCGAAACGCAACGTTGAAGGCCGCCGCCGTGCCGTCAAAGGTGCCGCCGGCGATGCTGACCAGGCCGGTGGAGGTATTGATGTTGTTGCCCAGAATGAGATCGGTCAGGATCGCCGTGACCGTGCCGCCGGTCTGGTTGTATACCCCGGAGCCGGTCAGGCCGCCGATGATGAAGTACTTGCCGCTCACGGTCAGCGAGCCGCCGTTCATGTTGAACACGCCGCTGCCATTGGTGGCGTTGCCCACGTCGATGGCGTCCTCATTCACGCAACTGGCCACCAGCGAGCCGCTGTTCAGGTTGAACACGCCGATGCCGTTCGTGGCACTGCCGACGATCATGGCGGAGACGGTGGTGATGTTGGTGACCGCGAGTTGCGGCGCATCCGTGCCGGTGCCGAAGCTCAGGGAGCCGGCGGTGACGGTGAGGTTGGTCAGATAGGAGCTGTTGTTGCCATTGAGCGCCCAAGAATTGGTGCCACCGGAGTTATCCACCACGAGCGCCAGATTCTGCGAAACCCCGGGCGTGGCAGTTTGCAGGCTTTCGGCCAGGGTGCCATTGGTGCCCTGCAGGTGGATAGTATAGTTGGCGGCGGCGTTATTGGTCAGGCCGCCGGTCAGAAGCATCCCGGCAGTACCGGCATTGATCACCGGATTCTCGGCGAAAGACATGGGCAAGTTAATCGTCTGGAAGCTGCCGGAATAGTTCTCGATATTGCCGTTCAGGGTCAGCCAGTTGCCGTTCAGCGTGAATGCGCCGGCACCGACATTGAAGTCCAGCTCGGCATAATTATTGCCGGCCGAGGTGTCATTCGTGTTGGTCACCCGGTTGTTGCCGGCAAAGTAAAGGATGTTGCCGGCCGAAAGGAGCGTGCCGCCCCAGTTGTCCGCATCGGTCCAGTTGCTGTCACTGGTGCTGCCGCCATTCCAGATCGGCGGACCGCCGCTGACCACGAGGTTCACCTGATTCGGCACGCTGGTATCCAGGGTGAAGGTATAGGAGCCGGAGTTATTCACGTAGGGCAGCGAATTCACGGTCAGGGCGCCCGTGTAATTGATTAACCGGTAGGAACCGGTGGCCGTCTGCAACAGTCCTTTCGGGTTAAGATAGATGGCACCACCGTTCAGGGTGAGATCGCCATTCACATTAATCAGGTCGTTGATGCCAGCGCCGGGCGTGTTGGTGGCGCCCAGATCGTAGTACAACTGGGCCGAGCCTTCCACCACCAGCCCGCCGACCGTCAGAGTGCCCACCACATTGGTATCGCCCGGGAACACGAGTCCGTTCGCATCGAGCGTGCCACTGTTCGTGCCAAAACCGGCCACAATGCCGTAGGTCTGGTTGGTGATGCCGCCGCCCGTCAGCATGCCGTTGAGAGTGTATTTGCCGTTATTCACGCCCACGCCCTGCGGCACATTCAGAACGTTGCTCTGGATCAGCGTGCCGGTGCCGACCGTGACTCCGCCGGCAAAAGTGGCGCTATTCCCCGCCAGGGTCAGCGTGTGGGTGCCGGTGGCCATGTCCAGAATGCCATTGCCGGACAGCGGCCCGCTGAGCAGCAGCGAGGTGCCGCCGATGTTGAACACGCAGTTCGGGGTTCCGGAATTGTCCACATTGGTGAGCACCACCGGACCGATGATGGTATTGGCACCGTTGTTATTGTTCAGCGTGGCGCCGTCGTTCACCACAATGATCTTGTTGATTTGATTGGTGGCCGCATAGATTTCAAACGTGGCGCCCGCTTCGACGGTCAGGGTATTGGTCGGGTTGCCCAGACCGGTCGAATTGCCTTCAAACTCCAAGATGCCCTGCTGCACGTCAATGTTGGCCAGCATGGGGTCCACCGTGGCACTGACCAGGCCGAGGAAACCGCCGGCGGTACCGCCGGTGCCGGTCTTGATGAGATTATAAGCATGGCCGCCGGTGCTCAGGCTGGCGGTGGCCGGATTGCCGGTGGTGCCGCCGGGCGAGCGCAAATCCCAGCGATTGCCCGCCGTGCCCAGGGTGGTGTTACCCGTGAAGGTCAGATTGGTCAGCCCGATATCGCCCGGGGGGATGGTGCCGCTGGTGTTGTCCACCGCCGCGTAACCGCCATTGCCATTGCCCGCGACCGTCACCGAACCGGCGGCAGTGAAGCCGTTCAAATCCAGCCGCGATCCAGGTGTGACCGTCATGGCCGTCCCGGCAGCCAGGGCGGCCGAACTGCCCAATTGCAGCGTGCTGCCATTCAGGCTCACGGCATTGCTGGTCACCAGCACGGTGCCGTTGAACGTGTTCGTTGCGCCGATTTGCAACGTATCCCCGCCCTCCTGGGTCAGCGAGCCGCTGCCGGAAAGCCCATTCACCAGCGGCGAGCTGCCGCTAAAATCAAATATCAGCGACCCATTGACCGCAACCGGACCAGTGCCGAGCGTGCCGCCACCATCATTGTTGCCCACCTGCACCGTGCCCGCACTGATGGTCGTGCCGCCGCTGTAGGTGTTGTAGGTATCCAAAATCATGGTGCCAGGCCCCTGCTTGGTGATGCCAATAGCCCCGGCAATCGAACCGCCGCCGGTGAAGGTGTAGGTGGCTGCATTGTTGCTCACCGTGAGGGCACCCGGCGTGACCGCAGTGGTCACATTGACCGTGGTGGAACCGGTGGCGCTGTCATTGAACGTCACCAGATCAAGCTGGTTGAAATTGGCGGCAATGTTGCCATTGCCCGTATCCAGCCAGTTCACCGAATTAACCAGGTCCCAATAAGTGGGGCTGCTCGGGTCCGTGCCGGTCCAGACCAGCTGGCGCACCGGGGCCGGGCCGCCAGTGAGCACGAGGTCAACAAACCCGTTCAGGTTGGTCAGATAGGCGGAGTAGGACGGACTGGCCGCCGGAATCGTACCCAGACCGATATTGAACGCGCCATTCAGCGTGGTGTACTTGATGAGGTGCGCCCGCAGGGGATAGCTGGTGACCAGCGGCAGCGACACGATGTTCATCACGTTGGTGGTGCCACCGAGGTTCAGGGTGGTGCTGACGATGTTGGTGGTGGCGGTGAGCGGCACGGCGAAGTTCAAGGTGGCATTGGTGAATGACAAGGCAGCGTTATTCAAAGCCGGGGCGGTCAGGCCGGAAATGTCATAAGTTGAACCGCTGATGGCGATCTGGGAACTGCCATTCAAACTCGCCGAATTGGTCAGCGCCAGGGTGCCGGCGGTGACGATGGTATTGCCCGTATAGGTGCTGACCCCGCCAAGCGAGAGCACGCCGCTGCCAGCCTTGGTCAGGCCGAAGCCGCTGCCGCTGATGACACCTTCCGAACTCAAAACATTGGCCGCGACTGTCACCGTGCGATTGCCGGTCAGGATCACCGGAGCGGCGCTGAAATCCAGGCTGCTGCTGCCGGTGAAGATGAAGTTGCCGCCGAAGCTGATCGTGCCCGAGCCCATGGCGAGGGACAGGGCCGAACCGCTGGTGTTATCCACCGTACCGCCATTGATGGCAAACACACTGTTGCTCGCGGCCTGAAATCCGCTGAAGGAACCGGCGGATTGAGCAGAGGCGAAATTCAACGTGCCGTTGGTGAGCGTGTAATTGCCGACATAGGTGGACACATAGCCCACGGACAGGTTGGTTTCATAGATGTTGACCGTGCCGTTGGTCATGTTCTGGACAAAACCGGAGCCGGCGACGCTGTCATTGCCCCCAATCGCCGTGCCGAAGTTGAACGTGCCACCGCCGATGAGGGTGACCACGGTCTTGTTAAAATTAAGGCCGCCTGGCGCCTGCCGGGTGCTGGACATGGTCAGGGTTGAGCCGGTGTTGATGTACCAGGGGGCAGTGGCCCCATGCTCGTTGCCGGTGCCATTCATGGTGATGTTCAGGCCGGTGCTGTTGACCGTAATACCGGCAAAGGAATCCCCGGCGGACAGCACGAGGTTAAATGTGCCCTGCAACGAGGCATCACCGGGTAAGGTGCCGAAGGTAAAATAGGCGCTGCTGCTGCTGGGAAAAGCCACCAGAGCACCGGTGCCGGCCCCCAAGGCATTCGTATTCCACATGAGCGCGGAATCCGCATTGCCGCTCACGGGAGTGCCAAAGCCAGCGGTGAGGCCGTTGAAGTCGGCGTAATAATTCGCGGCCCGGCCGGCGGGCACGGCCAGCACGCCACAGGCGGCCGACAGCAGCAACGCGCGCCGGAAGTGCGGGCTGCGACGGGTCAGGAGACGGGTATTCATAGGACGATCCGGAGTTGACTGGGTTGGTTGCATGATGGGGGTTGGGTTGACAGAAATTTCCGACTTGCCGGGTGCGCGCCGGCCAAAAATGGATACGCCAACCGGTCGGCGGCAGCCGGCTTCAAAAAAACCGCCGGTGACGGAAAAACAAAAGCGATCAGGTTGCGGACAGCCAAACTCATTTTCTGGAGAGTTATACTGATGGGTTAATTGGGTTTGATTTACCGTATCACAGCGACCCGTGGGCACCATTGAACATTCGTTCTAGGCGGGTAAATCCAATTTCATTCGAGTCCGCCCGGCTGGCAACATTGGCCGGAGCACGATTGCTCAGGCCCGGCAGCCGGCGTCATTCATCACGGATTGGCCGGGCAAAGCCAGTGCTGGGTCAGATAGGCCGTATCGGCGCTTGACTGGCTGGGCTGGCAATTCGCCGGCAGCCCGGGATATTCGTAGGCCACCGTATTGGCCTGATTGGCCAGCTTGCCAGCGCTGATGATGCCATTATCGGACCACTTTTTGGGTTCCGCATGGCCGTCGGAAAAGCTGAACGTGTTGACATTGCCGTGGTACACCGCAAACAAATCCACATACCCGAAGGTGCTGGGACTGCCCACGGTCACGCTCGCTTCAAAATTCCCGGCGTTATAACCGCGGGAATCCGCCTGCTCGACAAACACCATGCAATCGGAGGAGCGCCGGATGTCGGAAATCTTGGAATAGGAGGCACTGGTGCCGCCGCCGGTCACGTTTTCCGTGACCGCATAACTGTCGTAGGCCCAGTCCACGGTATTGCCGCTGCCCAGGTTCAGATTGAACCGGACATCGCCGGGACAATGATTGACGCCGGGGTTGGGCGCGTATTGATGCAGCAGATTGTTGGTGTTCAAATTGGCCTGCACATCGGCGAGCGCCACCGCCTGGTTGTTCCAGGAACCCGGGGCGCCGCTGTCCAGAAACCAGTAACCGCCGGCATTCTTGAAGTTGGCCGGCGCGGTGGCGGCGATGAGTTTTTCGGTGTTGTCGGTGGTGTACATGGCGAGCGCCAGACCCAGCTGCTTCTGATTGCTCAGGCAGGTGGCCTCGGTCGCCTTCAGCTTGGCTTTGGCCAGGGCGGGCAGCAACATGGCGGCCAGAATCGCGATGATGGCAATGACCACCAGCAGTTCGATCAACGTGAACGCCCGGCGAATGGCGGGGCGGCCAACGGCAGGAATGGTATAAATACGGGCCTGATATAAGCGGGTCGGGTTCATAGTGTGGGTACGTGATTACCATACCCTTTCCCGGTGAACCTACTATTGAACGTTTGTTCTAGCTTGGCGGGAAAAATTCAGCCGGGGCGCCGACCAACGACCATGACCGGCTGAAAACCGGCCTCAAGGCCGCCCGCTAAAACCGCTTTCTCTGCGCCGGTTCAGCGCTGCCCGAGATATTTCACCACGGCCTCGGTCCGCGACTGAACGTGGAGTTTTTCATAGACGGTATGCAAATGGGCGCGCACCGTGCTCAGGCTGATCCCGAGCTGGTCCGCAATCTCCTTGTACAGGTAGCCCTTGGCCAGCAGCGCCAGGATTTCCTGCTCGCGCTTGGTCAGTTTTTCCATGTCCGACTGCGGCATTTTGATCTGCTGAAAATGCGAAACCACCTTGCGCGCAATCTGCATGGACATCGGCGCGCCGCCGGCGTGCACCTGCTCGATGGCCTGGATCAATTCCGCCGGCAGCACGTTTTTCAGCAGGTAACCGCTGGCGCCCTTGCGCAGGGAGTCGAAAATCAAATCGCCTTCCTCGTAGGTCGTCAGCATCAGCACCTGGGTCTTGGGCAGATGCTGTTTGAGCCGCGCCACGCATTCGATGCCGTTCATTTTCGGCAGGTTGATGTCCATGAGCACGACATCGGGAGCTTCGCCGGGCAGCTGGCGCAGGGCTGCCTCGCCATCCGGATGCGCCCCCACGAAGCACAGCGCCGGGGCACGGGTCAGCAGTTCGGTAAGGCTTTCCCGGGTGCCGCGATTGTCTTCCACAATGGAAACGCGGATGCGCGGATCAGGCTTGCCTGAATTGGCTTCGGTTTTTTTATTCATACAATGGGACGGAACTTCAGCTTAGCCCGGGGTTGGCCAGGGCAGCCGCAACGTGATTCTGGTGCCGCGGCCGGGCTGGCTTTCCACGGCGAAACCGCCGCCGATTTCCGCCATGCGCTGCTGCATGTTGCGCAAGCCGTCGGCCAGGGCGTCATCGGGGGCGGCGGCGAAACCGCGGCCGTTGTCCTCGATGGTAATTTCGAGCACCGCGTCATTCGCGCGGACCCGCACCCAGACTTCCGTGGCGGCGGCGTGCTTGAAGATATTATGCAACGCCTCCTTGATGACGAGAAAGAGATTATGGCGCAAATCGGTGGAGAGTTCGCGCACCGGCATGACCTCCGGGAATTCCAGGCGGCAGCGGATGCCGATGAGCCGCAGATAATCCACCGCAAACTGGCCGGCGTAATCCAGCAGATGGGCCAGGGTGTCGTTGCGCGGGTTGACGGCCCAGACAATTTCATCCAGCGACTTGACCGCCTGCCGCGCGGTGGCGGAAATCTTCACCATCCGCTCGCCCACCAGACCCGGCTCGCCGCGATCCTGGTTGGCCAGTTCACCCAGAAAGGCGATCTGGGTGAGGTTGGCTCCCAGATCATCGTGGATGTCCTTGGCAATGCGCGCCCGCTCGCGTTGCAGGGCCGCCTGCTGCTCCAGCACCCGCAGCTTCTGGCGCAGCCGCCGGAAGGAGACGTAGCGGACCAGCGCCGTCAGGGTGAGGGTGAACACCAGCAGCATGGCCAGCCGGAACCACCACGTCTGCCAGAAAAACTGCGCCACTACAATGGTCAGCCGGGTGCTGGTGCGGTTCCATTCGCCATCGCTGTTGCAGGCTATCAATTCAAACACATACTGGCCGGCTTGCAGCCGCTGGTAGGAGGCTTTGCGAACCGTGCCCGCCGGCAGCCAGTCGTCTTCCAGCCCGGCCAACCGGTAGCGGAACTGGATATTCTCGGTGGCGGCAAAACCCAGCGCGCTGAACTCGATCTCCACCACCCGCGGCCCGGGGGACAGATGCAGCACCGTTTCCGGAATGGCCAGATCAAAGGCGGATGCCGCCTCACCGGTACCGCTCAGAATGCCGTTGTACCGGGCGATTACCCGGTCATCCACGGTCACCCGGGTGAGCAACGTGGGCGGCGGCTGGGCGTTTTCATAGAGTTTGGCCGGGTTGGCGACCACCAGCGCGGTCTGCATGGGAATCCACAGCCGCCCATCATGACTGCGCAGCACGTCCGGCGAATCACCAAAGGTCCCCTGCAAACTGGCCAACCCCTCGCTGCGGCCATAATGCACCGAGCGGACGCGCGTGCCCCGCCCGGCGTCCAAGTCGGTCAGATCCTGTGCACGCACCTTGAAGATGCCCCGGTTCGCACCGAACCACAGCCACCCCTGGTCATCCGCCACGATGTGCGAAATGTAATCATCGAACAGGCCCTGCTCGGAATTGACCTCGAAGTAATGGCCATTCCGGATGCACCCCACCCCGGCGCCGGCATAGCCGATCCAAATTGCACCGTCCGGCTTGGCGTGGAGGCAGCGAATGGAAGACAGACCGCTCAGCGGCCGGGGTGTTTCATCCACCAACCGATCGCCCGTGATACGCAGCAGGGTGCCCTTGGAAGTGCCCACCCAGATATTGCCGGCGGCGTCCTCCGCCATGGCGCGGATGATGCGGCTGTCTGGTGAAATGGGGAAGGTGCTGAGTTTGCCCTGACGCAGGAGCAGGACGGCGCTGGGCGTTTCCTGGCCCATCCACAGGTCATCTTTTTTGCTCACCAGCAGGGTGTGCAGGGTCTGTCCCTTCAGGGCGGCGGCATCCCCCCAATTCACAAAGGCTCCATCCTGCCAACAATACAATCCGTGGGTGCGCGTGCCCACCCAGACCCGGCCGGGAAGGCCCGCCGCCACGCAGGTGGCATCGCCGGGCCATTGCTCATTCACCGGCAGGGAATTCCATTGTTCACCCGTTTTGGAGACCAGGACACCGTTCTGAGTTACCGCCCAAACGGTGTGATTGCTGGCCTCGCAAATGGAGAGCACCGAATTAAATGGCAGGCCGGTATCGACACCTTCCAAGGTCACCGCCCGCCGGCGGAGACGGTTCAGGCCACCGCCATACGTTCCGGCCCAGATGTTTCCTTCCCGGTCCTGGATGAGGCTCAAGATGGCGTTGTGGCTGGTAGGAATCAGTTGAAAGCCCGTTGCATCGTGCCGGTACAATCCGTTGTAGGTGGTCGCAATCCAGACGCCGCCTTCCGTGTCTTCCAGCAGGCCGCTGACCCCGGGACCGGGATTGCCGGGCAGAAATTCGCCCAAATCCTCGCAGTTGCCGGCGGCCCGGCATTTGTAGAGATGAAACCCGCAACACACCCAGATGCTGCCATCGCGGGCGGGAGCCAGCCGCATCGGCTGCGGGTCCAACGAATGAACCAACGCCAGTTTTCCCTCCCGCAATACCATTACCTGGCCGGCTTTGGCCACCCAGAGGCGGCCCCAATTGTCGGTAGCCAGTGCACTGACGCCGGGGCCAGGGGGCAGGCCCAACTTTTCCGTAGCCGGGGTTATCCGGCCATCCTTGAGGCAGTAAACCGAACCGTCGCGATACGCCACCCATACCCCGCCCTCGCCATCCTCGGCCAGACCGCAGGGAATCAGATCCGGCAAGCCGGCCACATACGCCCGGGAGGAACGGCCGGCGAGCGTCACCACCGCCCCGCGATCCATCGCCAGACACAGGCCGCCGGACCGGCTGGTGATCATGTTGATAATGCCGTGATTCGGCAGGGCAATGAGGTTGGTGAGCGAAACGGTTTCAAACCGCAAGCCGTCGAAGCGGGCCAGACCGGTGGGCGTGCCGATCCAGAGGTAACCGTCGCCGGACTGGGCCACGCCAGCCACGCTGTTGTCCAGCAGCCCGTCTTCCGTCTGCCAGGAACGCGCCAGCCACTCGCCTTCCAGGCTGGCGGCACGGCCGGCCGGCGCCAGCAGCAGGGCCAGCGCCGTCCCCAGAATGATCAGACGAGCCAAAGGGGTGAACACGGGTTTATGATATTAAGGCGGATGGTTTTATCAAGTTACACCCGGCACCGCCAAATCTCCCACTTAAAAACATCGGCGGCAAAATCATGGGCCAGCCTCAACGGGCGGCACTGAGTTCCCCATCGGTACGCTTGAAGAAAACCACGTACATGTTGCAGGCCTTGAGCCGGCGGTCCTCGGTATTTGAGCCCAAGGTTAAACTTTCGCCGCTATGCACATGGCGCTCGTAGATTTTCATCGGCTGATGGTTGATCTCGAGAGTCAGGGCGGTGGTCTTGAACAGATGCAACAACCAGTCTGGTTCCGGCAGCCGGCTGTCATGGGCTACATAAACGGTTGCCTCCACGTTCACTGCAAAATCGAGCAGATCTTCCGCGCTATAAAGTTTGTCCGCATTGGCGGTCTGCACCCAGTCCGCTTCCTGCAACCGCGTCGGCAGGCCCGCAAAGACAAAGTCCCGGTCGGCATATATTTTCGCCCCATCTTTGGCCGCCTGTTGCACGCACACCGCCGCCGTGGGACCCGAGTAGGAGAAGGAGCCCAGATACCGGCCCGCGTCCACTTTGAGGCCGGGAACGACCGGTGCCTGCTGGACATCAACCGCCACGCGGACCAGCAATGGCAACGCCGGCAGCGGCGGCCGGGTCAGGGCGTAGCCGTTTTGCAGGGCAGGTTTTTCACTGCTGACGGTCACGGATGCGGGCGGCAGACCGGCGCCGTGAACGGTCACTGTCACCGGTCCGGCCATTTCCGTGGAACGCACGGCCACCCGGTTGATGCCGCATTCCAGTTCCAGCGTGGTCTGATTGACAGAATTGGTCCGGCCGCTGTTGTAGCCACCGCGCCAGATGCCCGGTCCCGCGAGGTCAAAATCCACGGTTCGTTGGAACGTGGGGCAACGCTCACCGTGCGCATCCACCGCCTCCACATCGAGCAGCAGCACATCCGAACCATCCGCCTGCCAGCCGGCGGGACCGGTGATGGGGGTCAGCTTCAACGCCACCGGCGCACCCACGGTATGTTTGGTTTCCATGGCCATGGGTTTACCACCAATACTACCGACGGCTTTGATTTCGCCCGGCTCCCACGCCACATTTTCAAACGTGAACAGATAGCGGTTGGAAACTTTTCCGCGCCCGAGCGAATGGCCGTTTACAAACAGTTCCACGTCGCCACAGTTGGAGGCCACATAGATGTTCTTTTTGGTACCCGCCGGGTAATTCCAGTGGCCGATGATATGCAGTTGCGGGTCGTTACGATACATCGCCTGGCAGACATAGTAGGCCTCCTTGGGCAGGCGCACGCCATCCACCTCGCCGCTGGCGCGGGTGACCTCGGCCGCATCGCGCCCGCCGCTGGTGGAATCGGAAAAAATCCAATTGGCCCCGCCGGCGTGATTGGCCCCGCCGATCTTCTGCACATATTGCGCCACTTCGTTCACGGCATATTCTTCCGAAGTGAGCACGTAGTCGGACTTGCCGCGCGCTTCGGGATAACCGAATTCCGGCGGCGAAAAATTGTCCCAGACGCGGCGCGGCGATTCTTCCCGGTCATATTCCCCTTCCACCACGGGCAGGCGGGGAATTTCGCGGCCGCCTTCGGTGCCAATGCAGACATCCATGAACTTGGCATCCACCTGGTCGGCCCGCCGGTGCGCATACGCGCGACCGCCGTGCGGATCGTAGGTGTCCATGTAGCCGCGCAACTCCGTGACGTGCGCGAGCGATACTTTCTGATTGCCGCCCTCCCAGATCATGATGGAAGGATGGTTGCGAAAATAAATGATGGTGTCGCGAAAGGCGGCAGCGCGGATTTTCCACGCCGCGCCGATGGTGTCGGATTCCCCGTCCACCCCGGGCTGCTCGGCCATGATGCCCAGCCGGTCGCCAGCCTCGATCATCGGTTCGGAAGCGGCGCAATGGCCCCAGCGGATCCAGTTCGCACCCGCATCCTTCATCAGTGAAAGCGTATAATAATGCAGCCAGTCAGGCAGGGCCGCGCCCAGCCCCGGCCATTCGTCCGTCGGCTTCTGTCCCCAGCCATGCAGCTTCAGGTGATGGCCGTTGATCCAGAAGCCGGTCTGCGCATCCCAGCGCACCGTGCGAATGCCCAGCGGCACCACGCTGGCATCCACCATCTGGCCCGCCACCTGCAACGCGATGGTGACGTGATAAAGGTAGGCGTAATCAGGCTCCCACAACTGCGGACTGGCCAGTGTGCCGGACAAAGTGAGCCGGGACTTGCCACCCGCCGCAACCGCGCTATTTTGAGTAAACGTCAAAACGGTTTTACCCTCGCGATCCTGCACCAGCGCGGTCACCGTGATGGTTGCCGCCGAGGCGCGGTCATTCTCAACCGGCACTTCCAGATGAATGGTCGCGGCGTTGGTGGAAACTTCCGAGGTGTAAACATACGGGCCCTCCGTCTGCAAATAACTGTATAGCGGGAGCGAAATATGCAGCGGGTCCAGCACGTGCAAAACGACATTGCGAAACAGACCGCCGTGAGCGGGATGCCAGTGCGGATTGTTCCAGGGAATCTGATCGGCGGCGATCTGGTCCACATCCTCCGGAATGCCGGCATTCACCCGTGCGGAAATCTGGGAGAGCTGCGGATTGGTAGCGGAACCCTCCGGCCCCTCCCCCGCTAGCGGATCCTTCATGAAACGATTGTCGCACATCACGGCCAGCACATTGGGCGCGTCAAAATACAACCACGGGGTAAGGTCAAAGCCGAATGGCACAAAACCGGTCTTGCTTACACCCAGATAATGACCGTTGAGATACACCTCCGCCACCTGTCGCGCGGCTTGAAACTCAATGTAAATTTTTTTGCCCGCCGCGGCGGCCGGCAGCGAAAACGTCTTCCGATACCACGTCCGGCCACCCCATTGGTTCTGTTCCCCCCGATGACCGGGCAGGGAAAAATGATCGAACGTATCCGTGTCGTTATAGGTATGAGGGAGGGCAACATCGGTCCACGCGTGGTCATCAAAATCCGCAGCCGACGCATTTGTGGGATCGGCCTTGATGAATTTCCAGCCCGGATCAAAGTTAAGCGTCAACTCATCCGCGCGGACCTGGCCGGCCTGTGCCAACCCCATCAAAACCAGACCCCAAAGACACGGCTTCAAGCGACCAAAGAACAGGCTTTTCCAGTCTGGAGACATTGTCCATATCATCGCCCCAATCCCGGTCCCCTCGCCACTGAACGTTTGTTCTATTCCAACCAGCCAGCCAACCCGCCTCATGGCACCGCCGGCACGGGCTTGAGTTGCAGGTTACGCAGCCGGAACAGTTCATCACCAGTAATCTGGGTGGCGGCGACCTGGACCGTCAAATCGCCCGGAACCAGTGAGATACGGCCAAGCGAAACCACCTGGTCCGCGCCATTCTTGACCGTACCAGTGAGCACTTGAGAACCGAAACTGACCGTGAACTGCCCGCCGGCACCTTCCAGCGCCGAATAATTGGCCACGACCTCATAGGTGACCGGTTCGCTCAATCGCACCGGCCAGCCAACCGACTGGCCGGCCTTGGTCCAGTTGATGACATAGTCGTCGGTCTTCTTGCCGGGCCCGTAACGCAAGCCATGGCTCAATTCGCCATCGAACGCGCGCAAGGTTTCGACAGCAAAAGCCGGCTGCAATAGGCGGCGGGTATCGGCCAACACGGCACCGTCCTCATCCAGCACGATCACCGAGTCCACCGCGTCCGGCGCCGTGCTCGGGACGGTGACTTCCACATCCAGTGGATTGAGGCGGTGCACACCACAGGTGGCACCCGACGCCAGCAGCGAGGCAGTTTTCACTTCGGACTTGAGACCGCCGACGATCAACTTGCCGTTCGCAGGCCAGTTGAAAACATGCAGATACAGACGGTTGCCCTTGAGCGTGGATTCGCCCCAGGTCTGCACCGGCAGCGGCGTGCGAGTGGTGCCGCGAATGGATTCCCCGTTCACCTGCCACCAGTCAGCGATGCCTTTGAGAATGGAGACGTCCTTGGGATCAATGTCACCCGTGCCCATCGGGCCGACGTTCAGCAACAGATTGCCGCCACGCGCCGAAGCCTTGGCCAGCAGCTGGATGAAATGGGACGGCGGCTTGTGGAGATTATCGAACGGATTCCAGCCGTAGGATTCATCGGTGGTGGGAATGCCTTCCCAGACGCCGTCGTGCGGCGGAAAATTGGCGGGGCGGTCGGTGGTGTCGTCATAATCGCCCCAGCCACGAACAAGCCGGCCGCTGATGACCACGTTCGGATCGGCCGTGCGCACGGCTTGCATGATGCGCAGATTCTCCGCGGGCGGCAGTTTGCCGGGTGTATCAAACCAGAGGATGGCGGGATGATACAGGCGGATCAGTTCGCGGAGTTGCGGGATGGCTTTTTCATCCACGTATTGGCGGGCCTGGGTCATGAATTCCGGCCGCTTGAGCCACCAGTCCACGCCACCGAGTTTTTTATCGCCACCGGGATTGGACTGATCCCAGTCATTGCCGGGGGCGTTGGTATCCGCCCAGTCGAAGGCCTGTGAATAATAGAATCCGAACTTGATCCCATACTTGTCGCAGGCGGCGCGGAGATCGGCCATCGGATCATGATGCCACGGGGTGGCGTCCAGGACGTTGTAATCGTTCACCTTCGTGGGCCACATCGCAAAGCCATCATGATGTTTGGAGGTGATGACGATGTATTTCATGCCGGCATCCCGGGCGAGGCGCACCCAGGCATCGGCGTCAAAGTTGGTGGGATTGAATTTGCCGGCGACATCCGACCGGTAAACCGGGCCGGGAATTTTCAACACTCGCTGGATATGCTCGGCATAACCGCCGCCCTTACGGCCCTGAAATTCATTGCCCAATCCCGAGTAAACTCCCCAGTGAATGAACATGCCAAAGCGCGCATCCGTAAACCAAGCGAGGCGCGCATCCAGATTGGTCCGCGAATCCCGCCACCACGCAACACTGGGATCATCTTTCTCCGGGACGTTATAGGCGTCCGCCGCCAGCAGACTGCCGGCACATGAAAAAGTGGCGACCAACGCCAGACGGCGCAGCCACCGGGCAGGAGAGGAAGTATTCATAATTTCGACAAAACAGTCGGTCAGAGTTGCAAGACCACCACGGTGTCCACCGAATCGAGCGGCTGGGCGGGCACGTCAATCACCACGGTGCCAGCGGCGGTGTCCTGTTTCAGATTCAAGCGGGCTCCGCTCTTATCCGCCAGCAAATGAGCGCTCAACATCGCCTGGGTCGTGCCGATTTCTGGCACCACCAGCTTGCCATCCTTTGGCCACTCAAAGACGTGCAGGTAGAGGTTGTCGCCTTTTTGCGTCACCCGGCCCCACGATGGCACGGTTTTCAACGGACCGGCTTTGGTGCCGTAAATGGCCTCGCCATTCACTTGCATCCAGGCACCGACCGCCGACAAATCCGCCACCGCCCCGGCGGGAATGACGCCCTTGCCGGTGGGCCCGACATTGAGCAGGTAATTGCCGCCTTTGCTGATGATGTCCACGAGATTGTGAATGACGGTCGGGGCGGGCTTCCATTTTTCGTCGCCTTTGAAATAGCCCCAGTGACCATTCAACGTCATGCAGGTTTCCCACGGCTTGGCATCGGCACCGCCGGGAATTTTCTGTTCGGACACACCGTAATCGCCCAGCCCATGGCCCACGCGCGAATTGACGATGCAGTCCGGTTGCAACCGATGGATCAGAGCGACGAGTTCATGACTTTCGGCGGCGGAAATTTCCTCCGGCGTGTCGAACCACAGCACGGCGATCAGACCATAGTGCGTGAGCAGTTCCGTAATCTGCGGCTTCACCTTGCGCTCGAAATAGCGGGCAAAAACCTTTTTGCTTTCATCGGGATAATCCCACGTGTTGCTGCGATAACCATCGCGCGTGGGCACATCCGGGTCCGCCCAGTCGCGGCCCAGCGAATAATACACGCCAAACTTTAAACCCGCCTTGCGGCAGGCCGCAGCCAGTTCCTGCACCGGATCGCGATGCCACGGGGTCCGCTCGACGATGTTATAATCATTGGTCTCGCTGGCATACATGGCAAAGCCGTCATGATGTTTGGAAGTGAGCACCATGTATTTCATCCCTGCGTCCTTGGCAATGCGCACCCATTCATCCGCATTGAAGCCCACGGGATTGAAGTCATCGGCAATCCGCGCGTAATCCGCGAGCGGAATTTTGAGGCGTTGCATCATGTGCTCGCTGCCGCCATTCGTGCCTTTGTAGAAGCAGCCATCCTGCGAATAGAGTCCCCAGTGGATGAACATGCCGAAGCGGGCCTCACTCCACCAGGCGAGTCGCTGCTGCGCACCAGCATCGGGCGCAGCGGCCAGCGGCACATCCTTGGGCGGTTCCGGAATTGGTATGTCTGCCGCATTGACGCGAATGATCCAGACCAGCGAGACAGCGAGGGAGAAGGCGAGGCAGGTTTGTTTCATGGGGACAGGTGCCGGGATTATTCAGAATGGGCCAATTCAGCTGAGAGTGCGTCTGAAAAGTCATGAAAACTGAGGAAACAAGCCAGTCGGCGGAGTTGGCTTCGGATCATGGCGATATAGATCCAAGCCTCGGCACTG
>CAIJGS010000211.1 GCA_903820285.1 uncultured Verrucomicrobia subdivision 3 bacterium | reverse complement strand
GAGTTGGAAGCGAATGGCGGACAGAATGGATACTGGAAAATACAGATGATAATGGACGAATTCGCCCGGCGCTGTGCCGCCGCCGGGGCGATTACGAATGCAGCTGATCTGGAATTGTTGCGCTCATTTTATGATTGCCGGCAAAACATGACACGAGTGCTCAATAACTTCGCCCCGGTCTGCGACCGGCTGGCGGCGCTCGCCGGCAAAGCCATCCATCATGAAGCCTTGACCGATGAAGACGCCAAATGGATCGAAAATTACGGCGTTACCCTGGCAGGCTTTCACTTTTACCGGGGCAATTCGTACGAGGCGCCACAGGACGATTTTCCCATTGTGACCCGCGTTTTTTCGAGCCCATTATCCAGCTCGCTTCTGTATGCGGGGCTGGCCCGGCCACAGGCGCTTTACATTATTATCCCGGATGGCAAGTCCTGGCAGCTCTACCGTGGGGCGGTAATGACCTACCGTGAATTTGTCCGGCCGGCCGGGGAGTTGCTCGACGACGAATCTTGGCGGAAAATGGCCACGCAGGGCCAGCTCCCGCCGCCGCCGCCATTCACGCGCAGTTTTTATGCGGACATGGGTGTCGCGGAGTTGTTGGAAAAATTGCAGCCACAAAACCGGGGCGAGCATTTTGATTATGAGCAATGGGAGGACTTGATGTCCGCAGTTGATTTCCGGGCGACGGCCAAGGATGTGCCGGTTCTGTTGAAAGCGATGATCCAAGCAGGCAAGGATGATGAACACTACGGGGATTATGTGGCCAATCTGGCCCAGACCATTGGCCATCTGCCTTGGGAACCGTACCAGCAGGAACTGTTGGAACTGCTGGCTTCGCCAGACAGTGGCCTGGCCGAGGCGGCGACCACCATACTGGCGGATCGTCCAGCGGCTTTGGACGTCCGACACCTGATTGCAGATTTCAGTCATCAGCCGCCATGGGCCCGCCGATATTATTGCGTCCTGCTGAGCCGGCAGCCGCAGCCGACTGGGGCGGTCCATGAATTATTGCTGCGCGCGTTACATGACCCGGTGGATGGCGTGCGCTGGCAGGCGGCGATGGCGATCAAGCAGGCCGGCTGGAAGGATAGGGAGAGTGTGGCCGCCTTGCTGCAAACTCTGGATGATACCAACCAAGTGGTGGCATGTGCGGGGGTTCATGCCTTGATCAAACTGGGCATTACGAATGCTGCACCAAAGTTACTGGTCAGATTGAAAACGCAACTCACCGCTTCCAATCTTCCACCCGAAGAGCTCGAGCGGCAGGCACGGGTGATCACGGGTCACGGCGGCAACCAATTGGCAGTCGGGGTTTTGGATGTGGACGGCTTGGGGGATAGCATTGGTGTTGGGACAGCGGTGGGTAACCGCCAGCCGACCGGACTGCGGTTGCCACCACAACCGGAAAGCAACTGGCCGGTCGAGCTTTATGACCTGCCCAGTGTGTTGATAAAAGCACTGGGAGATTTGAATTATACGCCGGCGGTAGATGTGCTGGCTCATTTCATAGGCACGGAGTATGAGGATGGTGCCACGCAAGCTCTGGGCAAACTTGACCGCGCAAGCGCGACCGCCAGTTTGCTCGCGACCGCCGGTAACCGGCAGGTTGACAGTTTTATACGGGAGAAAATGTTGCTCACCCTGGTCAGCATCAATGCCACCAATTGCGTCCGGGACCTCATCCCGCTGCTGGATGATACGACGCCGATTGTTTATTCGCAGGCTCCGTTTGGCAAGGAATGGCGGGTGTGTGACCGGGCATTATTGACCATTCTCGGCTTACTGGACTGGTACCAACCGGCCCCCATCACCATCATGACGAACCAACAACGGCGGGAGGCTTTGATGCAAAAGGTAAGGGACTGGGCAAAGGACAACGGGCAAATGGCAAACTGATGATGGGAAGATGCCGCATCAAAAGTCGCCATGCAAAAGCACCGCAACCGATTGCTTCCGGGAGGAAGGTCAATAATCCGCTCGGATTGAGGAATCATTTTACCGCGTCACCCGAAACCGGTGCATTCCTGATGCCACTTCCAATTTGAAACGACATAGTCCGCTCCGCTGGAGCTCGGAATTTTGAGAACCCGTTACTACAAATATTCCGGCTCCTCCGGAGCTGAGGCGGGCCGCCATGAGTGGGGTTTCAAACTGCAATTGGTATAACAGGCTCAGGCAATTCGCCGGGAACGGCTGGTTGGCCACGTTGCTGCGGCGGCGGCTTTGCACACAGCCGCGCTCCGGTACCGCCAGTCAATACTACCGCTCGGCAAAAACCGGCTCGGGCGAAACGCCATTACGGCGCGACGATTTGGAAGAGTTTGCCGTCTTCCATGAGGGCGTAGACTTCGCCGTCGCCGTCCTCGGCGAAGCTGGTGAGGTGGCCGGATTGGGCCAGCAGGGTGCCGTGGGTGACCAGCTTGTTGGCGGTGTAATCGTAGCGGAAGCCCCAGATGTTGCCTAAGTTGTAGTCGCCGTAAATGTACACGCCGGTGAGCGCGGGGAACTGTTTGCCGCGATAGACGTAGCCGCCGATCACGCACAGGCCGGTGCCGTGGTCGGGGTACATGCCTTGGGAGAGCATGTCTTTGCGGTGGGGATATTCAATGACGGGTTCGTCATAGGTGGCGCCGGCGGGGCCGGGCTTGAAGTGGTGCGCGCCTTCGCGGACGTTCCAGCCGTAGTTGCCGCCTTTGGTGATGAGGTCCACTTCCTCCCAGAGGTTCTGGCCGACATCGCCGCACCAGAGGGCGCCGTTGGCGCGGTCGAAGCTGAAGCGCCAGGGATTGCGCAGGCCAAGGGCGTAGATTTCCTTGCGCGCGCCGCGGTCGCCCATGTTGGGCTCGGGCACAAACGGATTGTCATTGGGAATGCCGTATTCGAGATGGTGATTGGGATCGCCGAAGGCGGCGGCGGTTTTGGAATTCACATCAATGCGCAGAATCTTGGCGAGCAAGGTGGCGGTGTTCTGGCCGCTATTGAACGGATCATCACCGGCACCGCCGTCGCCAAGGCCGAGATAGAGGTAACCATCGGGGCCGAAGACGAGTTCGCCGCCTTTGTGATTGCTGAAGGGTTGCTGCACCTGGAGCAGGATGCGTTCGGTTTTCAGATCCGCGCGGTCCGGGTCGGTGGCGGAAACTTTGAATTCGCTGATGACGCTGCGGAAGGGGAAGTTCAGGGGTTGGTCGCACTTGTCTTCGCTGTTCTTCTGGTTGTAATAGACGTAGAAGAGGCCATTCGTGGCGTAGCCGGGGTGGAAGGCGAGGCTGAGCAGGCCGTCCTCATTCTCGAAATGCGGGTTGCGGTCCACGATGTTGAAGAATTCCTTGGCATCGGAGCCGTCGGAGCCTTTGTGGACGATGAGGATCTTGCCGTCCTGATAGACGACGAAGAGGCGGCCGGTGCCATCGGGGGATTCGCTGATCCAGACGGGGCGCTGGCCGGTGAGTTTGGTGAAGACGGGTTGCAGTTTGATGGCGGGCAGTGTCTGGGCCGGGGCGGTGAGCGCGAGGCACAGGAGGCTAAGGGCCAGGGATAACGTTTTCATTTTGTTATGGGGGCAGACGACGGGGGAAGGTGCATGGTTTCCGGGAATTTGGCAAATGAGGAAGATGGGAAAAAATCCAACAGTCCTTGCGGACGGCCACCACGCTCAACAGCCAATGGAAAATCGGGGCGGGGAAGTGACCGTAAAATAGGCGAAAGGGGGGAAGGCTGAAGGCTGGAACATTTTACCGCAGAGAGCGCAGAGAACACATAAGGCAGGGGCAAGCTGAAGATCTTTGGGGTGCGCGGGACGGGAAAATCAATTCACGGGGCCGGGTTGGCGGCATTGCTGCGGCTGGGTTTCACCACAGCCGCGCTCCGGGAAACCGTGCTCGGTCATGCGCCGGCATGGCTGCCATCGTCAGGTGCCGGGCTGATTTTCGGTGAACTCCACTTTGCCTTGGAGGACCAGGTTGGCCGGGAAGATTTTTTTGCCGGTGACTTTCAGGGATTCGCAGTTGACCAGGGAGGGCGCGCCGTGGGGGAAGGCGGCTTCGAAATCGGCCACCAGCTTATAATGTTTGCTGTCGAGATCGATCACGGGGGGCTGGCCGTTCCGGGATTCGGCGAGCGTGAGCACATACTCTTCGGTGAGGCGATAGGCGTCGGAACGCAGGGCAAGGAGGTCGGAGGTGGACTTGACGGGGGCGAACCGGCTGCGGGGCACCACCACGGCGCCGGTCTGGGCGAAGCATTCGATGGCTGCGCCCATGGCGCTCTCGATCTGGATGACTTTGGGGGAAGCGGCATCGCGCGGGTCGACGGTTTTGGTATTGGTGATGAGGGCCAGCGGCAGGACGCCGCCGCGTTTTTCGAGCTCGGCCTTGAGATGATCGAGGCGGATCCAGAGGTTGTTGGTGTTGAAGAACCGGTGGCGGGTGATGTCCTGAAATTGGGTCTCGTCCGCCGCGGGGCATTGGGCGCTCTCGCGCAGGAGCAGGCGGCCATCCGCCTGCCGGCGGGCGAGGTGACCGCCCTTGCGATCGGCGGCGGTGCGGGTGGCGACTTCCATGAGGAACGAATTGCCGGACGTGGCGAAATGATTCAGCAACCGCAGGTCTACGGTGGCACCGAGGTTGTCGGAGTTCGAGACGAACAGGAATTTGATACCGCGGGCCAGCAGTTTGTCGAGCAGGCCGCAGCCGAGCAGAGAGGGATAAAGATCGCCATGACCGGGCGGGCACCATTCCATTTCCGGCGCGGCCGGCCAGGTGACGGGCAGCAGGGTTTTGGCGTCGAGCTTGGGCACCTTGCTTTGCAGGAAATCCAGTTCGCCGTCGATGGCGAGCGTGGGATATTTCGCGAGATAGGCCAGGGTGTCGGCCTGGGTGCTAAAGCTGTCCATCAGGTAGAACGCCAGGTTCGGCGCGCCGCTTTGGGCGCGCAGATGCAAAATCTGTTTGGCGATGAAATCCAGAAAGGTGTCCTCGCCTTTGACCTTGATGAGCGATTTGGCGCGGTCCAGCCCCATGCCGGTGCCGAGTCCGCCGTTGAGTTTGATGACGGCGAGCTGGTTGAGCAGTGGCCCCGCGTCGCTACCGGCCGCCGGCAGGGATGCGAGCGCGGGCAATTCCGCGACGGGCTCGATGGTGGACTCGGGGATCTGGCCGCGTTCGCCGGCCGCTACCTTGGCGACGGCGGCGAGAAAGGTGTCGATGGTGGCGGTGGCGACGCCGCCGGCGCGCATTTTGGTCTGAATGGCCTGGGAAATTTCGGGATTCATAATTTTAAAACCGCCCGCGCCGCCGGGGGGCGGGGCGATGGTGGTTTTATGTTAGAGAAGCGGACGGGGCGCTTAAAGTTTTAAGTTTTCGGGGAACGCGGCGGAGGCCCCGGGAAAGACGTAAGACCGGATTATTTTACCGCAAAGAACGCATAGAACACATATGGGAGGGGCGAGCTGAAGATTTTTGGGGTGCGTGGGGCGAGAAGATCAATTCACGGGGCTGGATTGGTCGAGTTGCTGCGGCTGGCTTTCAGCACAGCCGCGCTCCGTCCTCCCTTTGAGGGGAAAATTCGGGCTTACAACTTTTCTTCCTGCCGGCCGAAGGTTCCGTAGCGGAGGGCAAGGGTCGGGAGGACGAGGAGGTTCAGCAGCGTGGAGGTGACGAGGCCGCCGAGGATGACGGTGGCCATGGGACCTTCGATTTCGCGGCCGGCGGCGCCGCTGCCGAGGGCGAGCGGCAGGAGGCCGAGGCCGGTGACGAGGGCGGTCATGAGAATGGGGATCAATCGTTCGGTGGCCCCGCGCAGGGCGGCTTCCACGCCCCAGGTCATGCCTTCCTCGTTCACGAGATGTTCGAAGTGCGAGATCATCATGATGGAATTGCGCATGGTGATGCCGAAGAGGGTGACAAAGCCCACGAGCGTGCCGAGCGAGAGGGAGGCCTGGCCGTCGTCGCCAAAATATCCGACGGCAAAAATGGCGAGCACGCCGCCGACGAGGGCGAAGGGCACGTTGGCCAGCACGAGGAACAGATGGCTGGCGCGGCGGAACACCATGGAGAGCAGCAGAATGATGCCGACGGCGGTGAGGGCGGAGTGCAGGAGCAATTCGCGCCGGGCCTGGGCCTGTTCCTCGGCGGCGCCGCTGAACTCGGCATACACACCGGCGGGGAAAGCGACCTGGGCGGCGACGGCTTTCTGGGCATCGGCCACAAAGGAAGCGACATCGCGGCCGGAAGGATTGCAGGTGACAGTCTGGCGGCGGCGGGCGCCATCATGGAGAATGGCGTAGCGGCCATTGGCGAGATAGACATCGGCGAGCTGTTTCAGCGGCAGGCGGGTGCCGGTGGAATTGCCGACGAGCAGGTTGCCGATGGTGTCGGGTTCCTGGCGCGCGGACGGTTCCAAAATCACGTTCACATCAAATACTTTGTCGCCTTCGTAGGTTTGCGCGGCGACGCTGCCCTGGTAGGCGGTCTCGACGGCTTCCAATACTTCGACAGGGCGGTAGCCAAATTGGGTCAGGCGGTCGGGGCGGAGTTTGACGACCACGCGCGGGGTGCCGGGCGGTGCGGCGACTTGAACATCGGCGGCCCCGGCGACGTGGCTGAGCGCTTGGGCGACTTCATTGGCCTTGGCATCGAGCACATCGAGGTCATCGCCAAACACGTTCACGACGACCTGGGCGGTTTCGCCGGCGATGGTTTCGCCGATGCGGTCGCCGAGGAAAGTGAGGACTTCGGTCTGCACGCCGGGATATTTGGCGAGGGCATCGCGAATTTGGTTCTGGATCTTTTCCTGGTCGAGATCGGGATCGGGCTTGAGTTCCACGTGCATTTCGCCGCGGTGCGGGCCCCAGGTGTCTTCGCCCATTTCGGCGCGGCCGATTTGCTCCGACACGCTCTGGATGCCGGGGATTTTCAAGAGGTCGGCGGAAATATGCGTGCCGAGGCGTTTCATTTCCCCGAGCGAGGTGGCCGGGGTCATGGTGACGCCGATCACAAAATGGCCTTCGCGGAAATCGGGGAGAAATTCACCGCCGAAGAACGGCAGGGTGGCCAGCGCGGCGAGGAACAGGACGAGGGAAACGGCGATGACGCTTTTGGGCCAGCGGCTGATGCGTTCCAGCCAGGTGCGATGAATGGATTTAAGGCGGCGCAGGTAGCCGGGTTCCGCGTGCGGTTTGGTGCGGGACAGCAACGCGAAACAGAGCGCGGGCGTGACGGTGAGGGCCACGAGCAGCGAGGCCATGATGGCGAGAATGAAGGCGAAGCCGAGCGGGGCGAAGAATTTGCCCTGCAATCCACCCATCAGCAGCACCGGCAGGAAGACGAGCGCGACGATGAAGGTGGCGTATACGACGGCGCTCCGCACTTCGAGGGAGGCTTCGAGCACCACGGTGAAGAGCGGCCGCGGTTCCGGCAGCGTGAGATTTTCGCGCAGACGGCGCAGGATGTTTTCGACATCAATGATGGCGTCGTCCACGACCACGCCGATGGCCACGGCGAGGCCGCCGAGGGTCATGGTGTTCAGGGTGATGCCAAAATGATCCAGCACCATGATGGTGGCGAGCAGTGAGAGCGGAATGGAGACGAAGGAAATGAGCGCGGTGCGCAGATCGAGCAGGAAGAGAAACAGCACCACGCCCACGAGCACCGCGCCGAGCAGCAGCGAGGAGCGCATGTTGTGGATGGCGATCTCAATGAACGTGGCGGGGCGGTGCAGGCCGGGGACGTATTGAACGCCTTCGGCGGCGAAGACGGGTTTCAGTTCATTCAACGCGGCTTCCACGCCCAGGGTCACGTCTTCGGTGTTGGCACCGTACTGGCTGGCGGTGGTGATGAGGATGCCGGAGTGACCGTTAATGAGGGCATCGCCAAATTTCGGCGCGCCGGCGGCGACGACGTTGGCGACGTCTTTCAGGAGCACGCTGCGGCCGGCGCGCTGGGCCACGACAATGTTGCCGAGCTGTTCGGGCGTGGTCTGTTGGCCGTCGGTCTGGATGACCAGGCGTTGGGCGGTGGTTTCCACGTAGCCGGCGCCGCGCACGCCGGTGGCCTGGCTGGCGGCGGTGGTGACATCCTGAACGGAAACTTGCAAGGCGGTCAGGCGGTCGGGTCGCAACTGGATTTGCAACTGGCGGACTTCACCGCCGAAGACCTTGGTGGCGGCCACGCCGGGAACGGAGAGCATGCGGGGACGCACGGTCCAGTCGGCAAAGGTGCGGAGTTCCATGGGGGACAGCTTGTCCGACACGAGGCCGAACTTGAGGAGGTCCATGGTGGAAGACGTGAGCGGCTCCATTTTGGGCGTCTGCACGCCGGCGGGGAGGTCGCCGTTCAGCTGGGCGAGGCGCTCGGCGATCATCTGGCGCGCCTGATAGATTTCGGTGCCTTCCTTGAAGACAGCGGTGACGACGGACAGGCCCTGGATGGATTCGGAGCGGATGGAATCGAGATTGCCGGCGCCGTTGAGGGCGCTTTCGACAGGGCGGGTGACGAGGGATTCGACTTGTTCGGAGGCGAGGCCGGGGGCCTCGGTCTGGACGGTGACCTGGGGTTGGACGAAGTCGGGGAAGACATCCAGCTTGGAGCGCAGGGTCACCAGCACGCCGCAGCAGATGAGGGCCGCCGCGAGCGTGATGATCACGCCGCGTTTGCGCAAAGAAAGTTCTACGAGTTGGCGGAGCATGAGGTGAGGCGCGTCAGTCGCGTTCGCCGGTGGTGAAACCGTTGCCGCTCAATTCGGCGGACAGGACCGATTGAACGCCGGTGACCACAATGTGATTGGTGGCAGCGAGACCATCCGCCACGAACCAGCCGTTCTCGGCGGACTTGTCCAGCGTGATGGCCGCACGACTGAAACGGTTGGTGCCGGTCTGGACATAGATCCAGTTCGCCCCCTGATAGCGAATGACGGCACTGGCGGGAACAACTACGCCGCTGACGGGATTGCCGGCGGTTTTGACATAGGCGGTCACGGCTTCGCCAGGGATGAGCTTTTGGGCATCGACGCCGTCGGCTACGCAGAGCAGCGATTGCTGCTGCGTTTGCGGGTCCATGACGGGCAGGCGGTCGAAGCAGATGCCGTTCACGGGGGCGACTTTTTCGGCGAGCGGAACGAGGCGCACGGCACCTTTCAAGTCGGGCAGCCGTTCACCGGCGGGCAGGTCCACGCGGATCAGGCTGCTGCTATCCGTGAAGGCGGCGAGTTGGGGATTCGGTTTCCGTGCAGTGCCGGGGGGCAGGACGATATTACCCGTGAGGCTGGCGATTTCCGGGCCCCACGTTTGGCGGATTTTGACAAAGGCGGCCTGGGCGGCGGCAAAATTCTGTTGGTAGGTAGCTTCGCTATCCTGATAGGCGCGCTGGGAAATATTGTTTTGCGCCTGCAAGACTTTGGCGCGTTCGAGTTCGGCGTGGGAGCTGTCGAAGGCGATTTCGGCGCGGCTGAGTTCCAGGAGGGCGTCGCCGAGGGGAGCGCGGTCGAGGGCCTGTCCGTAGGCTTTGATTTCGGGCTGCCAGTCGGCGGCGGTCGGGCTGCCGGTGGCGAGGCCAAGGCGGGTTTGGGTATCGGCATCGATGGTGACGCCGGCTTCGGCGGGGGCATCAGGCTTGGTGTCGGCGGCGGCTTCGGCTTTGGGTTCATCGTCCTTGTCACCGCCGGCTTTGCTGCAACCGGCGAGGGCACCGGCGGTCAGGAGGGCGGCGAGCAAGAGGCAGGCATTGGATGTTGAGCGTTGGATGTTGGATGTTGGATGTTCCTTGCGGAAATTGTAGTTCATGGCTGCTTTCCTTTCGCTTCCGCGGCAGAGGTTTTGAGGGCGATGGCGTTCCATTCGGCGGGTTGTTGCAGGGCGTCTTCGAGGGCGCCGAGGGCGGTTTGGAACTGGGACTCGCCGTCGAGTTGGGCGAGGCGAACGGCGTTCAAATCCATTTGGGCGCTTAACAAATCGAGGCGCGTGGCGGCGCCGGCCTGAACTTGGGCGGTGACGGCTTGGGCTTGCGATTCGGCGGACTTGAGCAAGGTGTGGCTGGTCGACACTTGCTGGCGGGCGGCGGCGAGGCCGGCGTTGGCGCGGTCAATCTGGGCGATCACCTGGGCTTGCACG
>CAIJGS010000210.1 GCA_903820285.1 uncultured Verrucomicrobia subdivision 3 bacterium | reverse complement strand
TGCCTTGCCGTAATTTGCCTGTGGTATAGGACAGTGTGGTACCGCTTGCAATCATCGTCGAACCGACAACTGCCGGCAAGGTCGCAGCATTGGTAAGGGCTAGCCTAGCCAGATTAGCCGTTGCCCGGGAACAATAGATTTTCCCTCGAAACCCCTGCCTCACCAATAGCGGCAAACTCCCGCAATGGTCAAGATGTGCGTGGGTGAGGAAAACAGCACTCAGCGCCTCTGGTTTGAAATCAAAACTGCCAAACACGTTGGCATTGAGATGACACCCCTGTTCAACGCCGCAATCCACCAGATAATACTGGTTGCGGTAGTTCAACAATGTGCATGATCCAGTAACGGTGCCAAGCGCACCAATGAATCGAATCATCATGGTGTGCTCCTTTCAATTGGTTGAGGCGACCGTCGCCTGGGTTCTCGTTTTGGGAAATATCGACTCAGGCAAAAAACGCCCGGCCGCTGATGGGGATACTTTGTTTGTTTTCATGATTACTAGCCCGCTACTGTTTGTTGTATTGTATGGGAGGTAACGGTTTGTTGCCTCGGCTGTATCGGGTGACGGCCCACTGCTCAGGCAGCAGACGGAAGGGAGTACTCAGGTCTCCAGCGTCACCGAAAGTAAAAATTATGCTTTGTTTAATAGGTCTGGTTCAGCAGGTTCACTTTAACCGCCACGAACCACTGAATCGTCAGTATTTGGCTGGAAATTTGTGAGCCGATCAGTCCAGCGGAGTTCTTTATTTCGCGTTCTTTGGGCTCCGGGCTGGTCTATTTCAACGCCTAGCGACAATAAATGAGCCTGGCGCAGCCACCAAAATGCCGCCAGCAGCGGGCGTCTTGGGGAAAGGTTGGGATCCAGCCCGATCTGATGCCGCAGCGCATTGTAAAGTCTACCGTTTCCAATAACCAACAGTAGGTGCCAAAGGTCAGCAAGAAGGTGACGAGAATCAGGGAAATGTCCCAAACTAGCCTGACAGGCAGCAACAGCAGATTGCGGATGAAATGTATAATGTCGGTTCATGGTGGCCCTGCGTTCCGCGTGTTTCCACGGAAGGCTTTGGGGACATTGATTGACACTTGGACATGTAGTGTCCCCAAATGCAGCCCTTGTTTTGCACCATGGCAGAATCTATTGTAGGAAGTAGCGATGAATGACTTCAATTTGCAATGGGTTTTCGAGCGGGTTCTGGCCCGTAGTTGCCGGCCTTGCTACCACGATGAAACGCCCACCTTGGCTGGCGTCCGCAAATGGCTGGATCAAGTGAAAGGCATGAAAATCCGCTCGATTATCTGCCTGTTGTCACAAGCCGAGTTGGATGAGTATTATGGAGCCAACCAGATCAAGCTGCTGGAGGTTTACCGGCAGCAAGGCTTTGCCATAGCCCATATACCCATTCCGGATTATCAGGAGCCTCCCGTCACACAATCAGAGTTGAAGCTGATCCAGAAGACCCTCACCAATTTGCCGCGTCCCTGGCTGATTCATTGTAGCGCTGGAATTGACCGCACTGGCATCACGATCGAATTTTTCCGGTCCAAACATAAATCATGGGCGCGCTGAATACTCATCCAGGTATAGATGCCCGGAATAATTCTGGAGTTTGGGTGGAATTCGTCCCCGGCCAACCTCCAGTCTTTGTTCCCCAAACCTGTTGGGTCGGCTTTGACTTTGACGGCACAATATCGAGCAACCACGCCCAAGTCCACGGCCCACCCCCCTATCCGCTAGGCCAACCGATTCCCAATATGATCGCGACGGTCAAGAGCTTGCTAGCAGCCGGGGTAACCGTAAAAATCTTCACCGCCCGGGCTAACGACCCTGAAAGCATATTGCCTATTCAGGACTGGACAGAGCAACATGGATTAGGCAGGCTCGCTGTCACGGACAAGAAAGATTACAATTTATTACGTTTCTTTGATGACCGGGCTATTCCAATAAAATGCTAAAACCAATTATCAGTTACAGCCCATGACAAAATTATGAACGGATTTAATTATATTTTGAACAAACAAACTGAATGGGCGAGAAGTCGCGGTTTTAATTTGGTTGGCAGCCAAGGGGTGCGGGGGAAACCTGCGTATGTCTCTTGCCATGACGACAATTTATTTCTACCACTTTCTGAAAAATTGAGGGACTCGCTTAATAAAGGAGACGGCAATGAACTAGGGGCGGGGGAACACCCTGGTAAGCTACAGGCCATTTACTCATCTTCGGCATTGGGGATAAACGTATTCCAATATTGGGATTCAGTTAATGATGCCCCAGCCATCGCCGCCGCCTGCGGTCTTTGCAAGCAGGGTTCCCGTGCCGCCAGTCATTTCTCATTTGAAGAGAAATTTCCCATCAACGACGGTTTCGCCAAGCACCCCAACCTTGATGTAGTGATACACAATAGTCCAGAATCAAAAATTAAGGTATTGGCAATTGAGTGCAAATTCAGGGAAGCCTATGACGCGCGTGGGCATCAAGGAATAAAGCCCAAGTATTTAGAACAGTGCGAAACACTTTGGGCTGATATGCCGAATCTTCGACAACTCGCGGAAGACATCAGCCCAGCGGATGACGAATTTAAATATCTGCATGCCGCCCAGCTAATTAAGCATATTCTAGGCCTTAAGAGGAAATTCGGACTCGATGGGTTCAGATTACTATATTTATGGTATGATGTGCTTGGGTTAGATGGGGCTTCCCATCGGCAAGAGGTCGATACGTTTTCAGCCTATGCAAAGAAGGACCGAATCATGTTTCATTCACTCAGCTATCAAGAATTAATCTGTCAGATGGCCAAAACCCTCGAACCAGAGCATAGTGAGTACATTCACTATTTGACCGGTCGTTATCTGTGAAGGTTTACGACTCATAGAAGAGCTGGGGATGCGCGTTTTTGTCGTTGCGATACGCGGATGCATCCAATCGGAGGGTGTATTTCCTCTTGGCGAATGTTCCACTTGCTGAAACAGTCGTTTGCAGCATGCCAATTGACCCTATGTGGACGTTGAGTTTATGAGCACTGAATGATGGGCAATGATGGGGTTTTGGCAAAATTCCGAGCGGACGGGTAAGGTCCGCCAAATGGAATGCTTGTTGGGTCAAAAGCCCCGTGCTGCAAGGCGTCCGGATACCCAACTGAAAACGGCGACAGGGAACAGGCAATTTCGTTGGCCCACGACAGCCAGGCCGTCTGGTCGGATGTCAATTCACCCGCAGCAGCTTTCCATCTGCTTTCGCAATCGTCGATATACCTTTTCACTGAATGACTCACGCCCCACCACTCCGCCGCGTTTATCAGATCCCGCCGGCGTGTATCGATCACTGATTTCAGAGCCTCAACATGCTTCTGTTCCCTCTCTGTCTGCTTTCGGATTTCCTCTGCCGCCTGCCATTCACGGAAGCGTTGTTCGTACTCTGCCTGGCGTATTTTATTTTCGATTGCCTCCTGAATATGCTTCTTTTGCATATCCAGGAAATGCTGCCTTATGCCTGATACGATTCGAGCAAGCACCTTTTCCAATGAGACCCGTCTCGTTTCGGCCCATTGTTTCTCTTCGTTGTTTCCGTAAATTGCTGTCTTAAACGAGAAAATCAGCCGGCCCGATGGAAGCCCGCATTCCTGTGAGCTCCACCATTGAACCCGCCGCTCTGTGCCAAACATGTCGACGCGCGTTTCTTCGAGGTAACAGTAAAGCCGGTCTTGGCCGCGCTTGAAATAGCCGATTTGAGATGTGCTTAATGATTTTTGAAAGAGTATTCCCAGCGGTTCAAGCCCGGTTAAGATTACGTGAAATGCCTTTGCCACGCGATCAGCCAGATTCTTGGAGATCACAACCTCGGGCAAAGTCCGGGCACTAATTCTCGCTCGTTTTTGTGAGTCCAGCTTGGCTTTGACAATCGCCTGCAGCAATTCGGCAGCGACCGGATGTAATGGCACTCCCGCCTCCGGCAGTGACAGGGCCTTCCCGATCGGCCGCCGCACCAGCTTTGCAAAAACTTCATCTGCGGTTGGAGGCAATGGCTTTTTATGCGGTTTTTGTCCGGCAGCCACCTTGGCCCAATATCCACGCGTCGGGCGTGGCACCTGCAATTTGATGCAGCGTTTATGAACGGCCACATCCGAAATGCCAAAGTTGGCAGCTACCTTGATGGCAGGCAAAGACCAAATGAGTTCGTAAAGCTCTTGCCTGGAGAGTTCAGCGATTTTACGGGTGTTTGTCATATTTCTGGCAGAAAATAAACAGACAATGAGGAAGGCGGGTAGAGGAACTTTCGTTTATGCCATTCTAAACTCAATTTTCCTGATCCATTGTGGGAGCTGGTGCGCTCATCACGACCTGGCTTTCTCCACGTAGCCTTTCTTTACTTTCTCGGCAATCAGCTTGCCAGCTTCAATCTTTGCCTTATCGGCATCCGGGAACGACTTGCTCTGTGATTGTCCAGCCGTTCCGATGCGGCCAAAGCGGACGGTGAACGCATTGCCAGCCAGGGCGATCTCCCAAAATTTCCGGGAGCTGTCGGACACAAACTCAAAGTGGCGGACCGTAGCCGGTGAGTCCGTGACCGGGGGTGGGGCTGGTGATGGTGCCGGCGGTGACGACGGGCTGGCTGGTTCAGCGGGCTGAACGATGGCCACGGGCTGGGGATCAACCGTGGGCTCAGGTTCTGCGGCCGCGCTTTCATCGGCTTTCTCATCTTTTAATAATTTCTCCAAGCGGGCCAGAACATCCTCCGGGTTGTGATACCAGTCCTTCGTCAGCACCAGTGCAAAGCGCCAGCCGAAGGCGCGCAGGATGGTCGGCTGCATCAGGTAGCGGTCCAGCAGGTTAGGATTCGCGTAGTGGGCTTCCGTATCCACGAGGATACCGAGTTGATAAAGGCTGTCCGGGGTGCGGCGGACAGCGAGATCGCAGCGGAACTTCGACTGGCCAACTTTCAGGTCCACCGCGTAGCCGCGCTCGCGCAGCGCCGCCGCCAGTTTTTCCACAACGGCGTCATTCTCACCGGCTGGCGCGAGCGCTTTGCGGCTTAGCGGGTTTAGATTTTCCAAGACCCGCCGGGCGGTAGCTTCATCGCCCTGGGATACGGCTTCGGCATAGTGGAGGAAATTTTTCAGACTGTTGGCGCCATCGTTGTAGTCGTTGGTGATGTCCTGATGCCGGATCGAACTCACGATTGCCATGTGGTGTTTGGCCCGGGAGAAGATTACATTCAACCGCTTTTCACCCCCGCGCTGGTTGATGGGGCCGAAGTTCATCAGCATCCGGCCATTGGCATCGTGGCCATAGCATACGCTCATGATGATTATGTCTCGCTCGTCACCCTGGACGTTCTCCAAATTCTTCACGAACAGGCCACAGAACACATCATTTTCTTCCCGCACATATTCGGTCTCCAGCAGCGCCGCAAACGCGCTATCTTCCTCGGCCAGCTGGCCCAAGGCGCTTTCGAGTTCGCCCTGCTGCGCCTCGGAGAATGCCACCAAGCCGAGGCTCATTTTCGTGTCCCGCCGGAGAATGGCCCGAACCAGCTGGGCGATGTAGGCGGCTTCGTTCTGATTGCGGCGGTCCTCGTAGAGGCCATTCTCCATGGAGTGAAAGCTGAGGCTGCGGGCTAGCAAGGCATCCACGTTGGCAGCTCCCTGCCCGTTTTCCGTGACGATCAGCTCCGGCCGGCCGGCCATGGCCCGCTGACGGTCGGGGATGGTGTAAAGGTTGCCACTGTAAAACGCGGCATTGGAAAAGCTGATCAGCGATTCGTAGCGGCTGCGGTAGTGCCACGCCAGGAGGGTGGAGGGCAGATTCTGGGCCGATTGGTTGAGGAAGCTGTCGGAGTCCAAATCCATCTCGATGCGTTCCCCGTCTTCCTCGAAAACCACGCTTTCATCCTCAGTGCGGGCACCGGCGAAAAAGGTGGTCGGCGGCAGCTGCATCTCATCGCCCACCACGATTGCTTGATGCGACCGGTAGATCGCCGGAATGGATTCTTCCAGCGGAATCTGGCTGGCCTCGTCGAAGATGACCACGTCAAACAGATCCGGGTCGAGGGGCAGCGTGTCGGACACGCTCAGCGGGCTCATCAGCCAGATGGGTTTTAGATCCTGGATGACCTGCCCGGTGTCGCCGGCTGCAAGGTCGCGGATCGATTTGTAGCGCATGGTCTTGGCAAATTCATGCTCCAGTTCGCGCCGCCCGGCGGCGTAGGACTTTTTGAAAGCCTTCTGCTCCGGCTGCAGTTGTGCGGCCGGCAGCGACGAGATGCCGACATGCTCCAGAAACTGTTGCCGGACCGCCATCCGCAGGCACCGGGCGTTAAGCCCGAGCCAGTCCCGGTAATGCTTATCCAGCTGCTCCATCTTGCGCGCCAATGTCCGCCCCTCGAAACGGCTTACGGCCCGGTCTTCGCGGTAGACACGGTTGAGGCTCTTGTGTCCGGAGGCTCCTTCGAATTCATCCAGCGGCACGGGCGCATGCCGCAACGCGTGCCCGAATGATTCAGGCAGGTCCGCCAGCTCGGCCAGAATGGGGGCCAGCTCGGCCAACGCGCCGGTTTGTTCGCGCAGCCTGGCCAGCACCCCGGCCAGTTCGGGAAAGGCAAACTGTTCGTGCTCGGCCAGCAGGAAGCGGAGGGTGCGGTCGAGTTCGCCAAATTCCGGCTGGATGGCCGTCAGATTTTCCAGCAGCGCCGGTGCGGCTGCTGATTTGCCGAGCAGATCAAGCAAGGCTTTGACCGACGGGTGTGCCAAACATGCATCTGCCCTCAACTCGGCGACCTGCGTCTGAAAGGCCGGCACATCGTCCACGCGCCATTCGGCCGCCGCGCGGGCGCGCAAGGTTTCCCAGGCGCCCAGCGTCTGGTGGCGGGCAGACAGCTCGCCCAGAATTTTGCTCCAGCTGGGGGCAATGGCGTGCTGGGAAAAATCGTAGCGCGCCGCCAGGGTTTTCTTGAGCCGCCAGAAAGCCGGCTGGAGGAAACGAAAGACTGATTTCTCAAATGCCTGCGCCTGGGCCAGCGCGTTGTCCGTGTCATCCGGTGACAAGGGCTCTCGCCACCCGGCGGTCTTGGCATTGGCCTCATGGAAAGCTCTGGCTTTCGCGTCCAAGTCGGCGGCCAGCGCGTTGAAGGTTTGTTCGGCCGGCCCATGGGTCAGCACTCCGAGCAGATTGCGTTCCGCCAGGGGACGGACGCGAACCGCGAAAGCAAGGATCACCTCAATCTCGCCAATGGTATCCCACAGTTCGTCGGGCAGGCCTGACAGTTCGAGCGCGCTTTCAATGCCGTCCAGCAAATCCTCGGCTTGATTCAGGTGCTTCGCCAGAGTTTCCAGCGGCCGGTCGGCCTGCAGGACGCCTTTGCCCAGCCAGCGCAGCGGATGCCGGGAAAAGCACCGCTCGCTCTCGCCGAGGTCGGCCAGCGCCGCCCGCAAGCGGTTTATTACACCGCCGTGCTGCAACCAGAGCGGATAGCCCGGCAGCAGATCCTCGATTTCGGGGGCCAGCTCCACCGCCCGGCCACGTAATTCCACCAGCCGAAGCAACAGGGAACGAATAGCCACGCCGGCTTGCTGATGGGGCTGACTCATCACGCCGGAAAAGCGGCGCAGGGTGGCCAGGTCTTGTTCCATCGAGCGCAGGGTGGCCGCCCGCATACGTTCCGCCTCGGAATCCAAGCCGGCTTGGCTCAGAAACTTCTCGTAGGTCTGCTTGAGATTCTGGATAAAGGCCTTCTTGTCGGTCTGCGAATCGTGAATCAGACAACACAGTTCATCGAGGCCCTGCTGCCGCAGGCGATGGAAAACAACGTCGATCGCCGCGCGCTTTTCGCACACAAAGAGCACCCGTTTTCCGCGCGCAACATAGTCGGCGATCAGGTTGGTGATGGTCTGTGATTTACCCGTGCCGGGCGGGCCCTGGATGATATAGCTGCCGCCGGCGCGGGCACGCGCAATGGCCGACGCCTGCGTGGCGTCGCATGCGATGACGAGATGCTGATCGGCCAGCTCCAGCGGCGGGGGCGGGGCTTCCTCGGGAGGCTTGGGCACCAGCGAAAAGATGGCGTCAAATGAGTTGCTGGCCAGATCCGTCTCGATGAGCTTTGCGTAATCGCGCACCAGCGTCATCTTGCGGTAGTTGAAATTGCCCAGGGTCAGGCTGCACAGGTCGAAATCCCACGCATAGGGATTTTGGTTTTGGCCGTCGCGCAGGGCAAACATCTGGCGTTCCGTTTCCAGCACCTTGCCGTCCTCCGCCGGGGCATGGGGATCGACAATATGCGGCAGCCGCGGCTGCGGTGCCGCGCCCGCCACATCCCGCATCGGCAAGGGCGAGGGCCGCACTTTATCCAGAAACAGTTGCAGGCCCAGCGGGCGAAAGCGCTCGCGGTCGTAGCTATAGTCCGGCTTGGCCTCGACCTTTTGTTTGCGGGCCCGGATTTTCATCCGCCGGCGGTATTGACCCACCCGCTGCCGCGCCTTCTCGTGAATGAGTTCAATCTGCGGCCGGTCAATCAGATTGAGGTTCACGCCCGGCTCGCTCGCCTGAATCTGCGCCTTAAGGGCCTCGAAGAACTGGCCGAGCGACGTTTCCTTCAAATCCACAAACTCCGGCAGGTTGAGATTGTAGAGTTCTTTCAGGTGATGCCGCAGGGCCGGATTCACCTCGGCTTCGCTGGTGCCCGGCTCGAGAACATAGTTGTCGCGCACCCCCTTCCGCTTGTTGAGCTCCACCGGGAGGAGCAGCAGCGGCGAATGGATGCGCTCGTTCTTTTCTTCCTTCAGATTATTCCAGCGCAGGAAGCACAGCACGAGCCGCAGCTGGGCAAAACCATATTCCGCCCGGTCGCGCCGGGCTTCGCTGATGATCTTGTCGAGCACACCCGAGATATAGGGCGCGTCCTCAAATCGCAGGTATTTGCCCAGCGAGAGAGGCGCTCCCTCGGTCACGGCGGCCGCCAGCGTTGGATGCCAAACGAAGAGCTGCTCCAGCTTGATGTTCCGGTAATCCAGCAATATCGGCACGGAGGCGACGGTCAGATTCAATGTCTGCAGCGCCGGCTTGAAATAAATGAGCCGGTTGCGCCGGGAGATTTCAAACAGCCGGTCGCGTAGCTGGGATTGAATCAGCCGCCGCTTGCCCGCCAGCGGCGAGGCTTTGAATTCTGGCTGGTGAAAAATATTGGCGGCAAAATCGGGCGATTGTTCGCGGTACTTTTCCAGCCGTGAAATCATCTGGGCGAGATCGGGCGCGCGCCGGTGGCGGTTCAGTTCCGTCATCTGCACGATGACGGAGGCGAGCACCGGATTCAGCCGGCGGTTGACCCCGAAAAGATTCGTCCGATTGACTGTGAATAGCTCCAGTTCGTCCGGGTCCGAAAAATCCAGTCCGCATGCGAGGCTGGCCAGCAACATGCCGAGCGAGAAAATGTCGGTCAGCTCATCGTGATGGCCGACGGCATGTTCCCACGAGCGGTAATTTGGCAGATAGACCGGCTTGGTGATGGTGCTGCCGTCGGCGGCAACCCCGAGATCGGAGACCGTCAGGGATGCTTGGTCAATATCAGCAGTTCGCTGTGATACGGCCACCACTTCCACCGCCCGGCTTAGTGAGACTTGAAATTCTTCCACCTTGCCGGAATTTTTTGCCGGTGATTTCAGCTTCTCGGGCGCAAACAGCAGATGCCCGGCCTCGCTGACGCGGAGATCAGCGACGCTTTCCAGCGGGGCGATCTTGCCGGCAGCGTGCGCGGCCAGCACTTGCTTGCTCAGCGGCAGCAGGGCGGACAGGACGTCGTCAGTCTCAAAGCCGCCCCTGGCGATACCCGCCTCAAGGAACCGGAGAAATGGAGATTCTTGCTGCCCGCTCATGCCGTCGCCTCCGTCCGGGCCAGCAGTTCGGCGGCCTGATCCTTGAGTTTGCGCACATCGCGGATCTTCAGCTTGAGTTCCTTGGCCGCGAGTTTCTCAAACTGGGCATCCATTTCCAGTTTGCGGCTCAGATCAAGGGCGGCCACCAGCGGCATGTCGTCGAGTTCGGGATCGGCGGTGGCGAAGTCCAGCAGCAGGTAGCAAAAATATTCGCGCAGCTTCGGGTCGCTGAATTTAAAGTCGGCCAAGGCGGAGTCGACGACGGCTTTGCCCGGCTGGAAGTCAGCGAAGAACAATTTTGCGTGGCCGAGTGTGGCGGGAGTTTGAAACCATTTGGGCTGCAGGAGGCATTCCAGAAAACGGCGAGTGTGGCGAGTCAGCCGGGCCTGGCCGATTAGGTCCAGTTCCTCCAGCTTCATGGATTCTTCGATCATGTTGCTGATGCGGGCCGTAGCCGTCGTCCCGTGCTCATGCCATAGCGCCAGGGCCCGCGCGCGGATAAACGCTTCCGGGTGTGTCATTCCTTCGGTCGCAATATTGCCTTGGCTGAATATTTCCTCGGCCTGTCGCAGGTAGCTCGTCGCGCTGACCTGACTCAGTCCGGTCTGGATTTTCACCAGCCCGGCCACAACCGGATTCAACTGGCCGATGACGCAAAGCGACCCGCGATCGGCAAATATTTCGGTATAGAGCTGGTAGCGCCGGGCAGACTGCTCATGGCTGTTGGCTGCGCGCGGATCATTCGCGACCGCCTGGATAAGCCGGTCGGCAATGTGGAATTCCCCTCCCGCGCTCCCCCAAAGTTGGTGATGCGCCAGCTCGTGTCCGATGACGGCTTTAATCTCGTCGGCATCCAGCTGGGTCAGCAGCGCCCCGGAAAAGACGATATGGCCTTCGCCCGGCATAAAATATAACGCGGCATTGGCTTGGGGACTGTTTTGCGCCTGATACAGCGTTACGGGAATGTCGAGCTGCAGCCGGTCTTTCGCCGCTTCAACGCTTAGGTAGAGTTCCGGATGCCCGTCAGCATCCAGCCGGTAGGTGGACTTGAGCAGTTCTAGCCGGAGATTTTCCGTGTAATCCGCCTGCGCCCGGGCGGAAGCGAACCAATTCCATAGTTCCCGCTCCTGCGATTTGAGGCAATCCCTCAACTCCACATGATACGGCAACGGATCAAGATTTTGCTCCAAGGCAGCCACAGATTTTCTGGCGCTGATGCGCTTTGCCGTATCTTATATCAAAGCCGCCGCCTTGGTCAAAACCCGAAACTGTTTTCAGCCAATGTTTTGCCGGGGCATCAGCTGGCAAACCGCTTTAATGAATGACCCGCCGCGAGATGTCAGCAGTAACCGAGGGCCGTCCTGAACGGCAAGGTATCGTATTGCCTTGGCTGCATAGTCAGAACCGGGGCAGTTCCGCGAGCAAAACGTTGCCGGCAGTCAGCAACCGCTATGCATATAGTTGCCGACAGTCCGTCAGCACGGCCAACAAATGCCCTCAAAGCGGACGAAATGCTGCGTACCAAAACGGTTTGCACCCGGGATTTAGTGCTGCTTTCCTTCTTTAAGGATTGAAGTTTAGTGGGATAATTTTGAACGTCTTATGTTTGACTTGTTTTGCCTGTCAGCGAGGCAAGGTTATCGTGGCAGTCACACCGTTTGTATACCTGCGCGTGACTGGCACGCGCTTTGTTAACCTAAATCCCTCTCCTTCATCCCATCCGGGGATTGCTTTAGCCATAAGCATTCCAAAATTTAGCCCTGGTTTTAACCG